>JAFDDA010000121.1 GCA_019311105.1 Deltaproteobacteria bacterium
CACGCCGTCCCCCGTCCGTTTCCGGTCGAGGTGGGCGAACTCGCGAAAGTCTTCCTGAATCGTACGCATCGTCATCCCATGGTCCCGGGCCGCCATCCAGGGGTGCGGTGCGGCTGAGGCTCACAGGAAAGGTGAGTTCACCTCATGATTCGTCATGGCCGGTGGATGCCTTGAGAGGGAATCCACCCAACGTGCGCGCGGGTTGCGCGTGCTTGCGTGGAGCCGATGCGCCGCTGCGACTGCTTTGCCGGTGCATGAAGAAGGATCGGGTAGGCTATGACCCGCCGCGAGCTGGCCTGGTTTGGAGCCCCCGCATGATCGATTCCACGCTGTCGCCCACGCCCTTCCTCGATTTCGACCGCGACGACGTGGCGAGGTTTGCGCGCGAGCACGCTGGCTCCAGGGGTTCGCCGCTCGAGCGCGCCGTGCGGCTCTACTACGCCGTGCGCGACGGCATCCGCTACGACCCCTACGGCGCCGGTGTGAGCGTGGAGGGGATTCGCGCCTCGAATACGCTCGCAGCCGGGCGCGGCTGGTGCGTGTCCAAGTCGGTTCTGCTCGGCGCCGCCTGCCGAGCCGAGGGCATCCCGGCGCGGCTCGGCTTCGCCGACGTTCGCAACCACCTGTCGACGGAGAACATGCGGGCCATCATGAAGACCGACGTCTTCTACTGGCACGGCTACACCTCGATCGAACTCGAAGGCCGCTGGGTCAAGGCGACGCCCGCCTTCAACGTCGAGCTGTGTGACAAGTTCGGCCTGCTGCCCCTCGAGTTCGACGGCCGGAGCGACTCGCTCTATCACCCGTTCGATCACGAGGGCCAACGCCACATGGAGTATCTGAACGACCGCGGCAGCTTCGACGACGTTCCGATCGAGGCCATGCAGGCCACCTTCGCCGAGCACTACCCCGGGCTGTCAGGAGTGGGGCGGCCCGGGGATTTCGACGCCGAAGTGGAGGCCGAAACCTCAGGCCCGGGCGGGGCTCGCTAGCCGTGTTCCTGCTGGAAGTCGCAGTCGCACTGCTCCTGGCCCTGTTCGCCTACCTCGCCGCCTTCACCCGCTGGGCCACCCGCCAGACACACCGAGACGAGTACTTCCGTCGCCCGGTCGCCGAACGGCGCGTTCTCAAGGCAAGGATCGATCGATGGAGTCGGCCGATCCGCCCGGTCCTCGAGCTGATCGCACCGATCCGTCGCGACAAAGTCTTCCTGATGGAGAAGTACGAAGGCTTCACGGCGCCGGGGGGGATCTGCTCGCGCGAGACCTTCGCGGCGGCCCATCACTACAAGCCGCGGCCCGAGGACGTCTTCGTCGCGACCCAGATGAAGTGCGGCACGACGTGGATGCAGCAGATCGTCTACGAGGCGGTGTGCCGCGGCAGAGGGAATCTCGGCGACGACGGGCATCGGCACATGTACGCCACGAGCCCCTGGATCGAATCGACGGGAAGCGTCTCGATGGAAGATGCACCGCTCGTGGGCGAGAAGCCGACCCGCATCATCAAGACCCACTTCCCGGCGGCGCTGTGCCCCTACGACGAGCGCGCCCGGTACATCTACGTGCTGCGGCACCCGGTTTCGTGTTTTGCGAGCTCCGTCGACTTCATGAAGTCGGCCATGGGGCCGATGGTTCCCGACCGACAGGGGCTGCTCGACTGGTTCTGCTCCGAGAACATGTGGTGGGGCCCGTGGCCGGACCATGCCGAGGGCTGGTGGCGCTGGCGCGAGCGCGAGAACGTGCTCTTCCTTCACTACGAGGAGATGAAGGAGGACCTCGCGGGAGCCGTCGGCCAGGTCAACGACTTCCTCGGCCTCGACCTCGACGCCTCGGAGCGCGCCCTCGTCACCGAGAAGTCCGACTACCTCTGGATGAAGGAGCGCCAGGATTGGTTCGAGATGCACGCGCCGACGCTCTTCTCGGGAAGCGGTGCCTTCTTCAACAAGGGGACACGGAACCGACACGAGGATGCGTCGCCGGGCGAATCCGAGCGCATCCATCGGTTCTGCCGCGAACGACTGGCGGGGGGCGAGTACCCGTTGGCGCGCTTCTACCCGGACGTCGCCGAGGGCTAGCGCGCCGCTAGGCTCCGAAGTCCACGAAGATCGGAGACGACCAGGCGCGCTCTTCGATCTCGGCGAGGCAGTCGTCCTCGTAGTCCGTCCGCTCCTCGTTACCGTGGCAGTAGTCGACGTCGGTGCAGCGGCCGGTTTCGTCCCGCGTGCAGCGCACGTTCGCACCATTCACGGCAGGGCTCGGTTCCTCGATGGCGCGCACGTAGTAGAGCGTGTCGCGCCCCATGCCTTGGAACTCCGGGTCGCGGAAGGTCGCCTGGCAACCCGCCCCCACGTCCTTGCACGGGAGCACCAGCCACGGGTCTTCGATCAGGCCGTCGAGGCTCTCGAGAGGCCCCGTCTGAGGGCGAATGCGCACGACCTCGACACGCGTGATGCGCTTCCGGCGATCGCTCGGGTTGTGACACTCGTCGCGACAGAGGTGATGGAGACGTTCGGGCGAAAGCGCGGAGACCGAGTAGTCGGGGCAGCCCGGCTGCTGCTCGAAGGCGCCGAGGGCTCGCACTTCGAACTCGGGGGTCGCCGTCGTGCGAAGCTCGCCGCCCATCGGGAGCCGGCCGCCGCCGGGTGCATTCGTCAGGTCGAACCAAAGGAGCGTGCGCCCGCCACTCGTGCCGTAGACCTCGCGACGCTCGAGGGCTTGCCAGATCGAATCTCGGTCGCGTCCGCTCGCGTGGACCGCCGCCAACCCACCCGTGGAGAGGAACGAAGCCATCCGCTCGCGATCCTGCCCGGCAAAGGCGACCCCCTTCGCTTCGAGGGCCTGCGAACGCGGGAGCGGCTCTTCGTCCGGGCGTTCGGCGAAGCGGCGGAGCGGCTTCGCCACACCCTTCCGGAAACCCGTGGCCTCCGTCATCTCGCGACGGTTCAGTTCCTTGTATCCGGTGCCGGGCCGCGCGGTGTGGTTGTCGCTCGAACCGATGACCCCGAAGCGGAACCGGCGCACGTCGGGCGCTTCGAGCGGGTGCCGGAAGGCGAACATCGCCTGGACGCTCATCAGGGGCCGCAGATCGAAGGCGGGCAGGAAGCAATCGCGACACTGGCCAGCGTCGAGCCAGTCTTCGGCCGCGGCTCCGGGGACGGTCAGGAAGCCCGCACGACCGGCGTCGACGTAAAGCTGCCGCGCTTCTCCGGCCCGGTCCGCGCACTCGGATTCGCTCTCGCCTGCCTCGACGCAACGCGCCTCGATGATCTCGCCCGCGCGGCGGCAGCCCGGCTGGTAGTTGGACCTCTCTTCGGGGCAGCGCCAGCCACCTGCGCCGTCGGGCTCGATGGCGCGGAAGCTCCGATACTCCTCGGAGTTGCCGTGGCCCGAGTGGATCTCCACCAGGGTCTGCCGACGCGGGTCGTGCTCACGCGCGTTGAGCTGGCTCGCATAGCTCGCTCCGGGTGGCGCGCTCCAGCCCCAGGCCGTGCCATGGGGGATCACGATCGACTCGTGCCCCCAGTCGTCGAGCTTCTCGAACAACTCGCCGGGCGTCGCCGTGCTCTCCATGCAATCGTCCGGCAGATCGCGCACGGGGACGCCGCTCGCACAGACGGGAGCCTGCACGAGCTCTTCGATGTACTTCATATAGTCGAGCGTCCGACGGTCGCGCGCCAGCAGCGCCATCCCGGCACGGATCGGCACGGGAAGGCCACTCGAACCCACGGTGCTCTGCGAGGCGATCGGCCGCGTGGGCACGTTGGCCTCGTCGGTGTGGCGCAGGATGACGTTGCGATGGCCGTAGTGGTTCTCGGGGCGCGTCCCCTTCTGGGTCCACTCCCAACCGAGGAAGGCCACCACGTCGGGGTTGGCCGGGTCGCCCGCCACGGCGTTGCACTGACGGATGCTGTCGACCGTTTCGTTCCAGCGCCGGGCGTCGAGGAACTCGGCGTGGTCGTTGATCGACCAGAAGTCGAGCGCCGAGCAGTAGCGGGCGAAGTCGCAAGCGTCGGCCGGGGGGTGAGCACCTTCGCCGCCGACGATCGGGAGGCTGATCAGATACGCATCGCCGGACAGCGTGGTGTGAACGTGGAGATCGCCGAAGAGAATCTGTTTCTCGTCCGATGCCCCCGCGCGCGCGGCGTCGGCCGCCTGCACGGCCTCAGCGCGGGCGACCCGTTCGGCCGGGATCGCCTGGGTCGTCACCGACCCGGGGCCCTCATGCCGACCGAACCAACCCTTCCCGAGGGCGAACACGAACCCCACCACGAGGGCGACGACCGCGACGATGACGAGTATCCACCGCACGGGGCGAGCCTACGCCCCACAAGACCCGAGAAGCAAGCAACATTGCCCTGCTAGAGTTCCGGCGTGCTGCGCCGCATCCTCGCCGTCGTCGGTCTCGTTCTGTTCGTGGGGGCGCTCGGCCTCGGGGCTGCCTTCGTCTTCCGCTTCGAGCTGCTTCGCTGGAAGCAGGATCTGCCGGCCTACACCCACCAGCCCGGCGACGATCGCGACCAGCGCGTCGAGATGCGCGATGGGGTCGGCCTCGCCACCACGATCCGCCTCCCCGCGGGCGACGAACGCTGGCCGACGGTCCTGATCCGCAACCCCTACGAACGCTTCGACCGCGTGGCGCGCGACCTGTGGTGCGGAATCTTCATCCGCTACGGCTACGGTTGCGTCTACCAGGACGTGCGCGGCCAGATGGGATCCGAGGGCGAGTGGGACCCCTTCGTGAACGAGCGCTTCGACGGCCAGGACATGCTCGGTTGGCTTGCGGCGCAACCGTTCCACGACGGGAACCTCGCCCTCTACGGCGCCTCGTACCTCGCCGCCGTGCAGTGGGCCGTCGCCGACTCGTTGCCCCCGGAAGTGAAGACCTTCATCCCGACCGTCGCCACCACGGATCTGCGACGCGCGCTCTACGAGAACGGGATGTTCCGCCACGAGACCTTCACCGCGTGGGCCGCCATGATGCGTGACGGCACGATGCGGAGCGACGCAGGCGACGAGTACCGAGCCGCCCTCGCGCACCATCCCCACGCGGAAGTGGACGAGAAGATCTTCGGGATGAAGTTGCCGTGGTACCAGGAGTGGCTTCAGGGCGGCGTGGCGACGGCGCCGATCTGGCAACGGGACGACTACCACGCACTGCTCGCCACACCCGGGAAGACGCAGGTGCCGGTACTCATGATCGGCGGCTGGTACGACATTTTTCTCGGCCCCCAGGTCGACGACTTCAACGGCCTGGGCAGCCGGAGCCGCAGCAAGCTCGTCATCGGACCGTGGACCCACATCGGCGAGGCATCCGGGGTGCTCGAGTTCCCCGACTCCGAAGGCGGCCTCGCCCAATGGCCGCGGGTGCTCGACTGGCTCGGCCATCACCTGCGCGGAGAACCTCTGGAGCAAGGCGTTGGCGTCGAGACCTACGTGATGGGCGAGAACCGTTGGGCGAAGCGGGCGGCCTGGCCGCCGCCGACGCAGCCCGAGCGCCTCCACCTCGTGGCGGCCGAGCCGCCGGGTTGCGCCGGCTCCCTCGCCAGCCAAGCACCGCAGCGCGACCAGGAGATCCGCTACCGATACGACCCCTTCGACCCGACGCCGACCGTGGGCGGGGGTGGCATGCTCGCGTTCATCCTGCCCGGCTTCGGGGGTGCGGCACCCGCGAACCAGTGGCAACCCGAGCCGTGTCACCGGCCGGATGTCGTGAGCTTCCTGGGCGAACCGCTCCCGCGGCCGCTGCACATCGCAGGAAGCGTGGAGGTCATGCTCACCGTTCGCTCCGACGCGGGCGACACGGCCTTTCACGCGAAGCTCAGTGAAGTCTTTGCAGATGGCACGGCGGTGAACGTCCGCGACGGTGTCAACACCCTCTCCCATCGGAACGGGCGCGGCGATGCGGGCTACGCCCCGGGCGACGCGGTCGCGCTGCCGATTCGGATGTGGCCCATCGAGTGGGTCGCGAAGGCCGGCTCGCGCCTGCGGCTCGACGTCTCGTCGGCGGACTTCCCGAAGTATCACGCCCATCGCAACCGCGTCGGCCCCTGGGCCGAGGTCGCGGAGCCCGTGCCGGCCGAGCAGGCCCTGCTCGCCGGGCCGGCGCGCGAGGCCTACGTCACCTTGCCGGTGGCGGAGCCCGGCTCCTGAACGCGGGCGCGCGCATGCTTCTCCTCCCGCTCGGTCTCGCAGCGGGCCTGTCGACCCTTTCCTTCCTGCCCTCGGTGGCGGCGTCGCCGCCGCTGGCTGCCTCCTTCCTCGGGATGGCAGGCCTGCTCGCGGCGGGTGTCTTGGGCGTCGCGGCACGCGGCCGCGACAGGGCGCGAACGTTGCGGCTCCGCTTCGTCCCGGTGACGGCCCACTGGGTCCAGACCGGCGTTCACGTCGCGCTCTACACCGCGTGGGGCCTCAGCTGGGACGGCGTGGCCGACCATGTTCCGCACATCCTCGCGCAGATCCTCTTCTACTACGCCTTCGACCTGTTGCTCGCCTGGTGGCGAGGCGACGAGGCACGCACGGGGTTCGGGCCGATCCCCATCGTCGGGAGCGTGAACCTCTTCCTCTGGTTCCACGACGATTTCTTCTGGCTCCAGTTCTTGTTGCTGGCCGTCGGCGCCCTGGCCAAGGAGCTCGTGCACTGGCAGCGCGACGGCCGCCGTACCCACATCTTCAACCCGTCGAGCTTCCCGTTGTTCCTCTTCTGCGCCGTACTCTGGGCGACGAACAGCGACCACATGACCTGGGCACAGCAAATCGCCGTCACTCAAGGGCTCATTCCCCATGCGTGGCTCATCCTCTTCGCACTCGGGCTCGCCGTGCAGGCGCTCTTCTCCACCACCCTGGTGACGGTGGGTGCGGTCGCGACGCTCTACGCCCTGAATCTCGCGTACACCCAGGTGACGGGCGTCTACTGCTGGGTCGACGTAGGGATCCCTGCGGCGATCTTCCTGGGTTGCAACTTCCTCGTCACCGACCCGTCGACGTCGCCGCGCACGGCGCGCGGACGTGCGGCCTTCGGCGTGCTGTACGGCCTCGCCGTCTTCGGGCTCTATCTCTGGTTGCGCGAGGTCGGCGGGCCGGCCTACTACGACAAGCTCCTGTGTGTCCCGTTCCTGAATCTGCTGGCGCAGCGACTCGATCGGCTCGGCGGTTCGCCCGCCGGTGGCCGGGCGAACCTCGGCTGGGTCGCGGCGGGCGCTGCGGGGTTTGCCATCCTCTACGGCTCGAACTTCCTCGGCCCGAATCACGCGGGCAAGAGCCTCGACTTCTGGGAGCGCGCTTGCGAGGAAGACCGTTGGTACGCCTGCAGCTCCTGGAGTGAAAGTCTCGATTTCGCGTGCCATGAAGGCGAGTGGCAGCGCTGCGAAGAACACGCCGTGCTCACCGAGGAGGGTGTGCGCCTCGAACGCGACCTGCCCGAGGCCGGTTATCACTACGCGCTGGCCTGTCAGGAAGGCCTCGCGACCGCCTGCGACCGTATCTCCGGTTTCCTGGCGGAAGGCGGTGCCGACGCGCTGGCCGCCGAGTGCGACGCCGACGACGGCTTCTCGTGCCTGGTCCTCGGCACGCTCTGGTCGGGCGACCTCGCTGCCCCCCCCGACCCCGACCGGTCGGCGCGTGCAACGGCCCGGATCGAACGCGCATGCGAACTCGACGTGCCCGAAGCCTGCGACTTCCTTGGGCGCTAGCCGGCGGCCCCCGTCTGCCCGACCTCCCGCGTTGGCCTACCTTTTCGCCATGCGCACCTCGACCTTCCTCTTCGCCTTGCTTGCTCTCGCCACCGCGGCGCCCACCTCGGCGGCACGAGCCGAGGACACCTTCCCGCTCGCGGCCGGCCGCATCGTGCACCATGCCGATATCGCGCAGCTCGAGCCCTTCCTGCCCTCGCAGTTCTGGGCGCAACGCGACGCCTTCCTGCCCCCGGGCATGGAGATGGAGATCGGCCCCGCGTTCCGCGACTACGCGCCGCCCGCGGTCTACCAGGACGCGACGAAGAGGAACCGCGGCGCCACGAGCCTCGGCGTCGACGACACCCTCGTGGGCTACGCCAGCGGCGCCCCCTTCGCCGAGATCGCCTGCAAGGACGACCCGAAGGCCGGCGTGAAGAGCATCTGGAACTTCACCTGGCGCTGGCAGGGCTTCGGGCTGGAGGGCGACGTCCGGTACACCTACTGGGAGAAGGGCAACCAGCGCGCACTCGAATATCGCGGCAAGACCTTCGGCTTCTTCCTGAAGCACCGGCCCGAGCCGCAGTTCGCCGAGGGCAACGTCTTCCGCCGCGAGAAGCGTGCGGCGGTGGTGGGTCTGGTGGGCGAGGCGCCCGCCCAGGCGAAGGGCATCCGCACCCTCACGTATCGCTACGAGGCTTCGCTCGGCCCGCGTGCCAGCGCGCAACCCGAAGACACGTGGGTCTTCATTCCGGACCTCCGGCGCACACGGAAGGTCTCGGAGACCCAGCGCAGCACGGCCTTCGCCGGCACGGACTTCAGTTTCGACGATCTCTTCAGCTTCTCGGGCTTGCCCGCCCAGTACGAGTGGGGCTGCATCGGCGAGCGCGTGCTGCTCGCGCCGACGAACACGAAGCAGCGCGGTTACCCCTACAACGAAGAGGGGAATTTCGGCCCGAGCGGCCTCTCCTATGCAACCGATCGCTGGGAGGCGCGGCACGCCATCGGCGTCCGCCTCACGCCGCGCGACCCCGCGCACCCCTACTCGCGCAAGGACATCTGGCTCGACCGGCAGACGTTCGAGCCGCTCTATTCCTTCGCCTACGACCGCAAGGGGGAGCTGTGGAAGGTCATCTATCACCTCCACCGCTGGAGCGAGGACGACCTCGGGCCCGAGAAGGCGCGCGATTGGTACCCCGCCTGGGAAAATGTGCCCGAGCCACGCGACTTGAAGCTCATCTCCGAGGCACTGCTGAACGTACAGACCGGCACGGGCAACCGGATCGACTTCTGGAATGCCCAGGGCTCGCCGCCGGATCTTCGCAAGCTCCGTCAGCGCCTCGACGTGCGCGGGCTGTCGCGGGGCCACTAAGGGCGGCTACGCCGCGATGCGCTCCAGCACCACCACGGGGATCGGGCGGTCGGTCCGGGTCTCGTAGACCGCGTAGTTCGGGTACTGATCGCAGCAGAGCTTCCACAAGCCGACGCGTTCGTCGTCGACGGCCTGGCGCACGATGACGTCGTGGCGCTCGCGCCCGACCTGGATCGTCGCCTTGCCTGCCGCAGTCGCATTCAGCGACCACGCAGGCGGACGGTCGTCGCCCGCATTGCTCGCAATCACGAGCCAACGATCATCGTCGGACACGTAGAGCAGCGGCGTCGTCCGCGGCTGGCCCGACTTTCGACCCACCGTGTGGAGCAACAGCATGGGTTGACGGCCGAGCCTGTGCCCGATGCGGCCGCCGCTCCGGATGTACAGCCAGCGGTGCACGGAGGTGATGATCGCGAGAAGCCAGCGGATGTTCGGCATGGAAACCCCGAAAGAGCGCAGAAGAGGCGGCAGTGTAACGCGGATTTTGGGGTTCAGGCCTCGGGAATCAACGCGGCGAGGATGCGCGCCAGCCGGGCTTCGTCGCGTCGCAGGTGGACGGTCTTGCCGCCGGTGACGTAGACGAGGCCCGGCTTTGCGCCCTTCGGCTTCTTCACGTTCTTGATCGGCACGACGTGGACGTTGGCGCGGTTCGCGTTGCGCTGCTTCGAGAAGTGCACCGCCAGCTCGCACGCCTCGAGCAGCGCCTCTTGGGGCGGGTCGTCCCGACCGCCGGTGCGCAGGATGACGTGGCTGCCGGGCTGGGCCTCGAGGTGGAGGAAGAGATCCTTGCCCCGAGCCAGGCGCGTCGTCAGATGGTCGTTGGCCTCGTCGCTCTTGCCGACCCAGATCTCGAGCTCGCCACTGGCGCGATAACGCTTGGGCTGGAGGCGGCGCGGCAGGTCGCCCTTCTTTCCGCGTTCGCGGGCACGTTCGGGTTCCCGGGGCGGCGGCGGCGCGTGGCGAGCGAGAAGCCGTGCGACCTCATCCCGTGCGGCGACCTCGGCCAGGGCTTCGGGGTCGTCGGCCTTCGCCTCGATCTCCTCTGCGAGCGCGGCGAGCAGGCCGCGGCGCTCCTCGGCGTCGGCCAGGGAGCCGCCGGCCACCGTCGCTCGCTTCAGGGCCTTGTGGTAGCGCTTGAAGATCCGTTCGAGGTTGGCGTTCGGGGAGAGCTTCGGGTCGAGGGCGATCGTCACGGGTTCGCCCGTCGCGAAGTCCTTCGCCACCACCTCGCTCGCACCCGTGCGGGTGTCGGCGAGAGCGCTCTTCAGCAACTCCCCCTGGCGGTGGAGTTCGGCGGCCTCTTCGCCGGCCCGCGCCTCGACTTCGAGCTTCTCGATCCGTCGCTCGAGGCGTTTGCGTTCCTTGGTGACGACCTGGCCGAGCCGTCGCGCCTGCCGCTGGCCTTCTGCCGCACGCTCGGCGGGGCCGTAGTGCGCCTCGATGGCGTCGAGCAACTCGGGGCCCGCGAGGCCACCGAAACGGTCCTCGCCCTCCCGCGGCGCGCCGACCTCGGGGCTCCGCCAGGGCTCACCGATCGCGAGATCGCGGCGGGTGTCCTTCACGGGGCGAAGTGTCGCGCGTAGCACGCCCCCACCATCGACCAGGTAGAGG
>JAFDDA010000207.1 GCA_019311105.1 Deltaproteobacteria bacterium
GCGACGAAGGCCGCCCCGCGCACCGCGAGCCGCGCGGCAATGGGGAGATCCGCGAGCGGCAGCAGCCACACGGCGAGCGCCACCGCGGCGCTCGTGAGCAGGACGAGGCCGAGCTCGCGCCAGCGCAGGACGCTCCGGAAGGGGACCTCCGTCTGCCGCATGATCCGGAGGAGCTGCAGCCCGCCCATCGAGAAGGCGGCGATCAGGGTCCCGATGCTCGGACCGACGAACGACAACAGGGACCCCTTGCCGGCGTAGACGAGCGCCGTGCTGAGGGCGACGTTCACCACCAAGCCGACCAGGGCCGCGACCGCAATCGGGCGCGTGTCCCCGAGCGCGCGCAGCATGGTCGAGTAGACCACGACCTTCAGGGGCAGGAGGCCCAGGTAGACCGCGAAGGGCCAGACCGCCCGCGCGTAGTCCGGGCCGTACAGCAGCTCGATAAAGTCCGGGGCCACGGCCATCAGGAAGGCAAAGACCGGGATCAGAACAAAGCTCGCCTTCCGCCCGGCTTCGTGCCAGGTGGAGAGCGCATCGCGCTTGTTCCCCTCGCTACAGGACGCGACGAGGTTGGGCATGATGGCGTTCGAGAGGCTCAGCGTGACGAGCGCGACAAGCGGGACCTCCATCGCTCCGCACGCGTAGATGGCGTAGACGGAGGGGTCGAAGTAGCCCGAGATGAGGATCTTGTCGTACTGGATGTTCAGTACGCCGACCACGCTGGTCAGCCAGAGGGGGAGCGAGTAGCCCAGCAGCTGCCGGATCAGATCCCGGTCCGGCTGGAGGCCCTTCCCCGGGCTCAGCCGGATCATGTCCACCGCGCCGACCCCGGCCACCGCGACGCTCACGCCGACCGTGACCCACAGCACCGCCGCCAAGTCGTAGCCGGCCACCACGAGGCCCAACACCGCCCCCGCGCGCGTCACCGCAGCCACCGCCCCATAGAGACCCGCCCGGATCGCCCGGTCGAGGCTGATCATGAAGCTCGGCACCAGGGCGAGGATGCCCTCGCTCAGGGGGTAGATCGCGAGGATGCGGATGAGCGGCGCCAGCTCGGGGTTGTCGAAGAACGCGGCGATCGTCTCAGCGCCGAGCAGCATGACGCCCGCCACCGCCGCCGACGTGACGCAGGTGATCAGGAAGGTCTGGCTGACGAGCTGACGCCGACGTTCGGGCCCGACCTTCGGGATGAAGTAGAAGAGGCTGCCGGCCAGATTGAGCGAGGCCAGCCCGAAGAGCGTCACGAAGACAAGCAGCGCCTGCCGGTAGGTCCCATAGGAACTCTGGTCGATCAGCCGGACGAGCGCGATGGCCAGCAGGATCGTGGTGCCTTGCTTCAGACCCTCGCTCGCCAGCAACACGAGACTTCGCGTTCGGATGCGCACGCCTGCGGCTAGCGGCCTCCGGCCGAAGACGCGGCGGCCGCAGATTCTTCGACGCCCAGCGGGTACTCCATCTGGGTCACGGGCACCGGGATCGGCGCGCCTTGCCGCGCGGACTCGAGGATCCCGATCAGGATCTCCATGGCCTGGAAGCCGCGAGCGGCCTCCCCGCGGTGGCCGGCCCCAGAGCCCGCGAGCGCGTCGACAACCCCAGCGAGCTGGTCCTGCATCGATTCCACGCGCAGGCGCTGGATCGTTCGCGGGTTCTGGCCCGAGACGCGGACGCCCTCCAGATCCACGTCCATGCGGCCTCGCTCCCCGATCAGGTGCCAGCCGATCTGCGCGACGTCGTCGCCCATCTCGACCCGGGCTTCGACTCCGTTCTCGAACACGATCGTGCCCTCGCTGCTCTCCTCCACCGGCTGGTCCCGGTTCACCCGTCCCGTCCGGCGTTCGATCCGTCCGGAGATGGAAGTCGCCGCGGGCTCCCCCAGCACGTAGAGCAGGCCGTCGATCACGTGGGATCCGTTGTTGATCAGGCTGCCCGCGCAGTGAGCCTCCGCACGTTCGACCGCGCCGATCTCACCCTGCTCGACCAGCTCTCGCGCCACCTCGAGGTGGGGATTGAAGCGATGCTGGTGCCCGATCACGAGGAGCGTGCCCTCCTGCCCGGCGACCTCCAGCATCGACCGGGCTCCCTGGAGATCGGAGCTCATCGGCTTCTCGCAGAGCACGGCGCGGACCTTTCGGCGGGCCGCCTCGTTGGCGATGGGGGCGTGAAGCTGGGGCCAGGTCGCGACGAGCAGGATGTCGAGGTCTTCGGTCTCGAGCATCTCGGCGTAGTCG
The DNA here is from genome assembly GCA_019311105.1 of Deltaproteobacteria bacterium. Lineage (GTDB taxonomy): Bacteria > Myxococcota_A > UBA9160 > UBA9160 > JAFDDA01 > JAFDDA01. The sequence continues at coordinate 2,229 of JAFDDA010000207.1, forward strand.
CTGTAGCGCGCGTCGACTCCGAAGCTGCTGGCCACCGTCGCGAGCGCCGCCGGGTTCGGATCCGCGACGGCGCAGACCTCGATCTCGGGGATGCGCCGCGCCGCTTCCAGATGCTCCATCGCGATCTTGCCGCACCCGACCACGCCGAGGGCGAGCGTCGCCCGGGGCTTCACCTGCATCATGGAGGTCTTGCACAGCGACTCGACGGTGTGTCGCACCCGTTCGGCCAGCTGGCGGACCAGCCGCTCCGGCTGACGCTCGTCGACGTTTCCGAGCAGGCCGAGCTTCCCCAGCACCTCTTCGGCGACGGGTTGGCGAAGCGTCTCGTAGTCGATGGGCTCCTCGCGATCCGAGAGGCTGAAGGGGAAGTCGCTGGCGCCGTAGATCGTGCGATTGCGAAGCGGCTCGTGACAGGCGTGGATCGGGCGGCCGATGTAGTGCGCGCTGCACTCGATCCGCTCGCGCCCGAGGCAGTGCGCCAGGGCATCGACCGTGAAGGGGGCCTCCGGGCCCACGGTGAAGGCGAGCTGCCAGTAGGAGTGGTCGGCACCGTCGAGGATGCGCTGGAAGCGAAGCCCCGGCAGACCTTCGAGGGCATCCTGCACGATGCCGGCATTGGTGCGCCGGCGCGCAATGAGGGTGTCGAGGCGGGCCAGCTGAGAGCGTGCCATCGCGGCCTGCATCTCGCTCAGCCGGTAGTTCAGACCGAAGATCGGATACTGGCGGCCCTCGGTGCCGCCGCCCCGGTTCCAACCCTTGTCCACGAAGAGCTTGCCGCGCTTGCGACGCTCGGGGTCGCCGGTGATCGTGACTCCGCCCTCGCCACACGTGATGTGCTTGGTCCACTGGAGGCTGAAGGCGCCGGCGTCGCCCCAGGTTCCGATCGGCCGCCCCTGGTAGCTCGCGCCGTGGGCCTGGGCACAGTCTTCGATGAGGGCGACGCCGTTCCGATCCGCGAGCTCGCGAAGGGCGCTGATGTCGCACGGGTTGCCGAACAGGTGGACCGCGATGATCGCCTTCGTTCGCGGGGTCAGCTCCGCCGCCACCTTGGTGGGGTCGAGTGTCCAGGTCTCGGGGTGGATGTCTGCGAAGACGGGGATCGCGTTCTGGGAGAGGATCGGAAGGATCGACCCGATGTCCGTGATCGGCGGGACGATCACCTCGTCGCCGGGCTCGAGGTCGAGCATGGCCAGCGCCACGTGCACCGCGGCCGTGCCCGAAGAGCTCGCCACCGCTCCCGCGATGTCGTACCGCGCCGCGAACTCCCGCTCGAAGGTTGCGACCTCGGGTCCATAGGAGATGCGGCCCGACTTCAGCAGCCGGAGGAGGCCAGCCGCCGCAGCGCCATGTACCCGAGCCGGGGGCCGAAGCCGAGCAACGGCTCATCGGGCTCGCGCGCGTTGGCGACGCTCGCCAGGGCCTTCTGGAGCTTGTGAAGCATCGAGTTCCTCTCGTCGAGATTCCAGTCCGGGGCTCGCGTTCGATCTAGAGTTCTTCTTTCCGCCGGCCGACGCGCTCGCGCCAGGCCAGGTAGGGAGCGGGTAGCCAGCGGGCCGGGTCTGCGCGGCAGATGGACACGGCCTCGCGAAAGTAGTCGGCTGCCCCGATCCGCTCAATGGCGCCCCAACCAACCCGGGCGCTCTTCACCAGCCCGCGCTCGGCGAGCACCGCGCCGAGCTTCACGCGGTCGATGTCGGGCCAGGGCCCGTCGGGGTGGTAGTAGTTGTGCCGCAGCGCGCGTGCGAAGCCGTCGCGTTCGCGGTCGGGGAGGCCTTCCAGATCGTCCGCCACGAGGCAGCTCTCGACGTAGTGGCCAAGGGTTGCGGGCTCGAACGTACACCCGACCATCAGGTAGTGGACGTCTGCCCGGGTCATCTTCTCCCACGGGCTCCGGCTGTCGAACGTCCCGGTGCCCCAGAAGCTGGGGCGATCGCCTTCGACCCCGTGTTCCGAGGTGTAGAAGGCGGCGCGCGGCCCGATGGCTGCCACGGCATGGGTGGGGTGGCCGCTTCGCAGCGCACCCGGGCGCCGCCAGAAGGCCTCGGTGACGGACCCCGTGTAGACCGGCGTCGTCTGCGGGTCCCACCAGCTTCCGAACTCGCCTTTCCGCAGCTCGAAGCGGCTGAAGCTCGGCGCGAGCACCGTACCCTCCGGCCCCACTGCGTCGAGCAGCGCATCGACCACCGCCTCGGCGCCGCCCTCGACCTCTCCGAACGCCGACAGGGAGGCGTGGAACATCAGGCCGTCCCCACCCCGTACACCGAGCGACCGCAGGGCGTGTGTGATCGCTTCGCGGGTCACCGTCGGGGGGCTCAGCAGGCGGCGGCGCACGCGCCGGCGGTCCAGGCGGTGTACGAGCGCATTCCAGACGCGCGTGCTGAACGCGATGGCGGCATGAGCTCTCACGGCGGCGCCCTAGCTCCGGGCCAGGGGCTGGATCGGCCCGTCGAAGTCGAGCGATCCGACGGCGGCGGCCGGCACACCCGCGACGATGGTCCGCGCGGGGAAGGACTTGGTCACGACCGAGCCCGCAGCCACGACGACCTCGTCGCCGAGCTCGACACCGGGCAGGATGACCGCGTTCGCGCCGAGCCAGCAACGATCCCCAATTCGGATCGGGCCGGTCGACCCGTGGCTCTGGTGGTCGCTGAGATCGTGGCTCGCCGAGACGATCTTCACGCCGGGAGCGATCAAGGTGTCGTCGCCGATCTCGACCCCGTTGAGCGCCTGGACGTAGCAGCCGCCGCTCTGGGCGAACTGATACCAGACGTTCTCGCCGAGCTTGATGTTCGCTGCCGAGATGACTCGCGAGGTGAAGTGGACACTGAAGCCGAGGCCGCGTGTCCGGTGGACACAGTGCTGGACGAACCAGTTGAGAAAGCGCAGCGACAGCGGGATGCTGAGGAAGACACCGACGTGCTTCCACCAGGCCGTGTCGCCGAACAGGCTGCGAAGAGCTCTTCTCACCGGCCTGCTCCCGCCGATCTCACCGGCTCGGTTCCAGGCGCCGCCACGCGGCCGGCGAGCACCGCATCGAAGAACCCGCACAGATGCGGCACGGCCCGCGACGCCTCGAACTCCGCGGCGGATCCCTCCGAGAGATCGAGCGGCCCGGCGGCGCCCTGGCGCGCGCGC
>JAFDDA010000208.1 GCA_019311105.1 Deltaproteobacteria bacterium
GCCGGGATGCCGATCCCGACGACCTATCTCGTGGACGGCGAGGGCGTGGTGCGCTGGATCGATCAATCCGACAACTACCAGGTGCGCTCGCAGCCGAGCCGGGTGCTCGGCGCGATCCAGGAAGCGCTCGGCTAGAGCCGAGGCTCGGGGCTATTGCATGTCCGGCGGGGTGACCTTGGCGAGCCACGCCGTGAAGTCTCCCGAATAGCCGACCGCCGCCTGGCGTTGCTGAACCCGCTTGTGGATCGATTCGAGCGCGCCCGCGTCGATGGGCGGCTGGCGCTGGAGCTGTGCGGCGATGGCATCGGCGGCCGCGGCGGCGCCGTCGCCCGCGCCGTCGAGCAAGGCTTCTTCGCCCTCGTGCCCGCCGTCGCCGAGCCCCAGAAACCTCTCGATCACCTCCACCGCAACCGCCCTCGCGTGCTTGCGTGAGGCCACGATGTTGCCTTTGCCGGTGACGATGTTGCCGACGGAGAAGACGTTCGGGTAGTCGGCCAGGCGGCCGAGATCCCAATCGACGAAGTCGTAGAGCTCGCCCTTCATGGGGATGCCGGGCATGGGCTCGGGGATGCTGCCGATGGAGCTGTAGACGCAGCGTCCGCGCCGTTCGAACGTCTCGTCCGTGGCGACGACCCGGCCGTTCTCGATCCGAGTGCGACGAAACCGGAGCCCCACGAGCTGCCCGTCTTCGACGATCAACCCCTCGGGTGCGGCGAGCGGCTCGAACTCGAACCCGTACTTCTCCATGGCTTTGCCGAGCAACCTGCCGCGCGCGGCGATGATCTTCGCGCGTCGTTCCTCGCTCGCGCCTTCGGGGACCTCGACCACGGGCATGTCTTCCGCGCGGCGTCGGTAGCAGAGGGTGCAGCCTTCGAGGCCGAGGTCGCTGGCGCTGAGGTCGTGAGCCGCGAGGGTCTTCGGGATGCCCTTCACCTCGAGTTCGACCACGTCGACCTCGATCCCGCGCTTCGCGAGGGCGATGCGTGTGTTCTCGAGCATCAGCGCCTTGGCGACGTCGATGGAGGCGAGGCCACCGCCGACGACGAGGGCGCCATCCACGGGTTCGAAACTCGGGCCGTCGTAGCCCGCCTCGTTCGCGTGATTGAACCAGATGATGAAGGGGTTCTGGTAGACGAGGCCGCGCCCGATGTAGTCGTCTGCGCCCTCGACGGGCAACGGTCGGTCGTGCCAGGCGCCCGTCGCCAACACCACGCCCGTGAAGCCCCAATCGTTCGCCAGCTCGGCAAAGTCGATGTCGGCGCCGATCTTCGTGTTGGGCACGAAGTGGACGGCCGGCTGGCCGAGCTTTTTCGCGATGGTTTCGTACTCCTTCCGTCGCAGCGCCGAGTGCCAGCGCGGCAGACCGTCCTGGATCTTTCCGTAGGGGCGGGGGTTCTGCTCGAAGACGGTGACCTCGACGCCGTGCTCCGCCAGGCGGGCAGCGATCTCTGCGCCAGCGGTGGCGCCTCCGATGATGGCGACGGCGTAGCGAGGCGTGGTGACCATGGAGCCAGAATGGCAGCTCGGCCAAGCGCCGTAAAGCGCTGCCCCGCAGCCCGTTCGCCCAGGCCATCGTCCGCCTCTATACTCGGGCGCCGCGGCTCCAGGCTGCAGCTGCGGATTCCACTTGGAACCCGGTGGTTCCAAGCGAGGCTTCCTTGAACGACGTCCCCGAAGGCTTCGACGAGCGTTCTCTGCTCGACGAGGCCCAACGCGCGACCGGCCTATCGGACTTTGGCAGCGACGATTTTCGCGACGGGCTGCGCGCGCTCGTCGGCATCGCCGCCCAGAACCCGATGACCGAGAAGGGTCGAGCTCAACACCGTGGCCGGCTCATCCAACTCTTGTCCACGCGCCTCAAGGTGGAAGAGGCCTTCCGCCGCCACCCGGAGATCCGCGAGCGCGAGATCGTGCGGCCCATGTTCTTGACGGGGCTGCCGCGCTCGGGCACGTCGGCGCTGTTCAATCTGCTTGCCGCGGACCCGGCCGCGCGGCCGTTGCTCCTGTGGGAGGGGATCTTTCCCGACCCCGCCTGGGATCTCGCTCCCGGCGAAGAAGACCCCCGCTATCGCGCCATGAAGGCGATCTCCGAACAGACTCGAGAGAAGAACCCGGAGTTCACCAAGGCCCACTTCGCCGATGCCGACACGCCCGAGGAGTGCGTGCTGCTCCAGGCCTTCGCGCTCGATGGGGGGCAGCTCGGCTACGAGCTGATGCTCGAGCCCTATGCGAGCTGGTTCGCCGAGCACGACCTCGGGCCGCTCTACCGCTACTACGCCGACCTGCTGCGGCTGCTCGACTGGCAACGCCCCGGCGAGCGTTGGTTGCTGAAGACACCGTCGCACCTGTGGGGCCTCGACCAACTGATCGAGACGTTTCCCGACTGCAGCGTCGTCTGGAACCACCGCGACCCGGCGGTCTGCATCCCGTCCATTTCGAGCATGATCTACATGATCGTGAACGACCGCGTGGACATCTCCGCCGAGGCCTTCGGCCCGCTCGTGCTCGAGCACTATGCGGCATCGATGGATCGCGGCCTCGCCGTGCGCGAGCAGCTCGACCCCGCGCGCTTCATCGACGTCGACTACGACGCCTTGGTGAAGGACAACCTCGTTGCGGCAGAATCGGTCTATCGCCACTTCGAGATGCCCTTCGACGCGGCGCGCGAAGCCATGGAGGGCTATTCGCGGAGCCATCCGAAGGACAAGCACGGCAAGCACGAATACGATCTGGCGAGCTTTGGGCTGACCCGCGAGCAGGTACGCGAGCGATTCGCGGCCTACGTCGGCCGCTTCGAGCTCTAGGGGGATGGCGATGAGCGACGAGGAAGCGATCCGAAAGGTCGAGACCGCCGAGGCCTGGCACGAGTTCTGCGATCTCATGAAGAAGGCCGGCGACGTGATCCTGCGCGAGGAGCTCGAACCTTCGACCTTCGATCGCGCGGAGGGCGTCCGCTACCTCTCGCGCCTCGTGCGTGCGGGGCTGATCTCGTTCGCGGAGGCGTCGGGCGCCGAGCACCCGGTGTTCCGCACCATGCCCGAGATGGTGAAGATGGGCCTCGATAACCCGGACAACTTCTACCGAAGCGCGTCGGTGAACCCCGAGTACGACTACCGCCTGCGCGGCAAGCGCGGGAGCATCCACTACCTGAGCCTCGCGGCCCAGAACCAGAACTTCGCGGCCAAGAGCAAGATCACGGGCGGCGCCGGGCACCTCGAGGATTCCGAGCTCGAGCTCGGCCCCGACGGCAGCTTCGAAGTCATCGCCAGCCAGAAAGAGCAGCCGGGCAACTGGCTCCGCATGAACCCCGACACGAAGCAGATCCTCGTACGGCAGACCTTTCTCGATCGCCTCTCGGAGCAGCCCATCGACATCGAGATCGAGTGTCTTTCCCACGAGGGGCCGAAGCCGCCGCTCGACCCGGCGCGCGTGCCCGGGCAGCTGCTCGGCAGCGCGATGTATGCCATCGGCTGCGCCCAGTGGTTCTACGATTGGGTGATCGGCTACCGCGAGCAGGCCGCCGACAACGAGTTCCAGCACCCGACGAGGCCCTGGTGATCGAGGTGACACCGCCCGAGTGTCACTACTGGAACCTCCAACTCGGGAACATCTGGGCCGAGTCGCTCGACTTCCACTTCCACCCGACCCACGTGAACAGCGGCCAGGCCGTGCTCGAAGCCGACGGCTCCGTCCGCATCGTCGTCGCCCACGAAGACCCGGGGCTCCCCAACTGGCTCGACACGGCGGGCCATCATCACGGCACCATGGGGGTCCGGTGGGTCCGAGCGAAGGATCATCCGCAGCCGATGACGCAGCTCGTCAAACTCGACTCGATCCATCGCTGACGAAAAATCGAAATAAATCATTAGTTAAATCAACTAGTTGAGAGTCGATCCGATTTCTGACGTTAGTTCTCTCAAGTTGACAAACGTCAGAACCGATGCAGACTTCCGAGATGGCATCGGAAGCACTCCGGATCCGCCCCCGCGAGACGCGAGGGGACCGCACGCGCGCCCGGCTGGTCGAGGCGGCCCTCGACGAGTTCCGCGAGCACGGCTTCGAGCGGGCCAGCATCGCCCGCATCGCGAAGGCCGCCGGGGTCTCGCGGCCCACCTTCTACTTTCACTTCCCGAAGAAGGAAGACCTTCTTCGGGAGCTGCTCACCGGCCTCGAAGGTGAGGTCGCCGACCGTATCGGTCGGCTCGGCACGCTGCGCGGAGCCCTCGACGAGCTGATCCGCAGCATTCTCGACGTTCAGGAACAGGTCGGCCCGCTGGTGTTCTCGGAGATGCTTCGCGCCCAGACGCGCGAGGTGCCGTCCGACGAGGAGCGATCGACCGCCCTCATCGACATTCTCGCGCCGCTCTTCCGCAAGGCGGCCGAGGCCGGCGAGCTGCGCATCGAGCACGACCCCGAGCGCGCTGCCTCGGTCTACCTGTCGAGCATGTTCGGTTGCCTCCTCGAATCCGACCGCGCTGGCCACCCCGACGATTTGCGCGCCCTCACTGCCCTGTTCTTCCGCGGTGCTTCCGAAAGAAGCCCGTCGGATGCGGAAGGAGGCCGCCCGTGAAGGGGCGCGCAAAGATTCTCGCTCCCATTCTGGTCCTCGTGTTCGCCGGGTTCGTCACGGCGGCGATGTTCACCCTGCGGCAGAGCACGCCGTCGGAGCGGCCGGAGATCAAGACCCCGCTCGTCGACGTCCTCGAAGTCTCGCCGGAAACCGTTGGCCTCTGGGTCGCGGCCCAGGGGACCGTCGAGCCGCGCACCGAAAGCGACCTTGTCGC
>JAFDDA010000122.1 GCA_019311105.1 Deltaproteobacteria bacterium
TATCTCTGCCGGCGCTTCACCGACGCAAGCTTCTCGGAGATCGGCCGCACCATGGGCCGCGATCACCCGAGTGTCCGCAACGCTGTCCACTCCATGGAGCGACAGATCCTCGAGCGCGCACCCCTGCGATATCAGGTCGAGGCCCTCTCCGACCGTCTTCAGCACCTGCGCACGGGGAAGTAGACCGGATCGCCGTGGCGGGCGATGGCGGGCGCGTCTGCGGCGACTGTTCGCTCTGTTGCACCGTCTTGCGCGTGGACGAGCTCCGAAAGCTCGGCGGTGTGCCTTGCCCCGAGCTGCGCTCGCCGGCTGCCGCGCGCGAACTCGGCGGAGGCTGTGGCATCCACACGAGTCGCCCGGCGATCTGCCGCGGCTACCGCTGCCTGTGGCTCCAGGGTGGGCTCGACGAAGAGGATCGCCCCGGTCGGCTGGGTGCCGTGCTCGATCTGGTGACGCGCGGCGCCGAGACCCGGCTCGAAATCCACGAAGCCGAGCCGGGCACCTTCGACCGCTCGCCGCGCTTGCGTTCGATTGCGGGGCGGTATCGAGCCGCGACGCCGGTGCGTGTTCTCGATGTGGGCGACGTTTCCGACCCCGATCGCCCGTATCGGATCCTGCACCCGGACGGCGTGGAAGAACGCGTCCGTGGCGAACACCTGACGCGAATGTGTGATGGGGAGGTCGTCGAGCAACGACGGCTGCCCTGGCTCGAGCGCACGCTGCGTCGCGTGCTCATCGCGTGGCGGCGGCGCCGCTTCGATCGCTTCTAGTTCGGCACGACCCGATAGCGAGCCTCACCGATCCGGAAGTCGCGGAAGCGTGGGGCTTCCGTGCCGAAGTCCGACGCCTTCAGGCTCGCTTCGAGTTCGCCGGGGTTGGCGCCGCCCTCCGTGGGTTGGAGCACGCCGAGGGATCGGAAGCCCGTGTCGGTCTCCGCGATCGCGAGAGCCTGGGCCCAGCTACGGCGGTGCACCACGAGCACCCACTCCTTGGGCGCTTCGCCGTCGAGCTCGACATGGATCGCGGCGCAGTAGCGTTTAGCGCCGCACGAATCGTTGGCCCACACCAGGTTCTCGCTGCGCACGAAGTCGATCAGGCCCTCCGGGAGGGTGGCGCCGGCCGGCAGGACCTCGAACAGGTCGGGGCCGAATCCGGAATCGTGGCGCTGCTTCCACTTCCAGTAGCTCTCTTCCGCGCGAACCAGGGCGACCCGTTCCCGGATGACGGGGAGTTCGGGATGGCTGTCGAGCGTCTCGAGTTCCGCCAGACGAGCGATGCCTGCGCGCCCGAGTTCGAACTGGAGATAGCCGTAGTCGAAGTCTGCCGCCGGGGTTCGCCCTTCGGCGAGCCGCTTGAACTGACTGCGCGCACTCCAGCCGATCGGATCGAGCACGGGCGTGTGCGCGAGCAGACCGATCGCTGCGACGAACAAGGCCACGACGAGATTGACCGCACGCACCATGCGCAACCACGGCTCTCCGCGCCGCAGGACCGCCAGCGCGTAGCCGAACGCGTAGGCGCCGAGGACCGCCGTCGCCAGCACGCCCCAGAACCGTTCGGGCGTGAGCCCATATTGTCCGATGCGCAACGAGATCCCATAGGCCGCGATCCCGACGTAGACGGCCATCGCCAACAGCGCGCCTTCTACGCCGCGGCGCACCCACGGGGGCGGCAGGTCGTCGCCGGCTCCGTCCTGATAGACCGCGTTCAAGAACAGGATCGTCAGCGCGACCCAGGTGAGCAGGAGCTGCGATGCGTGATTCGTGTCCCACAAGCCGCCGAGGCCCGTGAAGGGCAGCGCGTCACGGGCGATGCGAAGAAGCCCTCGGTGAAGAGATCCTCGAACACCTCGATCCCGACGAGTTCGAAGAGCGCGGCCCAGAGCATGAGCACGATCCACAACGCGCCGACGAACAGGCCGCCCACGAGGGCTACGAAGAAGTTGTTCCAGCCGTGAAGAAAGAGTTCCCGGTAGGGGAAGTGGGCCTTGCCGGAACGTTGAAAGATCTGGAGGAAGGGCCCGAGGACGTAGAGCGTCAGGAGTGAGGCGGCGACCCACGTTGCCGCGCGGTCTTCGTCGCTCTGGGAGACCAGCTCCGGCGTCGGCAACGACCCGCCCACCCAACCCGCGACCGCCGCATAGACGAACCCGGTGCCGAGAGTCAGCGCGACGAGGCGGTTCCGATTCTCGGCGGTCCACGCGAAGTGGAACACGACCGCGGTGACGGCCAGGAAGGTGAGCAGCGTGACTGCGATGGCGCGAGCGGTGTGGCTGTCGGGCCAGGCGTCGACGAGCAGCCAGATGGCGAGCCCGTGGGCGCCCCCGGCAGCCGCCAGCATCGCGCGCTCGCGGAGCCCGTCCTCCATCTCGCCTCCGTCGCGTTCGAAACTAGGCAAACGCCCTCCGTTGCCCCATACGAAACCAGAACGCGCCACCGTGTTCTCGTCACACGACGGCCCGTTCCATGATGTTGCTTGCGGGGGCGCTAGAAGGGGAGCGAGGCGGCCTACTTGCCGCCGGCGATGCCGGCGCTGAGGGCGGCCTTGCGACCGGCGGGGTTCTTGCCCTGCTCGCGCCAACGCGCGGGGCCAGAGAGCTCGGTCTCGGTCACGGGCTCGAGGGACAGCGGGTCTTTCTCCGGGTCATCGAAGCGGCCAAGGATCTCGTAGGTCGTGCTGCGCTCGATGGGCGTGCGCCCGACCGAGCGGATCAGCGCCCGCATGTGTTCGGCCGGGAAGTTCTCGCCGTGCTCGGAGCCCGACTCGCGGCTGATGGACTCCTCCATCAGCGTCCCGCCCATGTCGTTCGCGCCGGCGTCGAGGCACACCGCGCCGAGCTTCGGCCCCATCTTCACCCACGAGACCTGGATGTTCGGGATGTGCGGGCGCAGGAAGAGCCGGGCGACGGCGATCATGCGGATGTCTTCACTCGCCGTGCTACCCGCGCGCGCACCCATGTGGTTGAAGAGCGTGTTCTTCTCGTGGATGAAGCCGAGCGGAACGAACTCCGTGAAGCCACCGGTCTCCTTCTGGAGGTCGCGCAGCAGCTCGAGGTGCTTTGCGATGTGGCGCGGCTTTTCGATGTGGCCGTACATGCAGGTCGCGCTCGAGCGGAGCCCGACGGAGTGGGCAGCCTTCACGATCTCGACCCAACGATCGCGCCCGAGCTTGTTCGGCGAGATGATCTGGCGAAGCTCGTCGTCGAGGATCTCGGCCGCGGTGCCCGGCATGCTCCCGAGGCCCGCGTCCATGAACCAACGGAAGATCTCCTCGAGAGGCATCCCACTCTTGCGCTGCACGAAGTCGATCTCTTCGGGCGAGTAGGCGTGGATGTGGATCTTCGGGAACTCGGCCTTGATGGCGACCAGGATCTCGCGGTAGTGCTCCGCTTCCTTGCGCGGGTCGATCCCGGCCTGGATGCAGACCTCGGTCGCGCCACGCGCCACCGCGTCACGGCACTTCGCGAGGATCGTTTCGATCGGGTGGTCGTAGGCGTCGCCCTCTTCGCGGTGGCGCGAGAATCCGCAGAAGGAACAACCCACGTAGCAGACGTTGGTGAAGTTGACGTTGCGGCAGACGACGAAGGAGACGTCGTCGCCGACGTCGTCGCGGCGCGCGAGATTAGCGGCGCGCGTCAACGCATGGAGGTCGTCGCCCTCGGCCTGGAGCAGCAGCTCGGCGTCGACGGCCGTCAGCTCCCGCCCCTCGAGGGCACGGTCGAGCGCGTCGACTACGGCGGGTGTGACGCCGGTGAAGAGCCGTTCGAGACTCATGCGGCCTCCATGGCCGGGTCGGGCCGGGCAAAGCCCTCGGCGTCGGCGAAGCGTCCGAAGGCGGCGCGCACGTTCGGGTCGAACATCTCGGGGCGACCCAGGATGTCTTCGGGATAGACCGGCAGGCGTTCCCGCAGCCGGTGCCCAGCGGCGGTCGTCCGCTCGTGCAGGGCCGGCAGCGTCGGCCACGGGGCCTCGGGGTTGATGAAGTCCACCGTCACCGGCGAGACGCCGCCCCAGTCGTTCAAGCCCGAGCGCAACAACAGTTCGAGCACCCGGGGTGCGAGGTTCGGCGGCGCCTGCACGTTGGCCTCGGGCCCGAGCACGAGGCGCGCCATGGCCACCCAGGCCGCCACCTCTTCGTCGGGAAGCGAGTTCGCGGCGCGCATCTTGGTGCCGGGCTTCGGGTGGAAGGGTTGCACGATCGTCTCCTGGATGTGGCCGAAGCGACTCTGGAGGTCGCGGATCACGAGCAGGGTTTCGAGCCGCTCCTCGGGTGTCTCCCCGATGCCGAGCAGGATGCCCGTCGTGAACGGGATCGCGAGCTCGCCGGCTTCTTCGTGCATGCGGATGCGCAGGGCCGGGTCTTTGTCGGGCGCGTGGAAGTGGGGCATGCCTCGCTCGCGCAGACGCGGGCTCACATTCTCGAGCATCAACCCCATGGACGCGTTCCACGGCCGCAACTCCGCCATCTGCTCGGCCGACAGGATGCCGGCGTTCGTGTGGGGGAGCATCCCGCCCTCGAAGGCCGCGCGGCAGGCGTCGACGAGATAGGCAGGCGTCGAGTCGTAGCCGCGCTCGTCGAGCCATTCCTGGTGCGAGCGGTAGGCAACCTCGGGCTTGTCGCCCAGGCAGAAGAGCGCCTCGATGCAACCCGTGGCAAGGCCGCCGCGCACGACGTCGCGGACCTCGCCGAGGGAGTACGTCCGCGCTTCCGGCGATTCGGGGAGCTTCGCGAACGTGCAGTAGGCGCAACGGTCACGACACAGATTGGTGAGCGGGATGAAGACGTTGCGCGAGAAGGTGACAAGGTCGCCCTTGCCGCGCCGCTTGCTCTCGAGGGCGGCCTCGAGCACCGGCTCGCGGACGGCGGGATCGAGGAGATGAGGCGTCAACACGCGCGCGGCGTCGCAAGAAAGACGCCCCGACTCGACGGCATCCTTCAGACGGGCCTGGACTTCGGCAGCAGGTAGGCTCACGTGGGGGTCCCGGGCTGGCGCGGGGGGCGCACCCGCAGTTCGTACATCATACCCCAAGGGCGAAGGGCCCGGCTTCGTGGCCCCGAGCGCGCTCAGGCGGCCTCGATCCCGATCCAGCTGCGCAACTGCTCCACCGGCGTGCGATCCAGGAACTCACCGGCGGGCAGTCCCTCCGTGTTGTGCTCCTTGATGGCGCCGAAGAGCCCGACGAGCGCGGGCACCATCTCTTCGCCCGAGAGCCGCCGGTAGAGCGGCTTGCCGATGCGCGTGCCTTCGCGCGACCCACCGACCAGGACGACGTGATCGTTCTTGCCGTAGCCGTAGATGCCGATCTCGGCCGTCGGCGGGCGAGCGCACATGTTCGGGCAACCGGTCATGCGGATCACCACGTCGACGTCGCCGTGGCCGGCGGCTTCGATGGCGTCGAAGTAGCTCGGCAGCACGTTCTCGGCATCGGTCATGGCGAGGCCGCAAGTCGGCTTCGCCGGGCAGGCCATCGCATTGCGACGGGCGATCGAGATGTCGGCGGGCAACGCGACGCCGTGCTTGCGAAGGATCGCCTCCACCGCTTCGGCATCGCGCACGCCGATCAGCATCAGGTCCTGTTGCGGCGTGAACCGCACCCGGCAATCGAGAGTCTCGACCGCCTCGCGCACGGCTTCGCGCTGGGCGCCCTTCAGCCGGCCGCTCTCGACGGAGATGCCATACCAACCGCCTCCGCCGCGCATCTCGTGGAAGCCGTGGTGCAGCTCCATCGGCGGGATCGGCAGCGCCTCGGCATCCTCGAGATCGATTCCGAAACGATCCCGCAACGCCTTGCGGACCGTCTCGAGGCCCATGCGGCGGATCGTGTACTTCCAGCGCGCCTGGCGCCTGTCCTTCCGCTCGCCGTTCTCTTTCTGGAGCGTCACGACGGCGCGGATCGCGTCGACCACCTGATCGCGGCGCACGCGGCCGAGATACTCGCCCAGCAGCGGTGCCGTCTCGGGCTTGTTGTGGGTCATGCCCATGCCGCCGCCGGACCAGAAATCCCAGACCTCGCCGGCGTCGTCGACGGGCAGCAGGCCCACGTCCTGGCTGCGCAGATCGACGGCGTTGTCGCCCGCATGGGCGATGCCGACCTTGAACTTGCGCGGCAGATACTGCTCGCCGTAGACGGGTTCTTCGGGGTTGATGGGCGTCTTCGAGCGGCCCTCGCCGTCGGACAGGAAGACCTGGAAGTACGCACTCGTGCGCGGCACGAGGTCCTCCGCAATCTCTTCGGATAGCTCGGTCCCGCGCGGGTCACACGCCGGCGCGAGGCCATCGATGGGCGACCCCATGACGTTGCGGTTCACGTCGCCGCACGCAGCGAGCGTGCCACCCTCGCGATAGTCACGATTCAGATGCCGGACGAGCGGCGCGAGCTTCGGCCCGTAGACGTGGTGGTATTGGATGGCCTGACGCGACGTGATGCGGATCGTCCCGTCGGCGAACAGGTCGGCGGCCGAGTCGAGGGCCAGCCACTGCCCCTTCGTGAGCTGGCCACCGGCCGGGCACTTGATGCGCAGCATGAAGAAGAAGTCCTTCGTCTTCTTCCCGCGCTCGCCGCGACCCTGCTGCTTGTAGATCCCAAAGAACTTCGAGAGCTCCTTGGCGTTGTTCGAAATCGTTTCGGCGGAGCCGTTGGTCAGCGCGTCGACCTCGTCACCGAAGGTCACACCGCCCTCGGGGTCGACGAAGAACAGGCCCTGGCTTCCGAGCTTGATCCGCTCGTTCTTGGACATGTCCTCGACGGAGGAATTCTCGAGGGTGACGGCGGGTTTTTCCGAAGGCTGCCAGGCCATGGGCTCCTCGTGGATTTTCGCTTGGATTCCCGCCCCGAAGGCGCGTTACGCGGGACGGTGGGTGGGCACGGGGCTGTTGGATGAGCGGCGGCCGAGGGTAGCGGAGGCACCCGTCGGGCCCAATTCCCGCAAACCGGAGGCGGTTTTGGCACGCTAGCCAGCCACGTCCTCGCGGGTCCGCGTGACGCGGACTCCGGCGTAGTCGAGGACGCCGGAGATGGGCTTGGGCTTGCGGACCGTCACGGTGACGGCGTCCGCGTCGAACTTCTCGAGGACGGACCGGGCGATCCGGTCGCCCAGCGCCTCCACCAGCTTGTGTTCCTGGTTGCCCGCCACGTCCTCGACGATCTCGAAGATCCGCTTGTAGTGGATCGTGTGGCGGATGTTGTCCGAGCGGCCGGCCATCTCGAGGGGCACGGCCACCTCGAGGTCGAGAGTGACGGGCCGGCGCACGCGACGCTCCGCCGCCGTCACGCCGAGGGCCGCGGGGATCTGGATTCCCTCGAGCAGGATGATATCGGGCGGGCGTTGGCGATCGGGCATTGGGAGCCTCCTTGCTTCTGCGGAGTCGCGCAAGGTGGGGCGAGCCTAGCTACTCTGCCCCCCTCGCGCTGCCGGGCCCTGCCCGCGCGCCGGGAGGCCCGATGCAAGAACGAGACACGGCGACCACGCTCGAAGCGGTCCAACGGCGGGAGGCCCAGCACTTCCTCCCCGTGGCTCGCCGCCTTCCCGTCGCCATCGCGCGCGGCAGCGGGTCGCGGGTCTGGGACGTGGCGGGCAACGAACTCGTGGACCTGACGGCGGGCTGGGGCGTGAACGCCATCGGCCATTGTCATCCCGCGCTGGTCGAGGCCATCTCGAGTCAGGCCGGTCAACTCATGCAGACGACGAACTTCATGTACTCGTTGCCGCAGCTCGATCTCATCGAGACCCTCGCGCGCATCACGCCGCCCGAACTCACGCGGACGTTCCTGCTCTCCTCGGGCACCGAGGCGATGGACGGTGCCATCAAGCTCGCCCATCGCGCCACGGGTCGAGCCCGCTACGTCTCCACCGAAGGCTCCTTCCACGGCCGAAGCCTCGGCGCCCTCGCAGTGATCGGTCAGGCGCATCACCGAGCGCCCTACGAGGCGTTGCTCAAGCAGGGCAACGCGGTCGTGCCCTTCAACGACGTCGATGCTGCGCGTGCCGCCATCGACGACGAAACGGCGGCCTTCATCGTCGAGCCCGTGCAGGGAGAAGGCGGCGTGAACCCGGTGGCTCTGGGCTACCTCGCTGCGGTCCAGGAGGCGTGCCGCGAGCACGGCGCACTGCTCATCCTCGACGAAATCCAGACGGGCATCGGCCGGACGGGGAAGATGTTCGCGCTCGAGCACGACGACGTCGTCCCCGACGTGCTGGCCATCGGGAAGATGCTCGGCGGCGGCGTCCCGATCGCAGGGTTCCTCTGCACGGAGGCGGTCGCAGCCACGGTCCAAGCGGGCGACCAGGGCGGCACCTACGCCGGCAACGTCCTCACCTGCGCGGCCGCCAACGCGGTGATCCGCGTCATCGAAGAGGACAAGCTCGTCGAGCGCGCCGCGAGCCTCGGCGAGGCGTTGTTGACGAAGCTCTCGACCTTCGCGCGGGAGCACCCCGATGCTTGCGAGGTGGCTCGGGGCCGCGGGCTGCTCTGCGGCCTGGTCCTGAAGGACGCCGAGCTGGCCGGGCGCGTGCAGAGCACGGCGATCGAGCGCGGCGTGCTCGTGAACGTGGCGGGGGGCAACGTGCTGCGCTTCTTCCCGGCACTGAATATCCCGGCGGACGACCTGTGGTCATCCCTGGATCTGCTGCTCGAACTCGTCGCCGCGGGCTAGTCCTCCGCCAACCACACCAGGGTGGCGCCGAAGCCACCGCGCCCGGGCGGTGCGTCCTCGAAGCGGGCGACCCCGGCGTCGCGCGCCAGCAGGGCCTGGATGCTCCGACGCTGGACGCCGCGCCCTCGGCCATGGATCAGGCGGACCTCGCGGAAGCCCGCCTCGCGCGCCGCCTCCAGATAGGCGGCCACGACCTCGCGAACCTCCCGGGGAGCGAACCCGTGCAGATCGAGGGAATCCTCGATCGGGATCGGGACCGGCTCGTCCCCGAACGGGGAGCCCGAATCTTCGTCCACCATGAAGCCCATCCTGCCACGGCTCGTCTAGAATGCGAGGCCCGGGCCTGGCCCGGAAAGGAGGGTTCCTTGGCACGCCTGCTCGCCGTCTTCCTCGTCGTCTTCAGCCTCGCCTGCAGCAGCTCACCCACCGGGCGCCGCACGCTCAAGGTCTTCTCCAACGCTCAGATGAGCCAGATGGGCGTCACCGCCTTCGACGAACTGAAGAAGCAGACACCGGCCTCGCGCGACGCACGTGCCCAGGCCTACGTCCGCTGCGTCGCGCAAGCCATCACGCGAGAGATCACGACTCCGGGCGCTCCGCGAAGCTGGGAGGTCGTGGTGTTCGCCGACGACAGCGCCAACGCCTTCGCCCTGCCCGGCGGCAAGATCGGCGTGCACACCGGCCTCTTCAAGGTGGCGAAGAACCAGGATCAGCTCGCAACCGTGATCGGGCACGAGGTGGCCCACGTGCTGGCCGACCACTCGAACGAACGTGCGTCGACCCAGATGGCGACGTCGGGCGTACTCGAAGCGATGTCGGCACTCACCGGGCCCGCGTCACCGGCCAAGAGCCGGACCATCGCGGTGCTCGGCGCCGGCGCACAGGTTGGCCTGATCCTTCCCTTCAGCCGGAGCCAGGAGAGCGAAGCCGACGTGCTCGGCCTCGATCTGATGGCCCGCGCCGGCTTCGACCCGCGCGAGGGCCCGGCGCTGTGGGAGAACATGGCCAAGCTCGGCGGCTCGCCGCCGGAGATTCTTTCGACCCACCCGTCGAGTGGAACCCGCATCCAGGCCCTGCGCGAGCGCGTGAAGACGGCGCAGCCGATTGCGGAGAAAGCACGTTCGGCGGGCAAGCGGCCGCGCTGCGGCTGAGCCCGAACCCGTGGCCGCCCTCCCCCCTTTCCTGGCTACCTCGCGCGCGCGACGGCTCCTCGCGGTCGCCGTGGCGATCGTCGTCGTACGCGTCGCGCTGCCGTTCGCTCTCGAAGCGGGCATCGCGTGGGGTGGCGAGCGCGCGACGGGCGTACCCGTGTCGGTCTCGAACATCGACCTCGGGCTGTTGCGCGGCCGGGTCGTCCTCGATGGATTGTCGGTCGCCGGGCCGGGTGCAGCATCGACGCCGGAAGGCGGGATCGAGCCCGAGACGGCGCTGCTGCGTTGGGACCGGCTCGAGGCGAACCTCGAATGGCTGGATCTCCTGAGGGGTCGCATCCGTTTGTCCGAGCTGACGCTCGCGGCGCCGACGGCACGCGTCGGCCTCGACGAATCGGGCCAACCGATCCTGCCCGCTCCGCCCGAGGACCCGACGCAGCCCGAGGCGGAGCCGGCGGCCCCGGAAGCGGTCGAGGCGGGCGAGGTCGACGAAGAGGGCTCGGGCTGGCCCATTGCGATCGACCGGTTGGAACTCACTGGGCTCGACGTCCAGTTGCTCGACGGCAAGGAGAGCCCGGCGGTCGAGGCGGGGTTCGAGACGCTGCGGCTTGTGGATGTCCGCTTCGACGATGCGGGCCTGGGGCTCGGGGCAATCGGCTTCGAAGCCCCCTCTCTCCAAGTCCGCCGCGACTTCGCGCTGGCCGAACCCGCACCCGCAGACGAAGCATCGCTCGACGAGGAATCGCCCACAGGTGAGCCCACCGCGTATCACATGAAAGAGCTCCGCATCGAGCGCGCCGAGTTCGTGATGCTGACCGAGGCGGGGCCGCTCCAGATGGCGATCGAGTTCTCGGCGAGCGGTGTCACGAGTGCGCCGGGCGAACGCTTCCCGATCGATCTGCATCTGGAGATGGAGCAGGGCGTGCTCGAACTCGGGGGCCAGCTCGCGGTTGCGCCGCCGGCTTTCGAAGGGACGCTGCGCTGGCGCGACCTCCCGTTGCCCCCGATCACCCTGCTCGCTCGCCCGGACCTCGCGGACTGGGTGGAGTCGCACAGCGCGTCGGGTGAACTCGCCATCGACTTTCGCGCGGAGGCCGACGGTGAGAAGCCCGCGGGCGTGACCCTGAGCGGAGTGTTCCGTTCCGATGATCTGATCTTCCGCGACCCCGACACCGACGAGTTCTCCTTCGGCTGGAAGCGCTTCGAGATCCCCATCGACGAAGTCGTGGTGCCACTCGGCGAAGGCGCCGAGACGAAGCCGATACGCGTCTCCCTCGGTGCCGTCCGGCTAGAGGAACCGCGAGCGCACCTCTATCAACCGACGAGCGCGCTCGAACGTCTCTTCCCGCCCGGCGATGACGACGGTGCGTCCCCGCCGGCGGAGCCGACGGACGCCGGGCCCGCTCCGATCGTTTCGATCGCGTCGTTCGAAATCCTGAACGGTGACCTCGGCTATCGCGACCGTAGGCTTCGCCCTTCGTACACTGGGCGGGTCCGAGACCTCGACGTCTCCGTGCGCGGCGTGAAGCTGCCGGCCCAGACCGTCGAGCGGCTCTCGGTCACGGCGCAACTCCCGATCCGATCGAAACTCTCGCTTTCGGGAAGCCACGGCGTTCGCCGCAGCAATCTCGTTTTCTCGCTCGATCGTCTCGCGTTGTCGCCGCTCAACCCCTACGCGATCGACGCCGCCGGCTACCGCGTCGATGAGGGTCACGCGAGCCTCGAAACCAAGGGCAAACGAACGGGCGAACGCTGGGAGGTGAGCAACGACCTCGTGCTCCACCAGCTCGGGCTCTCTTCCACCGGAACGGGCAAGCTCGACCAGATGATCGGGGTCCCCGTGGACGTGGCCATGGCGCTGCTGCGCGACCTCGAGGGCAACATCAGCCTGCCGATCCCCCTCGCGGTCGATCGTGGCGAGTTGAGGGTCGGCGTTGGCTCGACCCTCCGGGGCGCTCTGCGCGCGGCAGTCGCGGGCGCCGTGACGTCGCCACTCAAGATGATGGGGGCGGCATTCTCCTTCGGCGAGGGCGGCGGCCTCGCCGTCGAGCCGCTGCCGATGGCGCCGGGAAGTGTCGAGCTGGAAGAGGACGCTCCGGCGAGACTCGCGACGCTTGCCGACCTGTTGGCTGCCCGGCCCCAGCTCGCCGTGCGCCTCCACGGCGGCGCGACGCCCACCGATCGCGACGGCATCGCCGAACAGATCCTTCTCGAACGGCTCGCGGCCGACGTCGACTGGCCCAAGGTCGAGGGCGGCAGGCGAGCGGGCTCGAAGGCGACGATGCCGACCTGCTGGCACGCTATCGCACGGCGACGCCCGTGCCGCCGGAACGCTTCGTCGCCTTGGCAGGCCGGCGCGCCGAGGCGGTGACCCAGCGGCTCGTGTCACAGCACGCCCTGCCCTCGGAGCACGTTCGAACCGCCGTCGAAACCGACAGCGACCAATCGGGGGTCCGCATCACGTTCGAAGCCCGCTAGCGCGGCCTACTTTCGGCGCCAGCCGCGGCCCTCCATGCAGCTCTCGAACTTTCGACCCCTTCGACAGGATCTTCTTCGGGGCGCTCTCGGAGGCCTCGTCCGCGACCGAAGGCGTCGCCGCAAGAGCGAGAAGGAGACCGAGGGCAATGATTCGCATGGGTTGCTCCCGCGAGTAGTGTAAAGCCTGCAGCTGTGCATTTCGAGCTGAACTCCGGCGTGCGATCCGGGTAGAATCCGGACGTGCCCAACCCCTCTCTCGCTTCACGCGGCTCGCTTCTGGTCTGTGCTGCCCTCGCCGGATCGCTGTTGCTGCTCGGCGCAGCCACCGCCGAGGCCCAGCACCCGACCGCCGCCGAGAACCCGCTCGTGGCCGAAGCCGAGGAGCTGCTCGCCGAAATCGAAGCCAGCAGCGTTACCTATCGCGAGCTCTCCGAGCAGGCCCTGCAACTCAAGGGCGAAGAGCGCACGATCGTCGCGCTCCAGATGCACAGGACTCTCGTTGCGTTCATGCGCGCGGTCGAAAAGCTCG
>JAFDDA010000042.1 GCA_019311105.1 Deltaproteobacteria bacterium
TCGAAAGCGGCGCGAGCCGAACGCGCAGCCCTTCCAAGGCAGTGGAGAGCGCCGCCTTGCTGGCGCCGTAGAGATAGTTCCGCCGGCGCCCGCGATCCCCGGCTACGGACGACAGCGCGGCGATCCAGCCCGACCCGGCGGCCTCGAGCCGGCGCGCTACCCCCTCGAGCAACGAGATCGTCCCCGTCACGTTGACGTCGAGCATCCGCAGGGCGGGCGCCACGTCGCGCTCGGCCTGGGGTTGTTCGACCATCTCGCCGTGACAGAGCACGACGCCGTCGAGCCCGCCGGCCTGCGCGAAGCAGACATCGAGGAAGGCATCGTGGGAGGCCCGGTCCGCGGCGTCGAAGACCTCGAACACCACCGGGCTGCCCGAGCGGACGCCCGCGTCGCGCGCGATGCGATCGAGGGCGGCGGCATCGCGCCCGGCCAGCACGAGCGTCGCCCCCTCGGCTGCCAGCGCCCGCACCAGCGCCCGCCCGATCCCGGACGTCGCCCCCAGCACCAGGACGCGCTCGCTCAATCGGACTCCACGAGGCCGAGCCGCCGCGCCTGGCTCGATGCAAAGCGACCCTCCTCGGGGTCGATCTCGGCCTTCACCTCGCGGAATCGCGACGCACCGGGATACATCTCGGCAAAACACTCGGGCTCGAGACAGGCATCCTTGGCGAGGTAGACCCTGCCCCCTCGGCGCGCAACGCCCTGGTCGAGCCGCCGCAGCACGGCCGCGAGGTCGGGCCCGCTGTAGGGCAGGTCGAGGGACAGCGTGAAGCCCGGCCCCGGAAAGGACAGCAGGCCTTCGCTCGCCGGCCCAAAGGATTTCAACACCGCGAGGAAGGAAGCTCGCCTCTGCCCGGCGAAGGTTTCGAGCAGTTCGACGAGCCCTTCGCGCGCTGTCTCGAACGGCAGCCACAGCTGGTACTGAAGCAGGCCGCGGCGACCGTAGACCTGGTTCCAGCCCTTCACCCGGTCGAGGACGTAGAAGTAGGCCTCGCAGGACTGAAGCTTCGCCCCGTCCGAGTGGAAGCGATAGAAGCCCTCGTTGAAGGCGCGGACCGTCCACGAATTGAGCAGCGCATTGGGCATCGTGAAGGGCACCTGCGGCTGGAGCACCGGCGCTGCCGCAAACGGGGCCGCGGCACGTGCCGCAGGCAGGTCGCCAAGCCCGGCATGGTTGGCGCGCAGCAACACCGAGCGACCCAATGACCGCCCGCTCGCCATGCAGTCGATCCAGGCCACGGCGTATTCGAAGCCGCTGTCGCCCTGAGACAGCTCGAGGATCGAGTCGAGGTCGCGCGCTCGGTTGACCTCCACGTTCATGTAGGCCGTCTCGATGCTCCGCAGCCGCAGCCGGGCCTCCACCACGACTCCGGTGAGCCCCATCCCGCCGAAGGTTGCCCAGAAGATCTCGGGGTTCTGTTCCCGGGAGCAGGCCACGGCCTCGCCCGAACCGAGGACCATGAGGAAGTCCTCGACGAAGGCCGACATCGAACCGCTGCGGTGATGGTTCTTGCCGTGCACGTCCGCCGCGATAGCACCGCCGACGCTGACGTGTTTGCTGCCCGGCGTCACCGGGAACCAGAAGCCGCGCGGCAGAAAGACCTCGATGATCTCGGCGAGGCTGACACCGGCCTCGCAGTGCAGCAGGCCCGTCGTCGGTTCGAAACCGAGCAATCGGTCGAGGCGCCCCGCCAGCAGGACGCCTTCGGGGTTCAGGGCCGCATCGCCGTAGCTCCGGCCGAGACCCCGGGCCACGAGGCTGTGGCGCGTGTTCGCCACCAGCCCCTGCAGTTCTTCGAGGCCCTCGGGCCGGAACACACGACACGTCTCGACGGGATGGAGCCCCCAGCCCGAAAGTTCCTCGCGGCGCTCGGGCACCGGCGGGATCGGGGGCACCGCCTCAAGCGGCGCCCGCGGGATCCCGGCGCTCACGCTCCACCACCCCATTTGGCGGCCAACCCGATCAACACGAGGGCCGCACCCGCCAGATAGCTCGCACGGTCGCGCGCGGCGAAGAGCACCGGGTCGGAATGCAGCTCCCTTCGATGAGCGAGAAGCCAGACGCGCGTCAACCAGTAGAAGAGGACCGGGCACGCAAGCCAAAGGAGCGCAGGCTGGCGGTAGAGCCCGGTCAACTCGGGGCTGCTGGCCCAGAGACCGATCACCAGGATCGAGACGAAGCCGCACGACAGACCCATGGCCGGCACCAGCGCGACGTCGCCCACGCGGTAGCCACGCCCCGCGAGTGACTCCTCCTCGTGGCCGTCGTTCTCGAGCAGCTCGGAGTAGCGTTTCACGAAGGCGAGACTCATGAAGAAGAACATCGAGAAGACCAGCAACCAGTGCGAGACGACCACCTGTGCGGCCTCGCCGCCCGCCAGGACGCGCAAGGTGTAGAGCGCCGCCAGGACGAGCACGTCCAACACGGCGCGCTTCTTGAGAGCGGTGGAGTAGGCGGTCGTCAGACACAGGTAGACGACGAGCAACCCCGTGAACGAGAGCGGCAGCCAGAGCCAGGACACGGTGAACGCCGCGACCAGCAACGCGCCGAAGATCGCGCCTGCACGGCCCGGTGACAGGTCGCCCGATGCCAGCGGGCGGTGGCGTCTGTCGGGATGGAGCCGATCCGACTCCCGGTCGAGCCAGTCGTTCAGGAGGTAGCCGGCCGAGGCCACGGCCGAGAAGCAGGCTGCGGCCAGCACCGTGGCCGCGAGCCGCGCGGGCTCGGTCAGGGCCTGATGGGCGAGCAGCAACGGCGCAAAGAGCAAGGCGCTCTTCGTCCACTGGTGCGGGCGCAAGGCGCGCCAGGCGGCGTTCCCAGAGCCGTCTCGGGCCATCGTCGTTTCCGCTCGTTCAACCATCGGGGTCGGTATCCGTCCGGGATCTTATCGGAATCCCAGCGGGCCGATGGAGCCAGGATGCGCCTCGCGGCCAAGACGCTCTAGCGCGACAGGACGGTTGCGCAGCTCACGCCGGGGAAGCCGTAGACGTGCGTGAAGCCGACGCGCGGCTTGCCGGGGACCTGCCGGTCGCCCGCTTCGCCCCGCAGCTGGAGGCAGACCTCGTGGATCTGCCGCAGGCCGGACGCGCCCACGGGCTCGCCGTTGGCGAGCAAGCCCCCATCGGTGTTGATCGGGAGCCGACCGCCGATCTTCGTCTCCCCCGCCTTGACCCAGGCCTCCTGCTCGCCGTCTTTGCAGAAGCCGCACTCGGCCATGTGCATGATCTCGTGGCCGACCTCGGTGTCCTGGACCTGGGCGACGTCGAGATCCTCCGGGCCGATCCCAGCCGCTTCGTAGGCCGCCTGGGAGGCTTGGACGCTCGGGCTCGGCCGCGCGTTCGCCGGCACCGAGGGATGCATCACCTCGAAGGAGCCGTAGAGGCGCGTGCGGAACACGTCGGCGCGGATGTAGATCGGGTTCGTCGTGTAGCGTGCGGCCTGGTCGGCCCGACAGAGCACCATCGCCGCTGCGCCCTCGCTGGGCGAACAGAAGTGATACTTGCGCAGCGGGTCGCAGACCAGCGGCGACTCGGCAATCTCCTCGTAGGAGAGCGCCTTGCGCCGCCATGCGTCGGGGTTGCGAGCCCCGTTCTCGAAGGCCTTCATGGCCACACGATGCAGGCAATCCTCACTGATCCCGTGGTCGTGCATGTAGCGCATGGTCTTCATGGAGAAGAACTGCGGGTTCACCGCCATGCCGGCCTCGCCGTACCACTGGCCGAGGCCCAGGCCCGCGAGGTCGTCGCCCACGGAGAACGCCCCGCGCGGGTGCTTGTCCATGCCGATGGCGATGGCCACGTCGCCCGCGCCGGCAAGGATGGCGTTGGCCGCCGAGAGCATCAGGTTGCCGCCCGTGGCGCAGCCGTTGAAGAGGTTCGTGAAGGGGATGCCCGTCAGCCCCATGAACTTGTTCATGGTGTCGGGCTGCAGCACCTCGAGGCTGCCGGCGCAGGCATGTTGCACGTCTGCCCAGCGGATTCCCGCGTCGGCGAGCGCACGGTTGGCGGCCACGACGCCCATCTCCATCGCGGACACCCCCTCGTGGCGCCCGAAGGGGTGCAGGCCAATGCCGATGATCGCAACGTCCATGGGGCTCCTAGGCCGCCGCGGCGGGCCGGAAGGCGAAGAGCATGCGCTCGTTGCCGTCGGCGTCGCGATCGAAGGGTTCGACCACGAGTTCCATCTTCATGCCGATCTCGAGTTGCGCGGGGTCGTTGACCGTGAGGCGCGACTCGACCCGGACGCCCTCGGCCAACTCCACGTAGCCGACACCGAACGGTTCGAAGCTCTCGCGATCCCCGATGAAGGGCGGCGCCGGCGGCGGGAACCGTTGGATCGTCCAGGTCCAGAGCGTGCCCTCCCGGGCCAGCGGGATCGCCTCGGTCTCATCGCCCGTGCAGGCGGGGCAACTCTTCTGGACGGGAAAGCTCACCTCGCCACATCCGCAGCAGCGGCTGCCGAGCAAGCGCGGCTCCTCGCTCGGCCAGGTGAAAAGGCCCTCCTGGATCGGGATCTGGCTCGGCATCGGCTCCCCTGCGCAGCACGCGAATCTGACACAGCGTCAAAAACGCATCCTAGCATGGCGGAGGGGGGCCCTGGGCCGATCGCGCCCGCGTGCCTCAAGGGCCCGGCGGAGCCTCGGCGTCGAGGGGTGTGCCGGCGACGTAGGGGAGGAGTTTCTTCTCCGATGCGATGTGAGCCGTCGCCGGGTCGAGCCACAAGCGCTGGATGGCGACGACCAGGTGCTCGAGTTCCGGACGGGCCGCGTGAAGGGCGCGCACGGCCTCGTCTGGGGATTCCCAGGTGCCGAGGGCGCTGCGCCGGATGCGGAAGCGCGTCAGAACCTCTCGCACCGGCTCCGGGAGCTCCCCCTCCTGAACGACGCGCAGCCCGGCCCCGGTCACCTCGAAGAAGCCAACGATCGTGCGTTGATACGTCGTGTACATGGCAAACCCACCGAGCCGCCAGGGGTCGATGTCGTGACTCAGGACGAGGCCGCGATGGACGAAGGGCCACAACGCCACGATCACCACGATCGCGGCAAACAGCGGTGCGCGATTCGCACGTCGGCTCGGCGGTTCTTTGCGTCGTGCGCTCACAGCAAGTTCCAATCGACGGGCTGGCCCGGCAACCACCCGGCCGCCGCGCCGAGCGCCCAGACGAAGATCACGAGCGTGAAGGGCAGCGCTCGGGCGTTCCAGCGCCCCGGGAGGAAGAGCAGCAACAGATTCACGAACAGCAACGCGAAGCCGATCTCGAGTGCGACGACCTGGATCCCCACCATCAACCCCACGCCGCCCAAGGCGCCCCAGACCCGTCCGCGGCGGGAGAGCAGCAAGACCGGCAGGCATAGCTCGGCGATCCACACGGCGTTCGAAGCCACCACGAAAATGGGCGAATCGACGCGGAAGGGCCCGGCGCCGGTCCGGCTGCGATCGAGCCCGGCCAGGCGTTCGAGCTCGGCTCCAGGCAGAACGAAGCGGAAGGCGCGGCCGAACCGCTCGTCGGCTCCGGCCATCAAGGCCAGGAAGTCCCCGCGGAAGTAGGCCCCGTAGAAGACCTTCTGCAAGCCCGTATGGAAGAGCACCAGGGCTGCGGTCCAGCGCAGGCCCGAAAGCGCTGCCGCTGCGTCGCGCGCATCCCCGGGCCGCGGCAGGGCGACAAGAACGAGGCAGACGAGCTCCAGGTAGAGATGGTTCGCCGCGAGCGGGAAGCTCCAAACCACCTGGCCGAGAACGACTGCGAGCGCGCCGCGCGCCGCCCATTCCGCCCCGCGCGGCACGAAGACCATGGCGGCCGCCACCGTGTGGCACAGGGCGAGGGGCGCGAGGAGGCCGCTGCTGTCGGGTGCGAGCGGCAGCCACAACCAGCTTCGGACCGCTCCGTAGAGAACGAGGAAGCGACGGAAGTCGTCCACCCGGGTTGCCGCCACGTCCGGCGCCTCGCCACCGGCGACGGCCAGGAGACGGTCGGCCCAGGTGCGGTCGTCGGCGCGGCTCGCTCCATGGGGCGTCTTCGGCACGGCCTCATCGTACCCTGCACCCGCTTCAAGAGCCGCGCCGTTCGCTAGCTTTGGCGGCCGGGATGCAGCGACCGATCGGAAGCCAGACGCTCGCGACGCTCCAGATCGTGGGCGCGGTCGGCGCCGTCGTCGCCGCGGTCGCCCTGTGGGTCGCCGCCGACCGGTTCGGCGACCGCTTCTACCTGATCCGCCACGAACCCCCTGCGTATTGGCTCACCCTTCCCCAACTCGAGTCCCGGGCCAAGGCGATCCCAGTCTCCCGCGAAGCCCCGCCGCGCTTCCGCTTCGAAAAGCGCGTCGAGTTCCGCGTTGCACCGGAGCACGCCCCGGTTCGGGTGCGCGGGCTCCGCGAGTTGTCGCTGTCCGTGAACGGCGAACCGGTGCCCCTCGACCGGGACCCGAAACACTGGAAGCGCGCGAGCGAAGTCGACCTCGCACCGTTCCTACACGCGGGCGAGAACCTCCTGACGGCCGACCTCCGGCACCGCGAAGGCCCGCCGTTGTTGCTCATCGAAAGCCCGACCCTGCCGGTCCTGGCCACGACCGGGAAGGGCTGGCGGGTGACGCGCTCGGGCCGGCCCGGGCAGCTCGTCGCCGTCGTCGCCGACGACGTGCGCGAGTACCCCGGCCGCGACCGCCTGCCCTCGCCGCGATCGGTGCTGAGCCGCCGCGTCGTCCCGCTTGGCCTCGTGTTCCTGGTCTTCGCCACGCCCGTCGCCCTGGGGCTCCGAGCACCACGCTGGGTCGGCGGAGCCAACCTCCCCCGGGCGGCCTTCGTCACGGTGGCGGTCTTCTGGGTGGCGCTCTTCGCGACCAAGGGCCTGGCGCTTCCCAACATCGCCGGCTTCGACAGCGGTGGGCACCTCGGATACGTGAAGGTCCTGGCCGAAGAGGGGCGCTTCCCTCGAGCCGACGAAGGATGGGAGGCCTTCCACCCTCCGCTCTACTACGCGCTCGGCGCGGGCCTGCGCCGACTCTCGGGTGCGACGCCGGACACACCGCTCGATCGCGGATTGTTGCGGCTGCTGCCCATGCTCGCCGGCCTCGCCGCCGCCGGGCTCGCGGGCCGGACCGCGCGACGCCTCGCCCCCGACGCTCCCGCACTTGCGGCGACCGCGACCCTCGCCGCCGGGCTGCTGCCGATGCACGTGCTGCTCTCGACCTTCGTGTCCAACGAATCGGTACACACCCTCTTTGTGTCGGCCGCCCTTCTCGTGACCTGCGAACTCCTGTGCGCGGCGACCGCCCGGCCGCGCGCGATGGCTGCGCTCTCGATCTTCCTCGGCCTGGCCCTCCTCACGAAATCGACCACCAGCGTCCCGCTGGCCCTTTTGCTGCCTGCGGTGGTCGCCCTCAAGCTCTGGCTCGTGGAAGCGCGCCCTGCCTTGCGCGCGGCCGGGGCGTTCGCTGCGCTCGGCGGCGGCGTCCTCGTCCTCTCGGGCTGGTTCTATCTACGCAACTGGATGGCATTCGGTGACCCCTTCGTCAGCAACCTCACGGCCTTCCAGGATTGGGCGTATTGGATCCCGCCCGGCTTCCACACGCCAGCGTGGTTCATGGGCTTCGGCGAATCCCTCTCCTACCCCTTCTTCGCGAGCTTCCATTCCTTCGCGGACGGCTTTTACTCGAGCTTCTGGGGAGACGGCTACGCTTCGGGTTCGGCCGCCGTGAAGTACCCGAACCCATGGTGGGACTACGACTCGATGGCG
The DNA here is from genome assembly GCA_019311105.1 of Deltaproteobacteria bacterium. Lineage (GTDB taxonomy): Bacteria > Myxococcota_A > UBA9160 > UBA9160 > JAFDDA01 > JAFDDA01. The sequence continues at coordinate 7,733 of JAFDDA010000042.1, forward strand.
GCGATCTATCCCTTGGCGCTTCCCGCAACCGGCATCCTTGCGTTCGGTTTTGCGCGCGGCGCCGCGCTGGCTCTGCGGGGCGCTGACCTCGGGCGAAGGCTCGCACTCTCGACGCTCTGGCTCGTCGCCTTCGGGATGTCTTTCATGCTCGTCCTGGCCACCTTGCGCATCCCGTTCAACGCGATGCCGAAGGCCTTCTACACCCTGCCGGCCCTCGTCCCCGTGGCCGTGGCCTTCGCGTTCGGCGTGGAAGGGCTGGGACGCATCGGAAGCGAAGCTGGGCGGCGGTGGATGCGCAGCGCACTCGCAGGTTATGGCGGTGTGCTCGGCGTCTCCATCGCCCTTGCGTTCCTTCGTTGAGGGCTTCGCCGCGGCCCCCTACGCTGTGCGGCGTGCAGACTCTCCGAAGAAACCCATCCGCGTGACCCGATGGCTCTCGCTCGGCCTGGCGCGCGGGGTCTCCGCGGCCGCGCGCGGCTTCGCCGGCGACGTGTATGCGGCCTTCGTACCGGTCGGGGAGCAGACCCCCGAGGAGACGCAACGCTTCCTGGACGATCTCTGGCGCGACGCGCCCATCCGCGTGGCACTGGCCACGAGCGTGGGCGCGCTCGCCGTCCAGCTTTCCCCCCTGCTCATTCTGCGCAAGCTCACGGTCTTCACACGTCTCGACCGTGACGAACGCGAGCGCGTCATGACGCGCCTGATGACGGCCGACGCCTATGTCGTGCGGCTCCTCTTCTACGGCGTGAAGAGCATGGCGCTGGTCGCCGTCCTGCGGGCCCCGGACGCCCGCCGTGAACTCGGCCTCGACCCCTGGGACCCGCGATGAACTGGGACGACGAAGCCGACTATCTGGTCGTGGGGTCCGGCGCGGCCGGGGCCACGGCCGGCCTCGACCTCGCACGAGCGGGCGCGGACGTGTTGATCCTCGAGGAAGGCGGGTGGCACCGGCAGGCCGATTTCCGCCCCGACCTCTACAGCGCGCTCTCGCGTCTATGGCGCGACTTCGGCGGCCAGGTCGCCGCGGGGCGTTCCGCCTTCCCCGTAGCCCAGGGGTGCTGCGTGGGCGGTTCCACCGTCGTCAACGGCGCGGCCATGAACCGAATGCCCGAAGAAGTGTGGCACGAGTGGACGAACGCGGACCCCGGCCTCTCCGACGCCTTGCCGTGGCACGCCCTCGAAGACGCCGCCGCCTCCATCGAGACGGAGCTCCAGGTCGGCGCGAACCTGGCCGACTCCATGCCGAGCCTGCCCATGACACGCGCCCTCGAGCGCCTCGGATACCCGCACCGGGCCATGGCGCGGTCGGCGCCGGGCTGTCAGCACGCGAACCGCTGCCTCACGGGTTGCCCGTCCGGAGGGAAGTGGTCGATGGAGAGGTCCCTCATCCCGAGCGCGCTGGAACTCGGCGCCCGACTCACACCCGACCGACGCGTCGAACGCATCCTGTTCGAGGGCGACCGTGCGGTCGGTGTGTTGGCGACCCGCCGTGACGGCGCTCGCCGCGGACGCCGGCCGACGCCTTGCCGGCTGCGCGCACGACGCGGCGTCGTACTGGCCGCGGGCGTGGTGCACAGCCCGCTCGTTCTGCGTCGAAGCGGGCTGCGCAACCCGCACCTCGGACGCCACTTCCAGTGCCACGTCGGCACCGCGTTGATGGCGGACTTCGGCGAACCGGTGGCCGCCATCCAGGGCCCCTCGCTCGGCTACGAAGTCTTCCCGGAGCCCGATCTGAAGTGCAACTCGTTGCCGCCGACGCCTCCCGAGATCGCCCTCGGTAACGTCCCGGCCGTCGGTCGCGAGCTCGTCGGCTTGCTGCGCCGCTTCGACCACCTGGCCGTCTGGAACAACTCCCAACGATCCCGCGCGGAGGGTCGCATCGCGGGCCCGTGGTTGGGGCTCCCCCAGATCCGAATGACCCCCACGCCTCACGACTTCGAACGGATCCGCGCGGCGGTCTTCCACGTCACGCGACTCCTGTTCGAAGCCGGCGCCCGCACGGTCTACCCGGGCCTCCACGGCGTGCCGCGGCGCCTCGACGAGGCGGCGGCGGCGGATGTGATCCGCAGCGCGCCGCTCGACCCGCGCGCCTACGCGCTCAACGTCTCGCACCTGTTCGGCACGTGTCGGATGGCGAGCGACCCGGGGCGCGGCGCCGTCCGACCGGACTTCCGGAGCCACGAGCGCGAGGGTCTGTTCGTGGTCGATGCCAGCGTCTTCCCGAGCGCCATCGGAACCAACCCCCAGCTGGCCGTGATGAGCCTCGCCCGCCACGCGGCCGCTAGGATCCCAACGTGCAGCTGAGTGGAAGCGTCGTCCTTCTGACTGGAGCCTCGCGCGGCCTCGGGCGTGCGTTGGCCCAGACCCTCGCCGCGCGTGGCGCGAAGGTCGGCTGCGCCGCGCGCGATCGGGTCGCCCTCGACGAAGCCGTGGCCGAGATCACCGCGGCGGGTGGGACGGCGGCCGCGTTTCCCTGCGATCTCAGCGAGCTCTCGGAAGCGGCCCCGCTCGTCGAGCGCGTCGAATCGCAACTCGGTCCGATCTCGATCCTGGTTTCGAACCACGGCACCGCAACCGTGGGTGAAGTCGCAGACCTCTCCCTCGCCGACTTCGAGGTCAACCTTCGCACGAACTTCCTCGCATCGGCGGCCCTCACCGAGGCCCTTCTCCCGAGTTTTGCAGAGCGCGGGGGCACCTTGGCCTATGTGCTCTCCGGCCTCGCCCTGCGCCCCCTGCCTGCCTGGTCGACCTACGCTGCGTCGAAGGCTGCTCTGCGCGGCTACGCCGACGCGCTCCGCATCGAACTGGCGGGAGGCCCCGCGCGGGTCCTCACCATCCAACCCGGCACCATGCAGACGGGTTTCCTCGATCGCATGGCGCGGGTCGGCGAGCCCAAGATCTTGCGCCCGCGAAGCGCAGCGCCGCCCGAGCGGGTGGCCGAGGCCGTAGCCCGCGCCCTCGAGCGCGACCGCGCCCGGGTGTCGGTCTTGGGTAGCTCGTCTCTCGTGCAGGCGGCCGATCTGGTGGCTCCAGGCCTCGTGGATTGGCTGCTGGCTCGCATGTACCGACGCCCTTGAGGCACGCCCGCGGGGAAGCCCGTGACAGCCGCGAGCCCCGAGGGATATGGTCCCATTCTCACCGGAAGGCGGCATGACCTCGGCTGAGCCTCGACGCGCGACCCCCTCTCCTCCGCACCTCGCTCGACGCGAGGAGCGCCGCATCGAATCGACCCTCCGTGCGGTGAGCGTGACCTTCCTGGTGGTCCAGCTGCTGCTCATCTCTGCCGCCTTCCTGCTCTTCCCGGCTTCTCCCAAACCCATCGGCCTGACGCTTCTCGGTGTCATCCTCGGGTTGATCCTCGTCTCCCTCGAACTGGCGCGGAGGAAGCGCATCCGGCTCTCGGCACACGTCCTCATCTGGATAACCTGGGGCGCAACCACCGCCGGCATGATCGGCGGGGGGGGTATCGCGACCCCGGGCTTCAGCTTCTACGCCATCACGATCGTGGCGGCAGGGCTGCTGCTCGGCGGCCGGATGGCCGCCATCATGGGTATGGCGAGCGCCGCCGGTGGGGCCGCGGTCGGGGTCGCCGAGGCCCAGGGCTGGCTGCCGGAGCCGGTGATCTTCTACGCGAACGTCGCGAGCTTTTGGTGGATCGAGATGACCCTGCTGGGCGCCACCACCTCGCTCATCTACATCTCGGTCAACCGGATTCACGAGGCACTCGGGGACGCCGAGCGCAGCGAACAGGACCTGGCGGTCCGCAACCTCGAGCTCTCGCGGACCCTCGCGGAAAAGCAGCGTGCCGAAGAAGGCGAGGCTCTCCTCGGCGTGGCCATGACCCAGGCCCGCGAGGCGATCCTGGTGGTCGACGTGAATCGCCAGGCCCGTTTCGTGAACTCGGCCTTCGAAACCCTGACCGAGATCAGCGCCGAGGATCTTCAAGGCGGCGACATCAAGGAGTTCTTTGGCGAACTCACCCACGAGCTGGGGCCCGAAGTGCTCACCACCGTCGCCTCGGGCGAACCCTGGCACGGACGCGTGGCGCTGCACCATCCGCGAGAGCTGCTGATCGACGCGAGCCTGTCGGCGGTGGTGGACACGACCGGCGCGACGACCCACTTCGTCGCCGTCGCCCGGGATGTGACGCGCGAGGTGGCACTCGAAGCGGACCTCCACCAATCCCAGAAGCTCGAAGCCCTCGGGCAACTCGCCGGCGGCGTGGCTCACGACTTCAACAATCTCCTGGCCGTGATCCAGGGCTACGCCGAGATCGTGCGCAGCGCCGAAGCCGACCCCGAGTTGCGCGAATCGGTCGAACAGATCGAGGAGGCCGCGCGCCAGGCCGCCGGGCTCACCTCCCAGCTCCTGGCCTTCGGCCGCCGCCAGATCAGCCAGCCCCGAGTCGTCGACTTGAACGGCGTCGTGCGCGAGGCGGATGGCATGCTACGCACCCTCGTCCCGGAGAGCATCGCGATCGAGTTCGACCTCGACACCACACTCCGACCCGTCCGTCTCGACCCGCGGCAGATCCACCAGATCCTGTTGAACCTGGCCGCCAACGCCCGCGATGCCATGCCGGACGGTGGGCAGCTCACGATCGTCACGCGGCAATCCCCGAGCGACCAGGCGGAACTCCTCGTCACCGACACCGGCGAAGGCATGGACGAAGGAACGCGCGAGCGCATCTTCGAGCCCTTCTTCACGACCAAACGGCCCGGCGAAGGCACCGGGCTCGGCCTCGCCAGCGTGTACGGGATCGTCGAACAGTGCGGCGGCACCATCGAAGTCGAGAGCACCCGCGCCCGGGGTAGCCAGTTCCGGATCACCTTCCCGAACACGGCCGAGAGCCCCGAGGCGACGGGAGACCGCCCGCCGCTGGGCGTGGCCGACTCGCGCGCCTCCCTCCTCGTCGTGGAGGATCAGGACAGCGTGCGTCGACTGCTCGGCCGCCAGCTTCAACGGATCGGATTCGACGTCTCGACGGCGAGCGATGGCCTGGCGGCCCTGGAGCAACTCGACCGGGAGCCCGCCCCGCTCGACCTGCTCGTGACGGACGTGACCATGCCGCGGCTGGGGGGCGCCGCCCTGGCCGACCAGCTGCGCGAGCGATGGCCCGAACTCCCCGTCCTCTACATCTCCGGCTACTGGCCCGATGATCTCGTCGCCAAGGTCGAAGCCGACGAGCACGCCGACTTCCTCGCCAAGCCCTTCACCCAGCGCGAGCTGGTCGAGAAGATCGAGCGACTGCTCGCGACCCGCGGCCTCCCCTAGCCGTCACCGCCCGGCCGGCCACGTCTCCGTCGAACTGCGTTGCCGTCCAGCCCTTGACAGCACCGGGCCCCGTGAGAGCATCCAGCGCGCCGATGAAGACCTTGCTGCGACTGGCCTTGGCCACCCTGGTGACGTTCTTGCTGACCGAGGTCGGCATCCGGATCTATCGCCACGCGATCGACCAGATCCCGCCCCACCCCGACGCGTCGCTCGCCGCCGAGTGGGACTGGGCGAAGGATCACCTCGCCGCGGGCAAGCCCACCACGGGGAGTGACGTCCGGCACGACCCGAACCTCGGTTGGGTCAATGAGCCCCGGACGCGCGACGCCAAGGGAAGCGCGACTCGGGTCGCACGGCCCCGTACACCCGGCGTGCCCCGGGTCGTCCTCGTCGGCGACAGTTTCACCCGTGAACTCGGTGCGCTCGATGCGCGATTCCCGGACGGCGGGCTCTTTCGGCCCGGTTGGGAGGTGGTGAACCTCTCGGTCCAGGGCTTCGGTGTCGGCCAGGCCTGGCTGCGGTTTCGCCAGACCGGCGTCCGCTACCAGGGCGACATCGCGGTCTTCGGTCTCTATCTCCGCGACTACTTCCGCACCTTCCGGACCTTCCGCGGCTACGCGAAGCCGACCTTCTCGGTGGACGCCCAGGGCGAGGTCGCGATCCACAACACACCCGTGCTCGGGCCCGAGGCGCTCTACGAGGCCTACCGCAGCGGCGAACGAAAGATCGGACGCTTCGGTCGAAGCTGGGTGCTCGATTTCATCTCGGGGCGCATGCAGCTCTACCGGAACCACAGCCGCATCCAGCCCGACCAGTTCGCGATCTTCACGGCGCTGCTGCGAAGTTTCCGAGAGGACGCGGAAGCCCACGGGGCATGCCCGGTGTTGCTCGTCTTCCCGACGCGGCCGGATCGCTATCCAGGCAGCATCTACGAGAAGCTCGAAGGCAGGACCCGCGAGATCGCTCCGTCCCTGGGCCTCCCCTATGTCTCCCTCGCGCAGGCTCTGTACGAAGGGGTCTCCGACGAGGAGCGGGCCCTGATTTTCAACGAAGACAGCGGCGCCCACATGTCCGACCACGGGAGGCTGGAGGTCCTGCGCGTGTTGGACGCCGCGCTCGAGAGGCTCGAACCCGGGGTCTGCCCGAAGCCGGGGCCGCTGGTGACCGCCCCGTAGAGACGGCGGTGCTGGCTCCGACGGGTCCCGAGCCCGGCGAGGCCGACGACGGCCGCCCCGAGCAGGCACACCACCGAAGGCTCCGGGATGCTGAGGCTCGTCGACCGGAGGGTCCGCCGGCGAACTTGATGCGGCGCATCATCCAACTCGCGACCGCAATCACCGCGCAGGAGCCCGCTGCAAGCATTCGGCTTCCGCTCCCTCCCGGGCTTCAGGCCCCGTATGCTGTCCGCCATGAAACGTTGGCTTCGTCGTGTCTTGCTGGCGTCGACGGCGATCGTGCTCGCGCTCGGCGCCTGGATCGGCCACAACGTGCGCGATCGGCACCCGGGCTACGCCTTGGATCTCGCCGTCGACGCCGGCCCCCCTGCCCCTCTCGAAGCAGGCTTCGCGGCCCGTTCGATCACGCCCACCGTGCCCGACCGCTGGGTCGACCACGACGGCGACGCACGACGCGGCAACGACGAACCCTGGGAGGACGGCAACGCGAATGGCCGCTTCGACCCCGTCTGGCTCGCGGGGTTCCACAATGGCCGGCCTGCCCGGGACGTCCACGACGAACTCTGGGCCCGAGCCGTCGTGTTGGGCGACGGGCGCCACCGCGTTGCGCTCGTGGTCCTCGATGCGATCGGCTTCTACCACGATGCCGTGGTGGACGTACGCCAACGCGTGCCCGCGGCGGCCGGGATCGACCACGTGATCGTCGCGAGCACCCACACGCACCAGGCCCCCGATCTGATGGGCCTGTGGGGCCCCTCGCCCGGCCGGACGGGGGTCGACCCCGACTACCTCGAGCATGTGGTCGCAACCGCCGCCGCCGCCGTCACCGAGGCGGCCAGCGCCGCACAGCCGGCGAGCCTGCGGGTCGTCCGCGTGACCGATGGGCCCGAGGCCCTGGTCGAGGATTCACGCAAGCCTCACGTCCTCGACCCCGACCTGCGGGTCCTCCAGGCGCGCGATGCGACGGGCCAGACCCTCGGCACCCTGGTCGCGTGGGCGAACCACCCGGAGACGACCTGGGACGAAAACACGCGCGTGAGTTCCGACTTCCCACACTTCGTCCGCGAAGCGATCGAAGCCGAACTCGGCGGCACCGCCATCTACGTCAACGGAGCCATCGGAGGCCTGATGACGACGCGGCCGCGCTTCGCCATCCACGACCCCGACACGGGAGAAGCCCTGCTCGAGCCGACCTTCCGCAAGGCGCGGGCCCAGGGCGAGCAGCTCGCGCGGCTCGCACTCCAGGGCCTGCGCCGGCCCACGCAACACGACGAACCGGGCGACGGCGAAGCGTTGGGCCCGGTGGAACTCCACACGGGCGCGCTGGCCATCCGGGCCCGCACGTTGGAGCTGCCGCTCGAGAACCGCATCTTCGTGCTGGCCGCGGCAATCGGCACGCTGCCGCGCGGATTCACGCGCTGGGCCACGGTGCGAACCGAGGTCTCGGCCTTCACGCTCGGGCCGATGTCCTTCATCAGCATCCCCGGCGAGCTCTACCCCGAGATCCTGAACGGCGGCATCGAGTCGCCCGAGGGCGCCGACCATGGCGTCGAACCCGTGGAGCTGCCGCCGCTTCGCCAACGCATGCCGGGGCGCTTCCGCTTCGCGTTGGGCCTGGCCGGCGACGCACTCGGTTACATCATCCCGAAGAGCGAATGGGATGACGAGGCGCCGTGGCTCTACGGTTCGAACCGCGAAACCTACGGCGAGGTCGTGTCCGTCGGCCCGAACACCGCGCCGACCCTGCACGGCGCCCTGCTCGAGCTCTTGGACGAACTCGCGACCGAGCCGAAAGAACCACAACCCGAGGCGCGCTAGGCTGCTCGACCGGGTTTCCCCGAGAGGAGATTCATGAGTTCCGACCTCGTCCTGGTGGACGACCCGGCGCCCCAGGTCCGCCGCGTCACTCTCAATCGCCCGGAAAAGCGCAACGCCCTGAATCACGACCTACGGGGCGGCATCCTCGACGCGTTGCGAGAAGCCGACCAGGACCCGACGGTCCGCGTGATGATCGTGCGCGGCGCAGGCCCGTGTTTCTCGTCGGGCTACGAACTCGCGGGCGGCAACGACGGGATGGAATACCCGTGGTACACGGCCGGCGGCGACGGCCACTGGCCGCGCCACGTCACCCAGGGTTGGATGAGCATCTGGGAGCTGGCCAAGCCCGTGATCGCCCAGGTCCACGGCTTCTGTCTTGCGGGCGGTAGCGAGCTCGCCACGTGCTGCGACCTCGTCTACATGGCCGACGACGCGCAGATGGGATATCCGGCCGTCCGCTTCGGCGTGCCCGACAACCACTTCCACGCCTGGTTCGTCGGCATGCGGAAGGCCATGGAGATGATGCTCACGGGCGATTCCATCGACGGCATCGAAGCGACGCAACTCGGCTGGGCCAATGGGCACTTCCCGCTGGGCGAACTCGAGGCAGGCGTGCTCGACGTGGCCCGCCGCATCACCACGGTGCCCGAAGACCTCGTCCAGCTGAACAAGCGCGTCGTGCACCGCCAGATGGAGATCATGGGCCTCCACACGGGCATCCGCGCGGGCTCGGAACTCTGCGCCCTGGGCACACACCAGAAGAGCCTGCACGAGTTCATGGCCAAGGTCGCCAAGCAGGGTTTGAAGGCCACGCTCCAGGAGCGCGACCAACCCTTCGGCGACTACCGCACGAAAGAGGGCTCGGGCGACTAGAGGCGCTCGAGGGTCGCGCTAGCTGCCGTTCCTCTGGCGCAGGAAGCGTTCGCGCTGGAAGGTCGGGCAGGCGGAGTCGGCGGGGATCTCGTCGAGCGGGACGCGCACCATCTCGGGCGTGATGCCCACGCGCTCGGCATCGGGACGGAGGGCGTCGAGGTTGGAGCCCGAAGGCCATGGCAGCGCGTCGGGGAGCCTGGCCCTGCGCGGCAAAAGCCTGATCGTCTGTGTAGGATACCCCAATGGATGGACGCATCGGGTGCAGACGCAACGACGCGAGCGCCGCCTCCCATGCAATGCGCGCTCGGCGCTACGAACAGCGCTAGCCGCCGCCCATGACCGATGCCGAGAGCACGGAGGAGACCCCCGGCCCGACCCGGACCCTCGCGTTCGGTGCCGCATGGGGGACACTCGTCGCAGCCGCTTTGGCCGCGGCCGAGACCGGGCTCTTGACCCTTCGCAGTGTGGGCTACGGCTGGGGCGGCCCCATTCCGCCCGAGCTCGTCGCTGCATCCCTCGGTGAGATGTTCTTGACCCAGGCCCTGGTGCTCGTCCCGGCGGCGGCCGTGGCCTCAGCGGTGGGCGTGGCCTCCGGGCGCCGCCAGCCGGTGGCGCTGTCGGCCAGCTTCGCCGCGGTCCTGGGCAGCGCCTATACGATCGTGGCCCACGGCGTGTTCGAAACCCACCTTGGCTACCTCGAAAGCCTGGCCCTCGCGGTGGTGGCCGTCCTCGCGGCCATCGCGGCCCATCGCGCGGCCCGCCGCGCGCCGTGGCCGCGCCGGGCAACGGCGGTTGCCGCGGTGCTGGGCCTGGCTGGCACCGCGGCCCTCGCTCGGTCGCCACTGTTCGACCCCGGCGCCGTCGGCTCGCCGGCGGCCGCCCCGGTGAGCGCCGAGGGGGTTGTCGCGCCGAGCCGCCCCCACGTTCTCTGGGTCGTACTCGACACCGCCCGCGCCGACCGCACCAGCCTCCACGACGCGGAGCGTGAGACCACACCTTTCCTGGCCCGTTGGGGGCGCGACGCGCACATCTTCGATCGCGCCGTCGGCGACGGGATCTGGACGAGCCCGTCGCATGCCTCCATGTTCACCGGCCTACCCGTTCGCGCGCACGGCATGGGCCGAACGACCGTCCAGCTCTCGCCACGCTTTCCCACCGTGGCCGAGAAGCTCGCCGAGGCGGGTTACACCACCGCATCGTTCTCGAACAATCCGCTGATCGGTCCCGGGAGCGGGCTCGCCCGCGGCTTCAACACGCAACGCATCCCGAGCCGGCTCGCCGCTTTGGGCCGCCCGGCCGCGGAGATATGGATCCACCGCTTCGGATGGCGCCCGATCCTGCCTTGGTGGAGCCGGGACCAGGGCGCCGCGACGACGAACCACCTCGTAGAGGGCTGGCTCTCGGAGCACGCCGAGTCCGGCGCACCGCTCTTCCTCTTCATCAACTACATGGAAGCCCATCTACCCTGGGAGATCCCCGAGCGGCAGCGGATGCGATTCCTCGACGACGAGGGCGCGGCGCGGTCTCGCGCGCTGCGACACCGGGTCTTTGGCGACCTCGAGCTTGCGCTCAATCAACGGGTGGCTCGCGAGGGGCAAGGCTTCCTGTCGGAAGGGGATCGCGAGATCCTCCGCCGCCTCTATGACGGCACGCTCTACTACCTCGATGCTCGCGTCGCCGAGCTCTTCGGTTCCTTCCAAGCCCATGGCCTGCTCAAGAACACACTCGTGATCGTCAGCTCGGACCATGGCGAGTACCTTGGCAACCACGATCTCTGGTCGCACCTCTACCGAAGCTACGAAGATCTCACCCATGTGGTGTTGGCGGTCCGCGACCCGGCTGCGCCGGGCCACCGGCGCCACGATGGACTGGTCCAACTCTCGGACCTCCACCACACGGTCCTGCTCCGCACCCTCGGTGCCGAAAGCGGAGCGGACGCGAGCCGCGACCTGCTCACAGCGCCCCCCGGGCCGCGGATCGCCATCAGCGAGGCGGGCGCCATCGGGGCCCGGTCGGGAACGGAGGGCAACACGTTCCGGATGCCCGACACCCCTCGCGGCCGGCGTCTCGCCCAGCCGGAGTTGGCGATCCGCAGCGGCCGTTTCAAGCTCCTCCAGCCCGAATCCGGCGCCGCCGAACTCTACGACCTCCGAAGCGACCCCACGGAGCAGCGGAACATACTGGGCCAACACGGAGCGGTGGCGGTAGAGCTGACGAGGGAGCTGCGCCGCTTCGAGCGACGCGTGAAGCCCTACCAGCCCTCCCTCGGCGATCTGCAGCCCACCCCGGAACTCCAGCGCGCGCTTCGCGAACTCGGCTACGTCGCCGAGTGAACCCGACGAGGCCGGCGGCGCATGGCTTCTGCCAGCGCAGCGCCGGCGAGCGCGAAGACGGTGGGCTCCGGAACTGCCTGATAGTCGAAGCCCACCACCACCGGCAGGTGATCCGAAAGCGGGATCCCGGCGTCGTCCTGGAAGTCTTCGTCCGGGACGGCGTACAGCGTGGGCGTCAACACCAGGCCGTCGTTGCTGCGGTAGAAGACCTTGTCGATCCGTTCGCAGCCGCTCGAGGCCGGGTCCACGCAATCTTCGAGGCGCGGGGCGCCTTCCACCGGGAAGACCCCGCCGCGGGTCAGGTCGACCCACACATCCGACAGGCCGAGATCGGCGACCACCTCGTGGAGGATCTCGCCGACCTCGTTGTAGCGGCTGTTGATGTCTCCCAGGACGAGCACGGCGTTGCCGGCGGAGTAGACCTCGGCGAAGTCCACCATCTGGCGCAGCCCGGCCAGGCGGGCCGTCTGATCCTCCTGGTCGCCCCCCGCCTCGGCGTGCAGGTTGTAGACATCGAGGAAGACGCCCGGCTCGAGCTCGTGACGGGCGGCGGTAAACCCCTTGGGTGTCAGACAGTCGCTGGCGTTGGTGAGCGTCCCGAAGCAGGCGACCCACGGAACTCGCTCGAAGTCAATGAAGGGGGTCACCGAGAGTCGCAGCAAGCCGTCGCCCGAAGCGGCGGGGCCGGTGATGGACTTCTCACTGATGTGCGGGTAGTCGACTTGGCTCGTCAGGTCGTCGTGGAAGAAGAAGTCTTCCTGGATCAAGACGAGGTCGAAGCCGTTCAGGAGCGGGCTGACGAAGATGTTGTTGACTTCGCCTTCACCGCCGAAGTCCGCGGGCAAGCCGGCGACGTTGTAGGTCAGCGCCGTGAAGCTCTCCGCGCGAGCGGGAGCGGCAGCCGCCAGGCAGGCGACTGCGAACAGAGCAACCCGAGAACGCAGCGAGGGGAGGTAACGCACCAGTCGTGAGTGGAGACTGAGGCGAGGAAGTGGCGATCGGAGCCTCATTTCCCGAGCACCGAACGGCGAAAATCCCGTGGAAGTCCAGGCTTCTCGAGCCCGGAGTGCAAGGGTTCTAGAGGAAGCGCCCCGGCATCGCGCTGATCGCCGCGTAGGCCCCGAACGCCATGCCCCCGAACAGGCCCGCACCGCGCGGCGCCTCGGGGAAGATGAAGTGGGTCACCACGGGCCCGGCGATCACGAAGGCCAGGAGCACGGCGTAGGGAACGGCGTGCTCCCGCAGTTCACCGGCGATGGCGGCCGGCCAGCTGCGAGCCGGCTCCGTGGCGTCTTCGTCGACCCCGGGCGTGTCTTCGTCACCAGTCATCGGAACCTCCGACCCTTCGAGCGGTAGGGCCATTGGGCGCACACGGATGGAACCACATCCCACGGGCCGCATCGAGCGACCCGCGGACGTTATGATGCCGGCGGAGGAAGAACGATGCGCACACCCCTGCTCTGCGGTCTCCTGTTCGCTCTGCTTGCCTGCTCGGGCGACCCGGCACCTGGGCCCACGCCCGTTCCGGAGAACTGGGCGCACGACACCGGTTCGACCTTCTTCCTCCAGATGGCGGACACCCAGTTCGGCATGTACTCGAAGCCGGCGGTCCTCTCCTACCTCGGCTGGAGGTTCCGCGAGGGCAGCTTCGAGCGCGAGACGGAGAACATGGAGAAGGCCATCGCCCACGCGAACCGGCTCCGGCCCTCCTTCGTCGTGATCTGTGGAGACCTCGTGAACACGCCGGGCCACCCGGAACAGGTCGCCGAGTTCCAGCGGATCGCTGCAGGGATCGATGCCTCGATCCCACTGCATCTCGTGGCGGGTAACCACGACGTCGAAAACGAACCCACGCCCGAAACCCTCGCGAGCTATCGCGAGACCTTCGGACGCGATGCCTACGCCTTCCGCCACGGCGAGGTGTACGGGATCGTGTTGAACAGCCAGCTCATCCACTCCCCGGCCGGCGCAGCGGACGAGGCCGCGACCCAACTCGCCTGGCTGCGCGCCGAGCTCGCCCGCGCGAAGGCTTCGGGTGCGGCACAGATCCTCGTCTTCCAGCACCACCCGTACTTCACGAAGGAACCCGATGAACCCGATGGGTACTTCAACATCCCGCTCGAGCGGCGCGGGTTCTACCTCGAGCTGTTTCGCGAGGCGGGCGTCCGCGCGGTCTTCGCGGGCCACTACCACCGCAATGCCCACGGCTTCGATGGAGACCTCGAGATGGTGACCACCGGCCCGGTCGGCAAGCCGCTGGGCGACGATCCGTCGGGCTTCCGCGTCGTGCGGGTCGGCCCGGACGGCCTCGACCACGCCTACGTCGGCCTCGATACGGCCCCCGAGCGTCTCGGGCCTGCTCGTTGATCGAACCCCCCAGCTTCGCGTCAGCCCGCGAGCACCTTGCCCACCTGGGTGACGTGGAGTTCTGGCGCCCCTACATCTCGGAGGCTCTGGGGCGGCACGACCTCTGCGAAGGCAGCCCCACTCCGGTGGCCGGCTTCAATCCGACCTACCCGACCTTCCTCGTGGGGGATGTCGTGGTGAAGTTCTTCGGCGGCACTCGGTCCTGGCGCGAAGTCTGCGCCGCCGAAGGCGCCGCCCAGACGCGGGTCGGAACCGACCCGGCGATTGGCGCGCCGCGGCTGCTGGCCCAGGGCGTGCTGTACCCTGAACTCGACGCCACCTGGCCCTACCTCGTCACGACCCGGATGCACGGAGTCGCATGGCACGAGGCTGCGCTCGGGCCCGACGAGCGCACCGCCTTGGCCGCTGAACTCGGCGAGCAGATTGGGCGCGTGCACCGGCTGGCCCCGCGTGGGGTCGCCACGGACGACGATTGGCGAGGCCTCGACATCGCGGCCGCAGCAGAGCACAGCTCACTCCCACCCCACCTCGTCGCCGAGGTCGACGCCTACCTCGCGGGGCTCGAACCCTTCGACCGCGTGTTCGTGCATGGCGATCTCGTGGCGGCCCATGTCTTCGTGGAAGACGGCCGCCTCGCGGGAATCATCGACTGGGGCGACGCCATGGTGGCCGATCGGCACTACGAGCTGATCCAGCCGTACCGAGACTTGTTCGCTTGTGACGTGGCGCTGTTTCGGTGCTTCCTGGAAGCGTGCAACTGGCCCCGCGGGCGCGACCTTCCTCGCCAGATCCTCGGGCACGCCCTCCACCGACAGGCCGTGGGGCTCGCCCAGCATCACACGATGGACGTCTTCCAGCCCATCGCCGCCCGCTTCCCACTCGCGGAGATCCGCAGCCTCGACGACCTGGCCACCGAACTCTTCGGCGCTCTCAAACTGTTCGGCTCTCTCGCTTAGGGCGCGCCCGCGGCCCGGGCCTGGATGAAGAGCGCATCGCGCTCGCCCTGGGGCACGAAGCCGGGCTGCCGCCCGATGGCCCGAAGCGCTTCGTGCAAGCGCAGCACGTCATCACGATGGAAGGCCTGCAAGATGCGAAGGCCCTCCTGGACTTCCTCTGCGTCCTGTCGCGCCCCGGCCCGCTCGAGCAACTCGGTGAAGAGCCGTGCGAGCAGCGCATCGGAACCGCCGCCGAGATACCGCTCCACCTCGGTGCGGAGCGGCGCCGGCACGCGGCGGACGGCCACCAGCCGCGAGCCGCGCAGGCGCGGGGCCTCGGGCAGCCGGCTGCGTGGCTCGAGGTGCCCGATCCGCCCGAGCAGGCCCACCAAGGCATCGAAGGCTTCGCGGGCGCGGTGCCGAGGCCGGAACGTCCCGTGCCAACCCAACTCAAGATCGGCGAATGCATCGGGCTGGGAGGTGAAGCACAGCACCAACCGGTCGCCAGCCCGCCCGACCCCGATCGCCGGGTAGAGGAAGTCGTACGCCCCGTCCACGTTGTAGCGGGGGCGAAGCGAGCGGATCAGCTCGTTCTCGAGCAAGAGCGCCGCTTCTTCCGAGTCCTGCAGCCTCACCTCGAGCGAATGGGCCTCGCGGACGACCGTCCGCATCTTGCGGTGCGCCTTGCGGCGGCTCGCGTTGCGGTAGTTCGAAAGCCGGCGACGGATGTTCTTGGCCTTGCCGGCGTAGAGGACTTCGCCCGCTTCGTCCTTGAAGAGGTAGACGGCCGGCCGCTCGGGAAGCTCCCGGAGCAGGTCGGCGCCGAACTTGCGGTCGAAGCGTCGGAGGCCCACGGCCCGGAAGCTAAGGAATCTCGCCTGGAGTTCTAGAGCCCTAGAGTTCAGCGAGTTGGCGCTTCAAGACCTTGCCCGTGGGATTCCGGGGCAACTCGTCGAGGAAGACGATTTCGCGCGGCACCTTGTAGCGGGCCAGGTTGCTCTTCACGTGGGCCTGGAGGGCCGCCTGGTCGGCGCTGGCACCGTCCTTGAGGACGACGAAGGCCTTCAGCCGCTGCCCGAACTCGGGGTCGGGCACGCCGATCACCGAGGCCTCCACCACGTCCCCGTGGTCGGAGAGCAGATCTTCGACCTCGCGCGGGAAGACGTTCTCGCCGCCCGAGATGATCATGTCGTCGTCCCGGCCATCGACGAACAGCAGGCCTTCCTCGTCGAAGTGGCCCACGTCGCCGCTCGACATCAGGCCGTCGATGATCTCCTTGTTGCCACCGCCGGTATAGCCATCGAACTGGTTCTCGTTGGCGACGAAGATCCGGCCCGTCTGGCCCTGGGGCAGCTCCTTGCCGTCTTCGCCGAGGATCCGCACCGTCGTGCCGCGCGGCGGGCGCCCCGCCGTCCCTGGGGCCGCGCGCAGCTCGTCCGGCTGCGCGATGGTGGCCTGGGCCACCTCGGTCGAACCGTAGAAGTTGTAGATGTTGTCGCCGAACGTATCCATCCAGCGTAGGGCCAGCTCGCCGGGCAGCGCAGAGCCACTGGCGCACACCAGCTCGAGGGAGGACGTGTCGTAGCGGGCGACGATCGTGGGGTCGAGGTCGAGGATCCGCTGCATCATCACCGGCACCACGGCCAACACCTCGGGCCGGTAGCGCTGGATGGCTTCGAGGGTGCGCTCGGGGTCGAAGCGCCGCTGCATGCAGACCGTCGAGCCGAGCTGCGCCGCGATCAGCAGATGGAACCCGCCCCACGAGTGGAAGGCGGGCGCCGCGATCAGGGTGCGCGTCCCGGTCCGCAGGGGCATGCGCCCGAAGAGGCCGACGAAGGTGTCGAGGCCCTGGCGCTTCAGCGTGCGCTGGGCGCCCTTGGGTGTGCCCGTGGTGCCGGAGGTCAGCACGGTGACCCGCCCTTGCTGCGAAGGCGCTTCGAGGTCTGCGCCGTCGTGCGCGGAGGCAAGCGCGTCGAAGGTCTTCTCTTCGGCCGGCGATTCGGCGAAGGTCAGGAATCGGGTCAGGTGCCCCGCACCTTCCTCGACCATCGGCCGGAACTCCTCGTCGTAGAGGATGACCTCCGTGCCCTCGCGCTTGCAGACCTCCTTCAACTGGGGCGCCGCGAATCCGGTGTTGAGCAACAGGGTGTTCGCGCCGAGCTTGTCGAGGGCGGCCTGGGCCTGCACGAAGCCGCGGTGGTTCCGCGCAAAGAGGCCGACCCCATCGCCCGCCTTCACGCCGGCAGAGGCCAGGGCGCGGGCGATGGCGTTGGTCGATCGGTCGAGCTCGCCGAAGGTCATCTCGCCCGCTTCGTCGATGAGGCCGATGCCCTCGGGGTTCCGCTGGGCCGCGGCATGGAAGCCCGTGGCCGAGGTCGACCCGAACTTCCCCATGGCCGGGACCAGGCTCCGCAGGAAGCTCGGGCTCAGGAAGCCCGCAGCGCCCATGACCTGCGCGGCCTCGATCGCCCGTGAAATCGCACCACCCTGCCCGGTTCCTCGATGACTCATGGCCCCTTTGTACTAGAGCCGGCTAGCCGGGTCTAGCGTGGCCGTGCAACAATCGAATCCCATCCAAGGAGAACGTGCCATGGGCCATCAGTGCTTCGACGTGAGCCTCGACCGCAAGGTCGCCCACATCATCTTGACCCGACCCGAGAAGCGAAACTCGATGATTCCCGCCTTCTGGGACGAGCTCCCGGCCATCGTCCGCGAGCTCGACCACAGCGCCCAGGCCCGGGCGATCGTGATCTCGTCGACGGGCCCGCACTTCACGGCCGGCCTGGATCTCTCGGCGATCGGCCCGGGTGGCGCGCCGGACCTCGATGCCGAGGCGAAACGGCGCGCGCGGCGCCTGCGTGGCGCGCGCTTCTACGAGGATGTCCGCCGCATGCAGCGAAGCTTCTCGGTGCTCGAGGAGTGCCGCGTCCCGGTGTTGGCAGCGATCCAGGGCGGTTGCATCGGCGGCGGTGTCGACCTCGCGACGGCCTGCGACATGCGGTACGCGAGCGAGGATGCGTTCTTCTGCATCCAGGAGGTCAACATCGGCATGACCGCCGACGTGGGCACGTTCCCGCGGCTGGTGAAACTGATCCCCGAAGGCATCGTTCGCGAGCTGGCCTACACGGGGCGGCGCATGCCGGCCCAGGAGGCCGTGGCGGCCGGCCTCGTCAACCGCGTGTTCGCCGACCCCGAGGCGCTCGTCGAAGGGACCTTGGAGATCGCGCGGGAGATCGCCAGCAAGGCACCGCTTGCGATCTACGGCAGCAAGCGGATGATCAACTACGCCCGCGACCACTCGACGGCCGACGGCCTCGACTACATCGGGATCTGGAACGCCAGCATGCTCCAGCCCGAAGAGATCGGGGAGGCGATCGCCGCCAACCGCGACAAGCGCGACGGCGACTTCGTCGAGCTGCCCCCGGTTCGAAAGAGCCAGAGCGAGAAGATCTAGGCGCCGGGCCCGCGCCGGGCACGGCCGCGCGGCGCCGCCTCCAGCCCCCTAGTCGACCCGCTTCTCGAGTTCGTCGGCCGCGTCCTCGAGCTCGTCGCCGAGATCCTCTGCCGACTTCTCGACGCGGTCCATCGCGTCGTCGAACTTCCGGCCGAGCTTCTCGCCCTCTCCCTCGTTGCCGCAGCCGAGTGCCAGAGCCAACAGCCCGGCCACGGCCAGCGTTCCAACGATTCTCATGCTGCCCTCCTTCGGTTTCGATGCACCCGCCTCTCTACACCGGCACCCCGCACGCCACAAGCGCGGGCTCAGCTGGAGGCCACCGCGAACGCTCTGTGCATTTTCGTGAAGCGGGGCTGCACCCCCGCACCCACCGGTTGTCGAGAACTTCTTGATCGGGCGGGCATCGGCTCAGTAGAGTGCGTCCCATACGGCGGGCCGCCCAGCGCGCCACAGGAGAACCCATGAGCCCCACACTCTCTGCCTTGGTGGCCTTCTCGGTCTGGACCGGCTTGCTCGTCTTCGGCCTCGCCAACCTGCGCATCTTCATCGCTCGATCGCAGGGCAAGGAGCTGAACACGTTCCGCCCCGACGGGACGGACCTCGAGGGCCTCGGCAATCGCTGGACGCGCGCGCACCTGAACTGCCTCGAGTTCCTGCCGATCTTTGGTGTCGTGGCGCTCTCGGCGGTGGCGTCGGGTAACGCGGCCGTCACCGATGGCCTGGCCTGGCTCGTCTTCTACCTGCGCCTCGGCCAATCGGTGGCGCACATGGCTTCGACGTCGATGCCCTTCGTCCTGATTCGCGCAATGCTCTTCGTGGGCCAGCTCTTGATCGTGCTGAACTGGGCGCGCCAGCTCCTCATGAGCTGACCCGGGTCGGGGTCAGGGCGTCTGCGGGTCGGAGGGAACGAGCGCCTTCTCCATCAGGACGCGTCCGGGAGCACCCGTCACGGCTTCGTAGCCCGACACGCGTCGTTCCCCGGTCACGCGGTATCCACGACGCTCGTAGAGTCGCCGGGCCGGGTTGCCCATGTGGGTCGTGGGCGAAAGGGCTCGCAGGCCCCGCTTCCCCGGCCCAGGGCGAAAGCCCGCAGCAGTGGTGCTATGGACGAGATCCCTTCGGCAACGTCCTCGAGCTACTCGAAGTCCCGAAGCCCTAGTTCGGACGACTCTCGCAGATGAACGTGTAGAGACGGCCGTGCGCTTCGACTTTGATGGCGTCTGCGATCATCCCATCCGGGTCGCACTCCTCAGCCGACCTCATCAGCCGCTCGAAGACCCGGATGATTTCCTCGGAATGCCGTGTCCGGACGGGCGTGCTCCAACAGAGATCGGCGGCGGCGGCGTTTCCGGTGAAGACCAGCGCGATTATCAGCCGGCTGAAGACCGCGTGGTCGCCCTGGCCGAGTGCCGCCCAGTTCTCGCTGATCTGCTGCGCGTCCTCGCTCTGGCTCGACATCCAGAGGTAGCCGGCGATCACGCCGAGCTGGTTGCTCACCATGCGCGACACGTCGATGAAGGTGTCCTGACGCGCGTGCAGTTCGTTCGACGCGATGGCGCGCGACTGGATCTCGGCCTGCTCGGCGCTGCGGCAGAGGGCCTCGTACTGGCGCTGGATTGCGAGGGTGTTCTCCGCGAGCTGGCGCTGCTGCAGGAAGAACCCGATCACGAGCCAGAGGAAGGCCAACGGTGCGAACGCGCCTTCGAGGAAGCTCCCGAGTTCCGGTGCCGATTGGTGCACGAAGTCGAGCCAACCCACGACGTTCGAGATGTAGAGGACGCCCAGGAAGAGCCAAACTCCCGTAAGTCCCAGCCCCAACGAGAGCCGCCAGTCGCTGCCCTCGGTTCCCATGACATCCGTGTTCGCTTCGACCATGTCGCCCTCCTCGGCTTCGGAAGGATAACGAGACGTTCGCTTCGACCATGTCGCCCTCCTCGGCTTCGGAAGGATAACGAGACGTTCTGGCAGGATCGCGAAGGGCTCCGGTCCACAGGTGGATCGGACGATGTAGGGTCTCGCCCATCACCGCCCCGTGGCGGTGCCCCGAGGAGCCATCGCGTGGCCCTGGCCAGCACGCTGCACGAGCTTTCGACCCTGATCGAATCCTTCCATCCGTTGGTGGTGATCGAGACGGTCGAGGAAGAGCGCGCCCAACGCCTGGTCGGCGCCGCCGCCCAGAGCCTCGGTTTCTCCTTCTACGAGTGGTCCATCGTTCAGGGTCTGCGGATCGCGTCCGGGCGCGACGTCGGCGGCCACGCCATCGGGACCACCACGGAGCCGGGCGGCGCGCTCGGCCACATCCGCGCCCTCGATCGGGTGGGCCTCTATCTGCTGAAGGACTTCGGCCCCCACCTCGAAGACCCGCGGAACGCTCGGCTGCTGCGCGAGGTCTGCCAGGCCTTCACCGGGACGCGGTCGACGATCGTGCTGACCGGCGGCCACGTCGAGCTGCCCCCCGAGGTGGAGCCCCACGCGGTCTATCTCGAGCTGCAACTGCCGGACGAGGGCGAACTCCAGCAGGTCCTGCGGACGGTGGTGGAATCCCTGGGCGAATCACACCGGCTCGAGGTCGACCTCGACGACGCGGCGCGGGCCGAGATCGCCTCCGCCCTGCGCGGCCTCACCCTGAACCAGGCGCGACAGGCCGTGGCGTACGCCGCTCTCGAAGACGGCCACTTCTCGCGCGACGACCTCAGCCGGATCGTCGACCGCAAGGCGCGGCTCATCCAGGACAGCGGCCTGCTCGAATACCTGCCCGCCGCCGACAACTCCTTCGAGCTCGGCGGTTTCGCGCGCCTCGGCGAATGGCTCGAACGCGCGGAGCAGGGCTTCACGCCCGAGGCGGCCGCCATGAAGCTCGACCCACCGCGGGGTTTGCTGCTGGCTGGGGTGCAGGGATGCGGGAAGTCGCTCGCCGCCAAGGCCATCGCCCGGCGCTGGCAGCAGCCGCTGCTCAAACTCGACGCGGGCCGGCTCTACGACAAATATGTGGGCGAGTCGGACCGCAACCTGCGCCGCGCCCTGGCCCTTGCCGAATCGATGGCTCCGGCCGTCCTGTGGATCGACGAGATCGAGAAGGCCTTCAGCGTCTCGGGCGGCGGCGACGTGGATGGCGGGCTTTCGCGCCGGATCCAAGGCCACCTGTTGACCTGGCTCCAGGAGAAGCGCTCCGCCGTCTTCGTGGTCGCGACCGCCAACGACGTCTTCTCGCTGCCGCCGGAGCTGATGCGCAAGGGTCGCTTCGACGAGATATTCTTCGTCGACCTGCCGCAGCCCGAGGAGCGGCGCACGATCTTCGAGATCCACCTGCGCAACCGCGAGCAGGATCCGGCGGGCTTCGACCTCGACGATCTCGTCTTCGCCAGCGAGGGGATGAGCGGCGCCGAGATCGAGCAGGCGGTGGTGGCGGGCCTCTACCGCGCCCTGCACGCCAAGCAACCGCTTGCGAATGGCCATCTGCTGGCGGAACTCGACGCCACTGTCCCGCTCTCGCGCAGCCGGCGCGAGGACATCGACCGCCTGCGCGCCCTGGCGGCCGACCGCTTCGTCCCGGTCGCCTAGCCAGTCGAACTCGATCGCCTAGCCTACGGCCGATGATCGCGATCTTCATCGACGGCGACGCCTGCCCGGTCAAGGACGAGACCTACGCCGTGGCAACGCGCTACGGCGTACCGGTGGCGCTGGTCGCGAACAGTTCGATGTACGTGCCCGACGGCATGGGCGTCGAGCTGATCGTCGTGCCGGACGGGCCCGACGTCGCCGACGATTGGATCGCGGAGCGTGCCCTGCCCGGCGATGTCGTCATCACGGCCGACCTGCCGCTGGCGGCGCGCTGCATCGAGGCCGGCGCCCGCGTGCTCGGCACCACGGGCCGCGAGTTCGACGAGGAGTCGATCGGCGGCCTGCTGGCCACGCGCGAGCTGAAGGAGCACCTGCGCGGCGCGGGCGTCATGACCGGCGGCCCGGCACCCCACGCGGGCAAGGATCGCTCGCGCTTCTCCTCGAAGCTCGACGAGCTGGTCCAGAAGAACCTGCGCGACTACCCGGACGCGTGAGCGGTCATCGCTGTTCGCGCGAGGACTGACACGCGATGCAGAACGGCGCCTCGGGCCGGGCCCGGAGCCGGGCGTAGCCCACCGGCTCCTCGCAGCTCACGCACTCGCCGTACTGACCCTCCGCGAAACGCGACAGCGCAGCCCGGGCCTGACTCGCGCGCAGGGCCATGCCCTCCCGGCTGGCCTCGGCCATCTTTTGCTGCTGGATCGCATCCATGCGCGAGAGGCGCCCGATGGGCGCGTCCAGCTTGACGGTCGCCGCCGCGTCCTGCGAGCCCGCGACCGCGGCCGAAAGCTCCGCCTCGAGCGCAACCAGTGCGGCCCGCAGCTCTTCGGCCTGGGCATCCGTGAGCTCGGGTTCCGGTGCTCTCTTCACACGGCGAAGATAACGGCGGCGTGGCCCCAGTGGAGGCCCTGCCCCGCTTCTGGTAGAAAGTCCGCGCGCGAGCCCCCCAACCCCGAGGCCCCATGCCCCAGTCGCCGCCGATTCTCTACACGTGGACCGACGAGGCCCCCGCCCTCGCAACCCACGCCTTCCTGCCCGTCATTCGCGCCTTCGCCGGCGCCACGGGCGTGCCGGTCGAGACCCGCGACATTTCGCTCGCCGGACGCCTCCTTGCGGCCTTTCCCGAGCGGCTCGCCGCGGACCAGCGCGAGCCCGACGGCCTGGCCGACCTCGGCCAGCGGGTGAAGACGCCCGAGGCGAACGTCATCAAGCTCCCGAACGTGAGCGCCTCGGTGCCCCAGATGAAGGCCGCCATCGCCGAGCTCCAGAGCCTGGGCTTTGCGCTCCCGGACTACCCGGATGAACCCGCCAACGACGACGAGCGCGACGTCAAGACGCGATACGACAAGGTGAAGGGCAGCGCCGTGAATCCGGTGCTGCGCGAAGGCAACTCCGATCGCCGCGCACCCAAAGCCGTCAAGGAATACGCGCGCCAGAACCCCCACCGCATGGGCACCTGGCCCGACGACTCGAAGACCCACGTCTCCACCATGAGCGCCGGTGACTTCCGGCACAACGAGCGCTCGGTCACGGTCGACGCCGCGACGATCGTGCGGATCGAACACGTCGCTTCGGGCGGCGCCACGACGACCCTCAAGGACGGCATCGAGCTCCAGGCGGACGAAGTCCTGGACGCCACGGTGATGAGTCGCAACGCACTCCTGACCTTCCTGCGCGAGCAGATTGCCGACGCGAAGGCCCGGGGCGTGCTCTTCTCGCTCCACATGAAGGCCACGATGATGAAGGTCTCGGACCCGATCATCTTCGGCCACGCTGTGCGCGTATTCTTCGCCGACGTGTTCGAGAAGCATGGCGCCGCGCTCGACGGCGTTGGCGTCGACGTCAACAACGGCTTCGGCGATCTCCTCGGAAAACTGGCCGACCTCGACGCCGACGCCCGCACCGCCGTCGAGGCCAGCATCGCTGCCGCCTACGCCGAGGGGCCGGCGCTCGCCATGGTCGATTCCGCCAAGGGCATCACCAACCTCCACGTCCCGAGCGACATCATCATCGACGCCTCGATGCCGCCGATGGTCCGCGACTCGGGCCGCATGTGGAACCCAGCCGGCGAGCTCCAGGACGTGAAAGCCGTCATCCCGGACAGCAGCTACGCGGGCGTCTACCAGGCCGTGATCGAGGATTGCCAGGCCCACGGGGCCTACGACCCGGCCACCATGGGGAGCGTCCCGAACGTCGGGCTCATGGCCCAGAAGGCCGAGGAGTACGGCTCCCACGACAAGACGTTCGAAGTCACCGAGGCGGGCGTCGTGCGCGTCGTGGATGCAGGCGGTCGGACCCTCCTCGAGCACGACGTCGAAGCGGGCGACGTGTGGCGGGCGTGTCAGGCCAAGGACGCCGCCATCCGCGACTGGGTGAAGCTCGCCGTCGCGCGCGCGCGTGCGACCGGGGCGCCGACGGTCTTCTGGCTCGACGCGGGCCGCGCCCACGACGCGCAGCTCATCGCCAAGGTCGAGCGCTACCTCGGGGATCACGACACCGCGGGGCTCGACCTGCGTATCCTTTCCCCGGTCGAAGCGACGAAGTTCTCCCTCGAGCGAATCCGACGCGGCGAAGACACGATCTCGGTCACGGGCAACGTGCTGCGCGACTATCTCACCGATCTCTTCCCGATCCTCGAGATCGGCACGAGCGCGAAGATGCTCTCGATCGTCCCGCTCATGAACGGCGGCGGCCTGTTCGAGACCGGCGCGGGCGGCTCGGCGCCCAAGCACGTCCAGCAGTTCGCGGCGGAGGGGCACCTGCGCTGGGATTCGCTGGGTGAGTTCATGGCCCTGGCGGCTTCCCTCGACCATCTGGGCGAGCACTTCGACAATGCGGCCGCGCGACTGCTCGGCGAGACCCTCGACGACGCCACCACGAAGCTCCTGCTCAACCGGAAGGCGCCCTCGCGCAAGGTCCACGAGCTCGACAACCGCGGCAGCCAGTTCTACCTGACCCTCTACTGGGCCCAGGCCCTGGCGGCCCAGACCTCCGACGCCGAGCTCGCCGCCCGGTTCGCCCCGGTGGCGGAAACCCTGGCCGAAAACGAGGGCCGCATCGTCGATGAGCTGAACGGCGCCCAGGGCCCCGCCCAGGATCTCGGCGGCTACTACCGGCCCGACACCGAGCGGGCGACCCAGGCCATGCGACCCAGCGCCACCTTCAACGGCATCATCGACGCGATCTAGCGCTCCTCGAATGGCCCCATCCGAACACCGGAAATGGGTCTTTCATCCGACCGACTGTGTCCCTATCCACGGGCCAGGCGCCCGAGCGAGGACTCGATGAGCGAGACGATGGACCCCGAGCGAGCCCAGGCCATGAAGGCCCTCTTCGAGAACGCGCCCTTCGGCAAGAAGGTCGGCATCGAGGGCGTGCTCTTCGAACCTGGCCGGGCGGTCCTGCGGATGCCGTTCCAACCCGAGAACACGACCATCGCGGATGTCGTGCACGGCGGCGCCATCCTCGCCCTCGCCGACATGGCCGCCACCGCCGCCGCATGGACCCGGATCGAGGAGCCGGCGAAACACCGCGGCACCACCGCCGACCTGTCGCTCAACTTCATCTCGGCCGGACGCTCGCAGGCCCTTTCGGCGGACGCACGGATCATCAAGCAAGGCCGAAGCCTCACCTATCTCGAGGTGACCGTCTTCGACGAAGCCGAAGAAGTCGTGGCGAAGTCGCTCGTCACCTACAAACTCTCGCGCGTGGCGGGCTGACCCGTGCCGCGCTCCCCCGACCTCGGTTCCGTCCGCGAAGTCCGTCTCTCCGCCGGCACCGTTCGCTACTGCGAGCGCGGCGAGGGGCGGCCCATCGTCTTCGTCCACGGCCTGCTGGTGAACGGCGACCTCTGGCGGAAGGTCGTGCCCCCGCTCGCGGCGAACTTCCGCTGCATCACGCCCGACTGGCCTCTCGGCGCACACGAGGCCGCGTTGGATGCCGACGCCGATCTATCCATCGAGGGCGTCGCCCGCCTCGTGGCCGAGCTGCTCGAAGCCCTCGACCTCGACGACGTCGTACTCGTCGCGAACGACACCGGAGGCGCCGTCACCCAGGTCGTGATGACCCAGCACCCGGCACGGGTCGGCGCCGTCGTGCTGACCCCGTGTGATTGCTTCGAGAACTTCCTGCCCGCAATGTTCCGCCCGCTCCAGTGGCTGGCCCACGTGCCGCCGCTCCTCACCGCCACACTCCAGGCGTTGCGGATCCCGGCTGCCCGGCGGCTGCCCTTGGCGCTCGGCTGGCTCGCCAAACGGCCGATCGAACGCTCGGTCGAGGACGGTTACGCGGGCCCGATCCTCGCCGACGCGGGCGTCCGACGCGACACCTACAAGGTGCTGCGGGCCATCTCACCGCGCGTCACGCTAGACGCCGCCGAGAAGCTCCCCGGGTTCGATCGGCCCGTCCTGCTGGCCTGGGCCACGGAAGACCGCTTCTTCCCGCCCGAGCACGCACGCCGGCTCGCAGGGCTGCTCCCGCGTGCCGAGATCACCTGGATCGAGGACAGCTACACGTTCGTGTCGGAAGATCGGCCCGAGCCGCTGGCGGAGCGGATCGCCGCCTTCGCGGCGCAGCCGTAGCCGCCTTGGCGGCCCAGCAACGAGGGCTCAGGGCCCGCTGAAGCGCTTGTCCATCACGGGCCGGTCCAGGTAGTCAGCCTTCGGATCGTAGTCGCTGGCACCTTCCTCGGTCCAACGCGCGATCTCGGCGCGACCCACCACGAACCAGTGCACCTCGTCCGGCCCGTCCGCCAGGCGCAGCGTGCGCTGCCCCGCGTAGAGGTCGGCGAGCGGCGTCCACTGCGAGACGCCCGTCGCGCCGTGGATCTGGATTGCCTCGTCGATGATCTTGCACACCCGCTCGGGCACCAGGGCCTTTATGGCGCTCACCCAGACGCGGGCTTCGCGGTTGCCGAGGACGTCCATGGCCTTGGCCGCCTTCAGCACCATCATGCGCATGGATTCGATCTCGACGCGCGCACGGGCGATCACCTCGGTGTTCTTCCCGAGAGTCGCGATGGGCTTGCCGAAGGCCGTCCGGGTGAGCCCGCGCTTCACCATCATCTCGAGCGCCCGCTCGGCGGCGCCGATCGAACGCATGCAGTGATGGATACGGCCCGGGCCGAGCCGCACCTGGGAGATCTCGAACCCTCGGCCTTCGCCGAGCAGGATGTTCTCCTTCGGAACGCGGCAGTCCGTGAACCGGAGGTGCATGTGCCCGTGGGGGGCATCGTCGCGCCCGAAGACGTGCATGGCGCCGAGGATCTCGAAACCCGCTGCGTCGGTCGGGACGAGGATCTGCGACTGGCGCAGGTGCCGCGGCCCGTCCGGGTCGGTTTGCACCATCACGATCATGATCTTGCAGCGCGGGTCGCCCGCGCCCGAGATGTAGTACTTCTCGCCGTTGATGACCCACTCGTCGCCGACGAGCTGGGCGCGGCAGGCGATGTTCTTGGCGTCGGACGAGGCCAGGTCCGGCTCGGTCATCGCGTAGGCGGATCGGATCTCGCCGTTCAGCAGCGGCTGCAGCCAGCGCTCCTTCTGCTCGGGCGTCCCGACGCGTTCGAGCACCTCCATGTTGCCCGTGTCCGGCGCCGAGCAGTTGAGGCACTCCGAAGCGATCGGGTTCTTGCCGAGTTCCGCGGCGATGTAGGCGTAGTCGAGGTTGCTGAGGCCCTCCCCCGTCTCGGCGTCGGGAAGGAAGAAGTTCCATAGGTCGTTCGCCTTGGCCTTCGCCTTGACGGAGTCGAGCAGTTCGAGCTGCCCGGGCGCCCACGACCAGCGGTCCTCGCGATCGGCACCCAGCTGGAAGAACTCGAGCGTGACGGGCTCCACCTCTTCGCGGACGAACGCCTTGACCTTCTCGTAGAGCGGCTTGGCGGCGTCGGACATCCGCAGGTCGAACATGGCATCGGTGTTTTCGAGACCGGACACGGCAATCTCCTGGTGGGTCGGCCTCCGCGGCAAGCGTCGGCGGAACGGACGATAACAGTCTTCAGGCGAACGCGTTCTGCAGCGTCGTGGCAGCGACGACGTTCTCCTGGAGTTGCGACAGGTTGCCCATGTCGGCGTTCACGACGTCGAGGCCATGGGCGAGCACGTAGGCGTAGCTGCGCTGGAAGGTCGAGAGCGGCGCGGCGCGCAGGCTCTTGTCGTAGTAGCGGTCGAAGGCGTCGGGTTGGTCGCCCCAGCCGATGAACGGCAGGCCCGCCAGGTAGCGCGAGGCCTTCATCCCCACGAGCCCGATGCCGGCGGCGCGCGCCTTGTCGAGAACCGACCGCAGATCGGTCATGGGCGGTGAGCCTTCGAGGACGCTCTTGCTCTCCCAGTCGTACCAACCCCCCGGCGTGATGGCGATCATCGCGACGTCGTAGTGGCCGGTCTCGGCGGCGGCGAGCAGCACCTTCTCGGCGTTGCGGTGGGTGCTGAGCCCGAGGTGCTTCACCTTCCCCGCCTGCTTCGCCTTCTCGAACGCCTCGTACACCTCGTCGCTGCGGATGAGCGAGGGGTTGTAGGAGGCCATCAGGTAGTACGCGTCCACGTGGTCGACGCGGAGGGCAGCGAGGCTCTGATCCATGCGCTCGCTCCAGACCTTCGCGGCTTCGCGAGCCTGGGCCGGCGTCACGGCCTCGTTCGGACCGATGTCGAGATCGGCCGGCGCCTTCGAGATCAGGAAGACCGAGTCTCTGACCTTCTGGAGGAAGGGCGCGAGGTTCTTCTCCGCGTTCCGGTAGTAGCCGCCGAAGCCCACGTCGAAGACGTTGATGCCCGCGTCGTAGGCGGCGTTCAGCAACGCGTCCTTGCGGCGGAACATCAACGTCGCCCCGCAACCCATGACCAACCGACCGGCGTCGAACCCGGTGCGTCCAAGACGGCGGTGGGTCATCTCGGGCCAGTCGGCCTCTTCGCCCGCGGCGTCGCGCGCGGCGTAAACCGCGGCGCGCGCATCGCCGGACTCGAGGAAGGCTCGCCCGGCGACCGCGGCCATGCCGAGGCCCTGCAGGAAGCGCCTTCTGCTGACGGGTCGCGGATCGCTTCGATCGGTCATGATGGGCCCTCGGTCGGCGAAGAGGTCGCTTCGAGACCATTCTGGATGAAACACCAACGTCTTGCCAACATCTTGCCAACTTGCCAACTGGGCGGCCATCCTGCGTGCAGGCGCCGGCAGGCGCCGCGCCAGACTTCCGGGCTAGAGTGCGACAGCGGCTCCGCCCACGGCCGCCCGGGAGAAAGCCATGAAGAGCGCGATCGTCATCGGGGTGGGGCCCGTGGATGGGTTGGGCGCCCAGCTCTGCCACCGCTTCGCAGCGGAGGGTCTGCACGTCGAGGTCGCGGGCCGCACGAAAGAAAAGCTCGAGGCTGTGGTCGCGAGCATCGAGAAGGCCGGCGGCAGCGCCTCGGCCGTGGTCGCCGACGCCACGAGCGAAGCGGACATCGAAGCGCTCTTCGAGCGCACGGGCGACTCCCTCGATCTCGCCATCTACAACGCCGGGAACAACACCCCCGGCCGGATCGTCGACATGGAAGCTCAATACTTCGAGCAGAGCTGGCGGGTGTGCTGCTTCGGCGGCTTCCTGTTCGGCCGCGAGGCCGTCCGCCGGATGGCGCCGCGCGGCTCCGGGACGCTGCTCTTCACGGGCGCCAGCGCATCGCTGCGCGGCCGCTCATTCTTCGGCGCATTCAACTCGTCGAAGGGGGCGCTGCGCATGCTCGCCCAGGCCATGGCCAAGGAGTACGCGGCTGAGGGCATCCACGTCGGCCACATGGTGGTCGACGGCGCGATCGGAGGCGAGAAGATCAAGACGGCTTTCCCCGACTATGCCGCCCGATTGGGCGAGGAGGGCATGATCAGCATCGACGGCATCGTTGACGGCTACGCCTTCCTCTACCACCAGCCGCCGCGCGCGTGGACCTTCGAACTCGACGTCCGCACCTCCCAGGAGACCTGGTAGCCGATGCGTCACTTCGATGTCGTGATCGTGGGCGCCGGGCTTTCCGGCATCGGCGCTGCCTACCACCTCCAGCAGCGCTGCCCCACGAAGACCTTCACCCTGCTCGAAAGCCGCGACGCGGTCGGCGGGACCTGGGACCTCTATCGCTACCCCGGCATCCGTTCGGACAGCGACATGCACACCCTCGGCTATTCCTTCAAGCCGTGGCTGGCGGAGAAGGCGATCGCCGACGGGCCCTCGATCCTCGACTACGTGAACGAGACCGCCGACGAGAACGACATCCGTCGGCACATCCAGTTCAACCGCCAGCTCGACGGCGCCGCGTGGTCGAGCCAAGACGCACTCTGGACCCTCGACGTTGCCGCGACGGACGACGGGGCAACGCCCGAACCGCTCACCTGCAACTTCCTCCTGATGTGCACCGGCTACTACAGCTACGACGAGCCCCATCGGCCGAGCTTCCCGGGGGAGGAATCCTTCGAAGGCCCTCTCTTCCACCCCCAGGACTGGCCGGAAGATCTCGACTACCGCGACAAACGGGTCGTGGTGATCGGCAGCGGCGCCACGGCCGTGACGATCCTGCCCGCCATGGCCGAGCAGACCGCACACATCACGATGCTGCAGCGCTCCCCGACCTATGTCGCCTCGGCCCCCGCCGTCGACGCCGTCGCCAACGGGTTGCGGAAGTTCCTGCCGGCCATGCTGGCGTACCGCATCACCCGCTGGAAGAACATCCTCTTCCAACGCTGGATGTATCAGCGCACGCGCGTGGCCCCGGACCAGGTGAAGCGCTTCCTGCTCCGGCGCGTCCGAAAACACCTCGGTCCGGACTACGTCGAGAAGCACTTCACCCCCTCCTACAACCCGTGGGACCAGCGGCTCTGCCTGATCCCGGACGCGGATCTCTTCAAGGCCATCCAGTCGGGCAAGGCCTCGGTGGTGACCGACCGCATCGATCACATCACGAAGAAGGGCATCCAGCTCGAGTCCGGCGAACAGCTCGACGCGGACATCATCATCGCGGCCACCGGCCTCAACCTGAAGCAACTCGGTGGCGCCCAGCTGCAGGTCGACGGCGAGCCCGTCCACTTCCCCGACACCTTCATCTACAAGGGCATGATGTATTCCGACGTGCCGAACCTGGTGCAGACCTTCGGCTACATCAACGCTTCGTGGACGCTCCGCGCCGACCTGACGGCCGAGTACACCTGTCGCGTGCTGAACCGGATGGACGAGCTCGGCGCCCGGCGCTGCACGCCCCGCCTGCGTGACGAGGACCGAGGCATGAAGACCCGCCCGTGGATCGAGGACTTCTCGGCCGGCTACATGCAGCGCGACATGCACCGCTTCCCCAAGCAGGGCGAGCACGAGCCTTGGCTGAACACCCAGAACTACAGCTCGGACAAGAAGATGATCCGCCACGCACCCCTCGAGGACGGCGCCCTCACCTTCGACACGAAACGGCCCTGACCGGAGCGACGGAGGGCGAACCGCGCGGCGCACGATCGACGATGCCTGCTCACCGTCGCAACCGAGACCGCGGGCTGGAGGAGCCGAACTTGGACAGCTCGAGATGCTGAGACGGGTCGCCCTCATCGCGGCGGGATGCGCGGGCCTCCTGCTCCTGACTCTCGCCGCCGCCGCCGTCTTCCTGCTGCGCGTCCCCGAGGAAGCGACGCCCCCCGCCGAGCCCGGACGCCACACGGTGCAGGTCGTCGAGACGCGCCCCATCGTGCCGGGCCCGGGCTTGCCGGACGGCCTCGCACTGGGCGCCTCGAACAACAACCTCGACGCCGTGCGCCACGGCGACGGCTTCGTCTACCTCGCCTTCCGAACGGCCCCTCACCACTTCGCGAACACCGAGACCCGGATCGTGGTGGTTCGCAGCCGCGACGAGCTGAGCTGGGAGCTCGACCACGAGTTCGCCCTCGGTCACGACCTGCGCGAGCCGCGATTGCTCTCCCATGGCGACCGCCTCGTGCTGTTCGTCTCGAAACTGGGGAGCGACCCGCTGGCCTTCGAGCCCGCCGGCATGGTGCGCGCGGTTCGCGAGACGGGCCGCTGGTCCGAGCTCGCCCCGTTCGGCGCCGAACGCACGATCGGATGGCGCGCGCGCACGATCGAAGGAACCCCGGCACTCATCGCCTACCAGGGCGGGGGCACGGCGTATGGCGCCGAGGAAACGCGCATGCGGATCGACCTCTTCCGCAGCGACGACGGCCTCGACTGGCGACCTTGGGATCCGGAACACGGCCCGCTCTACGAGGGAGGTGGCGGGGAGGCCGACTTCGCCCGCTCCGCGGACGGCGACTACTTCGGCACCGTCCGTGTCGAGTCGGGTGACGACCGCGGCTTCGGGTCGCGCGTGTGCCGTGCGCCCGCCGCGCACCCGGCCCGCTGGCGCTGCCGACCCGACCCGCGGAAGTACGACTCCCCGTTCGTCTTCGCCCACGATGGCGAGGTCTACCTGCTCGGCCGGCGGAACCTGCGGGGCGACGGGCGGGTCGATCAAGGCGTCGGCCCTTCGAGCGGGCGGCTCCAGATCCTTCGCGTGGCCTGGAACCACCTGAACTACAGCCTCGCCCGCAAGCGCTGCGCACTCTGGCGCTTCGTTCCGGACCCCGAGGCGGACGATGGCGTCGGGTTGCGTCTGGCCTTCGTCCTCGACCTGCCCTCGCGCGGCGACACCTGCTTTGCCGCCGTCCTCTCGGGGCGTCGACCCGAGGAGCGCATCGTCTACGATTACTCGAACCCGCTCGACGGCCCCGACCCCCGCTGGATCGAAGGCCAACGCGGCGAGACCCGGATCCACCGCCACGTCTTGCGGTTCCGGCGACATTGAGGCGAGCCATGCCTGGACGGACCGAAGCGAACACAGGGGGTCGATTGTAGCGGGCCCTCCTGCCCGGCATCGCGATCCTCGCCGTGGCGGCTGCGGCCATCGGAGTCATGCGCGCGGAATCAACGCCCGGCGACGACGAAGCCCAGGCGGGTCTGCGATCCGAGATCGCCGAACTCCGCGAAGGGCTCACGCGCGAAACCCTCGCGCGCCAGATCCTGGAGAGCCGACTCCTCCTGCTCGAACGCGGAGCCGGATCGGGGTCCGTAGTGCGCCGCGGGCGAAGCGGGCACCCCTCGGCGTCCGAGCCACGCCTCGACGCCGCCGCGGAGTCGGCCAGCGAGGGCTCCGACGACCTCACGCCCGCGGCAGAGGCCTCGGGCGACGTCGCCGCCGAGGCCAAACCGTGGTTCGACGAAGCCGCCCTCGCAGCCCTCGGGATGAGTTCCGTGGAGATCGAACGCCTGCGGCGAATCTGGGAGGAGCACGAACTCGACCGCGCCTACATCCAGGCGGAAGCGATCCGCGGCGGGTACGACCATCGAAAGCGCCATTGGCGAGAGCAGATCGGGCTCGAGCTCGCCTTCCGCGGCGACCTCGGCGACGAAACCTACGAACGCGTCCTCTACGCCACGGGCCAGCCCAACCGGACCGTCGTGGGCGACCTCCTCAGCCAGTCGGCGGCGAGCTCCGCGGGCCTCCAACGCGGTGACGTGATCTGGCGCTACGACGGCGCCACGATCCTGCGCCCGGAGGAGCTGCAGAACGCCAGCTCGTCGGGCCAGCAGGGAGAACAGATCCCGATCGAAGTGATCCGCAACGGGGAGCACGTCCGCTTGTTCATTCAGCGCGGGCCCCTCGGCGTACGGCTCGACCGCAAGCGCGTGTCCCCCGAAGCGGGGGACTAGAGTTCGCGAACGCTCCGCAGCAGCTCGCCCTGGGCGTCGGGGTCCGGCAGATCGACGGTGCACTGCCACGTATCGATCAGGCCGCCGAATCGCTCGGCGAACCCGTGAGCGAGGTCGGCGGGGTCTTCGCAGACGACCGCGAAGGCTTCGAGGATCTCTTCGCTGATCAGTTCGCCCATCTCCTGCCAGCCACCCTGTTTCGAAAGGCGGTTGAGCGTGGGCTGCAGCTCTCCCCAACCGTGGAGGTCGAGGACGGGCTTGTAGGCGGGCGTCGACGCATAGAAGGCGAGTTGCATCTTCACGAGCTGCCGGCCCTTCTCCACGGCTTCGTCATCCATGCCGGAGATCGCAATGACGGGCGCGCTGATGTCGAAGTCGGCGCGAGCCCGGCCGGCGCGGGCGAGCCCCCGCTCCACGGCCGGCAGGGTGACCTCGCGCAGATACTTCTCCGTCGTGAAGCCGTGAACGATCAGGCCGTCGGCCACTTCCCCCGCGACCTCGGTCATGCGCGGACCGACGGCGGCCACGTGGACGGCCGGCCTTTCGAAGTCACGTCGCGCCGGCGTGAACATCGGCGTCATCAAGGTGTGCTGGTAGAACTCACCACGGAAGTCGAGCGGTGTTCCGTCGAGCCAGCAGCTCCAGATCGCCTGGAGCGCCAGCACGAACTCGCGCATTCGCGCCGCCGGCTTCGACCACGGCATGCTGAAGCGCTTCCTGATGTGGGGTTCGATCTGCGACCCCAGGCCGAGGTGGAAGCGACCCCCGGAGTATTGGTTCAGGTCGTGTGCAAGGCCCGCCACGGTCATCGGGTTGCGGGCGAAGGCGACACTGATGGCCGTCATCAGGCGAACGCGCTCGCTGTGCTCTGCGGCCAGCAGGAGCGGCAGGAACGGGTCGCTGCTGATCTCGGCGCTGAACGCGCCGTCGTACCCCGCGGCTTCGATGGCCCGGATGCGGCTCGGGACCGATTCCAGACCTGAGATCAGGCTTGCGTTGACTCTCACAGCGGATGAACACGGACCGGGAGCTCCGTGAAGCCCTTCACGAAGTTGGATCGAACGCGGACGGGTTCGCCCACGACCTCGACCTCGCGGAAGCGCACCCCGATCTCCTCCCAGAGGATGCGGAGCTGCATCTCGGCGAGGCGGCTGCCCATGCAAAAGTGGACACCCCAACCGAACGAGAGGTGCTGACGCGCGTCCTTGCGATCGATCAGGAACTCGTTCGCGCGATCGATCATCGATTCATCACGGTTGCCCGAGACGTACCACATGACCACCTTGTCGCCCTTCTTGATCTGCTTCCCGGCGAGCTCCGTGTCGCGCGTGGCGGTGCGTCGCATGTGGGCCAACGGCGTCTGCCAGCGGATCATCTCGCTCACCATGTTCGGAATGAGCGCCGGGTCGTCCCGGAGCTTCTGATACTCCTTCGGGTTCTCGTTCAGGGCGAGGACGCCCCCACTGATCGAGTTCCGAGTGGTGTCGTTGCCGCCGACGATCAGGAGGACCAGCGTCCCGAGGTACTCCATGGGAGCGAGGCCCTTCGTGTCGGCCCCGTTGGCCAGCGCCGTCACGAGGTCCAGGCGATCGGCCGGGGCCTTCCCGTCGCGTTCGGCCCAGAGGCCCTGGAAGGCCTCGAGGCACTCCATCAGCGCGGCCCGGCGCTGCTCTTCGGTGATACCGATCGCGCCCACCATCACCGGGCTGGCCGTGGCCATGTCCGACCAGAACGTGAGCTTGCGCCGGTCTTCGTACGGGAAGTCGAAGAGGGTCGCGAGCATGCCGGTCGTGAGCTCGATCGAGACGCGATCCACCCAGTCGAAGGTCTCGCCCACGGGCAGGCCGTCGAGGATCTCACACACGCGCTCGCGGATCAGCGGTTCGAGCAGCTTCAGGTTCCGCGGCGCCACGACGGGCTGGACGGTCTTTCGGTGCGCGATGTGTCGCGGGCCGTCCATGGTGATGAAGCCCGCCTCCAGGGGAAAGTCGGGGTCGGGGTCGCCGACCACGATGCTGCGCGCGGAGGAGAAGATCTCCGGGTTCTTCTCGACGTGGACGATGTCTTCGAAGCGCGTGACGGACCAGTAGGCGCCGAACTCGCTCTCGGCGCAGTAGTGGACCGGGTCTTCCTTCCGAAGCCGCTCGAAGAAACCCCAGAGGGTGTCGGTCTCGAAGATCTCGGAGTCCGAGACGTCGATCTTCTCGAGCGGAATGGAGTAGGGGTCGACGCCAGCCTGACCCAACGAGGGGAACGCTTGCGTCTCGGCGGATTCACTCATGGAGCCTCCCGGGTCCGCGCCCGCAATCCGGGCATGGGAGGCAGGGTACCGTGATCAGCGCTTCTTCGGGACGAGAAGTCGGTGCGTGTAGAGCCCGAGGCGGTGGAGCAGGACCCAGAACATCACCCCCAGGGTCCCGAAGCCGAAGCTCATGCTGCGGCGGAAGTTGATGGAGGACCCCTCGTCGAAGTACTTCGCGTTGACGGGAATGTCGCCCAGCCGAAAACCCATCACCGCTGCCTGATGACTGAACTGCTGATCGAACACGAAGTCGTCGGAGTTCTCTTCCCACGGGACCGTCTCCAGGACTTCCCGTGAATAGGCGCGCATGCCGGAGAGCCACTCCCCGAGGTTCTGCCCGGCCCAGACGTTCTCCACGATGCTCATGAGGCGGTTGATCGTGTAGCGCCAGAGCGGCATGCCGCCGGCGAGGGCTTCGCCCCGGGTGCGGATGCGATTCCCGAACACGACGTCGCACACATCGTCTGCGATCAGGCCGGCGAGGTACGGCGTGAGGCGCGGGTCGTACTGATAGTCGGGGTGGATCATGATCACGATGTCGGCGCCGCGATCGAGAGCCGCCTGGTAGCAGGTCTTCTGATTCCCGCCGTAGCCCTTGTTGGCGGAGTGCGTGATCGTGATGAGGCCGAGTGCCTTCGACACCTCGGTCGTCTGATCCTTCGAGTTGTCGTCGACGAGGATGATGTCGTCGGCAACCCCTTCCGGGATCGCAGCAACCGTGCGTTCGATGGTTTGCGCGGCGTTGTAGGCCGGCATGACCACGATGACCTTCTTGCCGTGGATTGCCATGGGCGAGGGATACCGGAAGTCGCCGCACATTGCCCGGCCCGCAGAGGGCTCGCGCGCACGGGAGCCCACAGGCAACCCACGACCGATCGGCAGAAACGCCCGTTCAGGCGGGTGGCGTCGTCGATCCTCGATTCGGCGTCAGCGCCAGGTCGGCCTCGGCTGATTCAGCGCTGCCGTGTTGTCGTGCAGGATCTTCTGCTGATCGGCGAGGGAGATTCCGTCGAGCTCCTCGAAGATGTCGCGCGGCTGCTCCATCCCCTCCATGTGGGGCCAGTCCGATCCGAAGATCACCCGATCGGCCCCCATGTGACTCACCACGTCGGAGATCTTGTCCTCCCAGAACGGGTTGATCCACACGTGCTCGCGGAAGAGTTCGGCGGGATCTTCCTTGTAGTAGTTGGGCATCCGATGCTTGGACTGATCGATCTTCACGAACAGATCGCCCAGGAACCCCGAGCCGTTCTCGATCGACGCGACTCGCAGGTTCGGAAAACGCTCGAAGAGCTTCTCGTAGGTGAGCGTCAGCAGGAAGTCGTAGATCGCGCGCTCGGGGATGAGGCCCGCCACGGAGGGCTTGCGCCCGCCCCCGAGTATGGCCAAGGCCGTGTTCCGGCCATAGCCGTTCGTGGTGTAGGCGTTGCTCCCGACGTGCGCGACGACGCTGATGCCCGCCTCGTTCACCCGCGCCCAGAAGGGGTCGAACTCCGGGTCCGCCGGGGAGCGCCAGCCATCGCGGGTCTGCACCGCCGACGGGCGCATCACGATCACGCGCACGTCGCGCTCGAGGGCCCACTCGATCTCCCGGCAGGCCCAGTCGACGTCCGCCAGGCTGATGTAGGGAGCTGCAAACAGCTTCTCCTGATACGCGAAGCCCCAGTCCTCTTCGAGCCAACGGTTGAAGCCTTCGCAGGTCGCGCTGAGCGCGTCGGTGTCGTGCGCGAGAGCCTGCTCGTAGAGGATCCCCGCCGTCGGGAAGAGCCAGGCCCCCTCGAGGCCCTGCTCCTTGATCCGCTCGACGCGGACGTCGCGATCCATGTACTCCGGCGGCATCGGCTCGAGCGCCGAGTGCGTCAGCTCGATGAAGGTCTTGCCGTCCGGATTGCCGTGGTAGTACTCGCGCAACACGCCGGGCTTCGACACCGGATTGAAGGTCGGGTTGCCGACGGCGTGGTTCAGCTTGCCCGCAACCAGGTGGTGGCGTCTGCCGCCCATCTCGACCCACTGGACGCAGCGCTTCTGCATCCGCTTCGGGACATGGCGCGTGAAGGCGTCCTCCGCCTCGTAGTAGTGGTTGTCGCAGTCGAAGAGAAGACCGTCGAACCGTTCCATGGTGTGCTCCTGGCGACGCGCCTAGTGGCCGCGGAAGTCGGGCTTTCGCTTTTCGAGGAAGGCTCGGATGCCCTCCTTGGCGTCGCGAGACCGGCCGGCGACCTGTTGATTGCGCGCCTCGAGGTCGAGGACGCTCTCGAGCGGCAGGTCCGCCCCCTCGTAGACGGCAGACTTGGCGAAGCCGTAGGCCAGCGTCGGCCCGCTCGCGAGGTGACGGGCCAGCTCGGCCGTCGCGCCCGCCAGATCATCGGGAGCCACGACCCGGTTCACCAGGCCGAGCCGCAGGGCTTCGGCGGCGTCGACGAGCTCGCCGAGGAACATGAGCTCGAGCGCCTTCGCGTTGCCGACGAGATTGCGCAGGAAGTACGAGGCGCCCCCGTCCGGCCCGAGGCCGATCTTCGAGAAGACCACGCCGAGCCGCGCCCGATCCGAGGCCACCCGCAGGTCGGCGGCCAGGGCGAGGCTGCAGCCAACCCCGACCGCGACCCCGTCGATGCTCGCGAGGACGGGCTTGGGGAGCCGCTGCAGGCGAAGGATGCAGCGATTGGCGCGGTCGAGGATATCGCCGCCCCGGTCACCGGGGAAGGCGGACGCTCGCGTCCGCCGACTCTCCTCCTTCGAGACCGGCTTCAGGTCGGCGCCGCCGGAGAAGGCACCGCCCGCGCCGGTCAACACGACGACCCTCACCTCGTCGTCGGCTTCGATCTCGATCAGCCGCCGCTCCAGGTCGAGGAACATCCCGGGGGTCAGGGCGTTCCGCGCCGCGGGCCGATTCAGGGTGAAGGTCGCGACCCCGCTCTGTTTCTCGAAGAGGAGATCCCCTTCCCCATCTGCTTCGACGCTCTCGCTCATCCTGAACTCCAGTCGCCGCCAGCCAGCGCATCGACGGTGGCAGCCTGCATGGCGGCCGCGGCGCGTGTGCCTGGCGGGGCCATTGGGATGCTGATAACTAGTATCATAGTAAGCGACCGCCCTCAAACCGGGGCGATCGGCCTTGCAGATGCGGCTTGAAGATTTCGGACATCCGGCTCAACCTGCGGCCGGAACCTCGACGCCAAAGCACTTCCATTCCCGGAGCACGCATGTACCCCGCTACCCATGCCGAGAAGACCCCCGACAAGGCCGCGTACGTCATGGCCCGGAGCGGGCGCGTCGTGACCTATCGCGAACTCGATGAGCGCTCCAACCAGGGCGCCCAGCTCTTCCACTCGCTCGGTCTCCGGCGTGGCGACCACATCGCCTTCTGCATGGAGAACAACGCGGAGTACTTCGCGCTCGCCTGGGCCGCCCAGCGAAGCGGCCTCTACTACACCGCCATCAGTTCGCGCCTGACGGCATCCGAAGCGGAATACATCATCGACGATTGCGGTGCGCAGGTCTTCATCACCTCCGAGGCCAAGCGCGAGCTCGCCGAGGCTCTTGCCGAGAAGTGCCCGCGGCTGACGGCCCGCTTCATGGTGGGGGCGCCGTCGCCGGGCTACGACTCGTGGGAAGAAGCGCTGGCCGCCCAACCCACCGCGCCGCTCGAAGAAGAATCCGAAGGTGCGATGATGCTCTACTCATCGGGCACGACGGGGCGCCCGAAGGGCGTGAAGCACCCGCTCCCCGAGGGCGAGATCGGCAAGCCGACGCCGATCCTGGGGCTTCTCCTGGCCATGTACGGCGCGACCGGGGATTCCGTCTATCTCTCGCCTGCGCCCCTCTACCACGCCGCGCCACTCGGCTTCACGATGTCGTTCCTGCGTCTCGGTTGCACCGTCGTTGTGATGGAGGAGTTCGACGCCCTCGAGAGCCTGAGGCTGATCGAGAAGCATCGCGTGACCCATAGCCAGTGGGTCCCGACCATGTTCGTTCGCATGCTGAAGCTGCCCGAAGAGGACCGCGCCCCGTTCGACGTCTCCAGCCTGCGGGTCGCCATCCACGCCGCAGCGCCCTGCCCCATCCCCGTCAAGGAGACGATGATCGAATGGTGGGGCCCCGTCCTCTACGAGTACTACGCCGGGACGGAGGGCAACGGGTTCTGCGCCCTCGACTCCGAGGAGTGGCTCGCCCACAAAGGCTCGGTCGGCAAGCCGCTGAACGCGGTCGTGCACATCCTGAACGAGGAGTTCGAGGAGCAGCCCACGCGCGGCGAAGGCGGCATCTACTTCGAGAGCGCGGTCAAGTTCGAGTATCACAACGCCCCGGAGAAGACCGCCGAGTCCCGCAGCCCGGAGGGCTACAGCACGCTGGGCGACGTCGGCTTCCTGGACGAGGACGGCTTCCTCTACCTCACCGACCGCAAGGCCCACATGATCATCTCGGGCGGGGTCAACATCTATCCCCAGGAGACGGAGAACGCCCTGATCACCCACCCGAAGGTGGCGGACGTTGCCGTCATCGGCGTGCCGAACGAGGACTTCGGGGAAGAGGTGAAGGCGGTGGTCCAACTCCTCGACCCCGACGAGGCGAGCCCCGAGCTGGCCCAGGCACTCATCGACTTCTGCCAGGAGCAGATTTCCAAGGTGAAGTGTCCGCGCTCGGTGGACTTCGAGGCCGAGCTGCCGCGACATCCGACCGGAAAGCTCTACAAGCGACTCCTCAAGGATCGCTACTGGGCTAGCCACGCCAGCAAGATCGTCTGATTCGCCGAGCGTCGGGAGTTGATCGGTCGGGCCCGATGGCCAAATCTCTGGTCTCGATGAATTCGCAGCCCTCGGGCCCCGACCTCGAACCCTGGAATCCCGATCGCTGGCTTGTGCCCCTAGCGTGGCTGGGTTGCTGGCTCGCGTGCCCTTCGCTGCTCCTGGCTTGGACGCCCGGAATCCTTCTGGTGCCGCGGCGCCCTCTCGACCAACGCGACCCCCTCGTGCGGGGCGTCGAGATCGTTGGCGCCTCGCTCTGCTTCTGGGCGGTGGGCTTCTGGTTCTTGCGCTTCATCCCGGCGCCTCTCGAGACGTTCTTCTACGCCTGCTCCGCGTTTTCGGTGGCGGCCCACACCGCTTGGCCGCGCACGGGACCGCATGCCCCGCTACGCGAGCGCCTCGGCCAGATCCCGATCGCGGGCTTGCTGGCGGCGACGGCGGTCGTCTTGCTGCGCTTGCTCCCCATGAACACGAGCCCGGCCCCCGCGGGCGCGGACATGAGCATGCACACGTACCTGATCGAGATGATCGTGCAGGCCGGCGGCGTGCCTGCGAGCTATCGGCCGATCCTGCCAATTGACACGTTCGCGACCTTTCCCGTCGGCTTCCACGTCCCGGGAGCTCTGATCTCGATTACCGAGGGCCTGCCCAGCTACCGCGCGGGTTTCGAGATGACCGCGTTGACCCACGCATTCACGAGCTTCGCGTTCTTCGCGCTTTTCCGGGTCCATGCCGCCGCGCTACCGGCCGCGATCACGGCGTCCGCCGCGAGCTTCGTGGGCGAGGCGCCGCAGGGCTACATCGCCTGGGGCGGCAACCCGACCGTCCTCGGGATCGCCCTGTTTGCCTTGCTGGCCTCCCGCCTGCTGCGCTTCCGGCAATGGCGCCCTGCCGATGCCGCTCTCGCTGGCCTGTTCCTCGCCGGAGTGGCCGCGACCCACACACTAGTGCTGGTCCAGGGCTTCTACCTGCTCGGCCTCCCGCTGCTGGCCTGGCTGGCGGCCCGAGGCCCGCACAGCCCGGCGACGCTTCGGAATCTCCTGATCTTCGGCGGCGTCTTCGGTGTTGCCTTGGCCCCGTATCTCAGCTCCCTCGACTTCGGAGCCGTAACGCCAGAGGTCGAGGCGTGGATCCGAAACTGGGTGAGCAACCACAACGACGCCTGGGGGGGGAACCCGTCCACCTCCTTCCTGACGATCCCGACCTATGCGCTCGAGAGCGTGAGAGGCAACATCATCGTCCTCCTCCCCTTCTTGGCGTTCGGCCTTGCACCACTCCGGCGACGCGACCCGATGGCGTGGGCCCTGCAGCTCGCCTTCCTCTTCATGGCCTTCGTCTTGATCCTGAACACCGAGCTCTGGTGGTTGCCGCTCTCGGCGCTCGTCTATCCCGAGCGAGTCGCAGCGATGTCGATCCTCCCCCTCGGTGTCTTGGCGGCCGTCGGCTTGGAGGGTCTCCTGGCGCCGACGCGGCTGCGAGGTGGGTTCGCGGCCGGCTGGGTGGTCGCGTTCGCAATCGTGCTGGCGGCGAGCCCGTACGACCACTACCTGCGGATCTCGTCGGAGTCCGGCGCCCTGCGAGAAGCAGACCTGCGCGCACTGGCCTGGCTCGATGCACGCGCCGCGCCCGGTGACGTCGTCGAGACCCAATATGCCGACGCTGGCCTCTGGATCCCCGCCGTGCTCTTCCGTCCGATCACCGAAGCACACCTGAACATTGCCTACCTGACGACGACGGAAATGCCGTCGAGCGGCCGCTTCCTCTATATCGGTTCGCACTGCGTGGGCGAATGCCCTTGGAGCGTCGAGACACCGCCGGACCCAGCCATCTGGCAGGAGATCCACCGGGATCGAGACGCCCGGATCTACGAGCGGCGAGCCGCCGAAGAGACGTCCCCGTGAGTCGCGACCGCATCTTAGCGGGCTCGATCCTGGTCGCGGTGGCCATCCTGTTTGCATGGAGCTCCATCGCGCGGAAGCCGACGCCGAACCCGGCCCTACCCGAGGGTTGCGATGACTTTGGGTACCTGAACATGGCCCAAGCCCTGGACGAGGGGGTTTGGCTCTCCGACCACGCCCGCCGCCCCTTTCACAACGACCTAGTGGAACACCTCGAGGCCCAAGGGGCGAAGCTTCCAGAGTACGCCTGGATGGTCGCTCCTCACGCCTACCACGTCGATTCGAAGACGGGCCGCGTCATCAACCAATACCCACCGGCAACCAGTCTGTCGTTGACGCTTCTTCCCTTGGAAGTGCGCTCGGTTCTGGCACCCGGACTGTTCGCCCTGCTCTGCATGCTTCCGCTCGCCCTCGGCTTCCAGATAGTCGGCCCCCGTCCGCCACTCGTCGCCGCCGCATGGGCCATCGCAACCACGGCCGCAGTGCTCTGGCTGGACCCACCGGCACGACTGGCCGGCGGGATGGGCTCCTACGGTCCCACACTCGGGTTGCTCGTCACCGCCGGCTGGTTGATTCGCTCGCACCCGGTCGCGGCCCTGGCCCTCGTGTCGGCGACGATTCCGTTCCGGCTCGGCAACGGGCTTCTCCTCGCCGCGTTGTTTCTGGTCGTTCTGACCCACGCCCCCTGGCCGACCGGCTGGCGGGGCTTCGCGCTCCGCGTCCTGCGCGGCGGCCTTGCTGCGCTCTTCGGGGGGCTGGTCGTGTACCTGCTCTACGCGACGGTTCTTCTGGGAGCACCTTGGGCCTTCACCTACTCCCCCATCGATCGCGAATGGGCCGACCTAAGCACCGCGTGGTCGAACCTCGCAAGCTACCTCGACCCGACGAAACCCTGGCTGCGCTTCCACGTCGGCGGCCTGGTCATCCTGGCAGGCCAGGCGTGGCGTGAGAAGAGTGCACGTTGGTTCTTGGCGGGGTTGTTCCTGGCGGTCACGAACTATCTCTTCTTCGTCCTGCACAACGTCCGCATCGACGCCTACCCCTATGCATCGGGCATGTTGATCCTGGGGCTCGCGTTGCGAGGCCTCGCCGAAGCCAGGTTCCCGGGCCCCAAGGCGATCACCGGGGTCGCTGCCGCAGCCGTGGGCTGGGCTGCGATGAACCTCGGCACCATCGATCTCGACCACGCGCGGGTCACGTTCGAGTCGGAGCGCAATCTATACCGCGAGGCCTTCAGCGACTTCGACGTGGTCTGGGGTGAGCATCGCACCGGCACCGTCGAGTACGCGACTCGGGGCGCTGCCTTCCGATACAACTGGGGGCCGGCCGAGGTCCGCAGCGACACAATGCAATGGCTCCAGGCGCGCGGGCTCCGCCAGGCAGTCTGGGCCGGCGACATCGGCATGCCCACGAACGTTGCCGGGGAACTGGAGAGTGCGGGGGTCTCGTTCCGAGCGAATAAACATCCGATCCTGGGCGAGATCCTGATCGTTCCTCCACCCTCGCCCAGAATTCTCAGCGACGAACGGCCGTCCACTGTTCGGTCGGGAACTCAGCCCGTCGAGCCGTGAGTTCGAATCCATGCTCGCGAACCAACGCGGCATGTCGCGTCCATGGAATGCGTCGAGGAAGGGCTCGAAGAGGAAGCGGGCGCGTCCACGGAAGCAGAGGGCGCGTCGCGGTGGTCTCCAACGGAGCTCTGCACTTCGAGTGGCGGGTCAGGAGCGTTCGAAGAAGCGGCGCAGGAAGGCCGTGAGCTCGGCGTCCGTGCCGTAGACCTCCTCGACGAGGTCGCTGTGAACCAGCGTGTTCACGATGCGTTTCAAAAGCCGTTTCAGGGACGCCGATTCGATGGCGGCATCGGTGGCCTCGGCCACCAGAGGCTGGATGTTGTCTGGCTCGACTTCGATGATCTCCGCGGCCCGCATGGCCGTGATCGCCTCCGTGAGCGCGGCGCCGACGGCTTTCTCGAACTCCGTGGGCTCCTCGGGCTCTTCGTCAGGAAGACCCAGGAGAGATTTCAGGTCGAACTTGGGATCTTCGCTCAAGGTCTCACCGTGCGTGTTTTCGAAGGGTTTGGGTGGGGCCGGGCTCCGCCACGCGACGAAGTTACCAGTTGCGCCGGGCTCTCACACGCCACATCCGTGCGCCCGGGGAACTATCCGGATCGGCGGGGCGACCTGCACCCAGGGGCCCTGGCCGCCCCGGGGTCCTCTAGACTGCCAGGACGACATGGCCATCGCGAAACTCGAAGACCCTGAGGTGCAATCGCGCCTCGCCAACCATCCGGGCTGGGCCGTGGTCGACGGAAAGCTCCA
Organism: Deltaproteobacteria bacterium; assembly: GCA_019311105.1. Classification (GTDB taxonomy): domain Bacteria; phylum Myxococcota_A; class UBA9160; order UBA9160; family JAFDDA01; genus JAFDDA01. The sequence goes on from JAFDDA010000042.1 coordinate 52,481, forward strand.
CCGCGAGTTCGAGTTCGCGAGCTTCGTCGAGGCCTTCGGCTTCATGGCGAAGGTGGCCTTGCTGGCCGAACGCGCCGACCACCACCCGGAGTGGTCAAACGTCTACAACAGGGTCCGCATCGATCTCACCACCCACGATACCGGCGGCCTGAGCGACCGCGACTTCCGACTCGCCACCGAGATCGACGCACTGCTTTGATGGCTCGCAAGCCGTCGGTTCCGAGAGGTCCCTCGGCCTGAGCGCGGCGCTCAGAGGTGGGCGTCCAGCGTCGCGCCGATCTCTTCTGGGGTCGTCTGCGGTGCGAAGCGCGCCACCACCTGGCCCGACCCGTCGACGAGGAACTTCGTGAAGTTCCACGCCACGTCCTCGTTCCCGTCGTCGTCCGGGTTGCCCGATTTGAGGAAGCGGTAGAGGTCGCAGGCACCGTCGCCGTTGACCTCGATCTTGGCGAACATCGGGAACTCGACCCCGAACTTCGAGCGCGCGAACTCGAGGATCTCCTCGTTCGTTCCCGGCTCCTGCTTCCCGAACTGGTTGCAGGGAAAACCCAGGACGTTGAAGCCGCGGTCGTGATTTTCGTCGTGAAGGGTACGCAGACCTGCGTACTGAGGGGTGAGGCCTCAGGCACTCGCCAGGTTCACGACCAGACAGACCTGGCCCTGGTAGCGAGAGAGGCTCACCGTCTCGCCCGTGATCGATTCCATCTCGAAGTCGTGAAGGCTGGCCATGGATCCTCCTTGCAGGTGCTTACGAAGCTACCACGTTGCCTTCTGCGTAGAGGCTCCCGACTAGCCGAGCGCCTTGTTCGCGATCTCGCCGAGGAGTGCGATCCGCTCCGGGTCGTGACCGTTGACGGGGAGGTCGACGGCGAGGCCGTCGAGGCCCTTGCGTCGGACAGGATCTCGCCCACCGTGTCCGGGTCTCCACTCACGAGGGCGTTCTTCGTGGCCTCGATGCGGCCGTCGTTCCAGCCCTTCACCTCGGCGATGGCACGGAAGTCGGCGTCGAGCTCCTCCTGGGTCGGTGCCACGGCGACCATCACGAGCTTCGTCACCTGGATCTCCGAACGATCGCGACCCAAGCGCTCGCAATGGCCGGCCAGGGCCTCGAGCTTCCGCGGGATCGCGTCGATCTCGCCCGTCAGGTTCGACTCATCCGCGTACTGGGCGACCATGCGCAGCGTCTTCTTCTCACCCTGCCCGCCGATCATGATCGGGATCTTCGAAACCGGCGCGGGGACGTTCGCCGCTTCGGTCACTGAATAGTGTTTGCCGGAGAGCGTCGGACGCTCGCCGCGCAACATCGGCACGATGATCTGGAGCGCCTCCTCGAGCTTCTCGAAACGATCGGTGAAGGTCCCGAACTCGAAGCCGAGATCCGTGTGCTCCTTCTCGAACCAGCCCGCCCCGATGCCGAGGGTGGCCCGCCCCCCGGAGACGTGATCGAGTGTCGTGATCGCCTTCGCCAGGAGCACCGGGTTCCGGTACGTGTTTCCCGTAACGAGCGCCGAGAGTCGCACTCGCTCGGTGTGCTGCGCGAGCGCCGCGAGCATCGCGTAGCACTCGAACATCGGCTCGTCGGGCGCGCCCAGGCCCGGCAGCTGATAGAAGTGGTCCATCAGGAAGACGCGGTCATACCCCGACGCCTCGGCCGCCTTCGCCTGTGCAATGACGTGGCCGAAGATGTCCTCCGGGGCGACGCCCGGGTAGGTGAAGTTCGGGATCTGGTAGCCGAGTCGAGTCATGGAGGTTCCCCTCGGGTTGGACGCCGGGCCATGGTACCGGGCGACCTCGAACGTGCCCGCGCAAGGGACCGGAATGAAAGAGGACTCCCCGCGGACACCTGCCCCGCGCAAAATCGACATGCCCTCGCTCGTAGAAAGGGGGAGCGGGTAGAAGCCCGACCGAGAGTGCCGAGGAACGCAGTGGAATGGCCGATGCGCACGCGAGAGACCGACTGGGTACGCTGCCCCATGGCACCCACGGGCTGGCACTGGCGCCACCCGTGCCAGCTGGCCGGGGGCGAGCGGTGCCGAAGGAGTTCCCCTGCCATGAGCGTCGAAGTGAGCTGGTTCTCTGCCCTGTGCGACGACGACTACGAGTTCCTGGGCATCCCGGACCCGGCGCTGCGTTCCTCCTGGGAGCACTGCCGCGACATCGCACTGGCGGCCGACCGTCACGGCTACGACAACCTCCTGCTGCCGTCGGGCTATGCGCTCGGGATCGACTCGATCGCATTCGCGGGCGGCGTTGCGCCGCTGCTGCGTCAGATCCGGCTGCTGGTCGCGGTGCGTTGCGGCGAGCTCTGGGCGCCCCAGCTGGCGCGCCAGCTCGCGACGCTCGACCAGATGCTCGCCGGGCGCCTCACGATCAACATCATCTCCTCGGACCTGCCGGGCCAGAAGCTCGAGAGCAAGCCGCGCTATGCGCGCACACTCGAAGTCATGCAGGTGCTGCGCACCCTGCTCGACGGCAAGCCCGTGGACTTCCACGGCGAGTTCATGGACCTGACGCTCGCGCCGCCCGCCGCCCGCACGGTTTCGGGCGCGTGTCCGCCGTTCTACTTCGGCGGGATGTCCGAGCCGGCACGCGAGGTCGCCGCGGCTGGCGCCGACGTCTACCTGATGTGGCCCGACACGCTGCCGGCGGTCGCGGAGACGCTGGCCGACCTGCGTGCACGCGCCGAGAAGCACCGCCGAGCGCTGCGCTTCGGCTACCGCGCCCACGTGATCGTACGCGAGAGCGAGGCCGAGGCGCGCGACGCCGCGGCCCGGCTCGTCTCGAAGCTCGACGACGAGACCGGTGCCGAGATCCGCAAGCGCTCGCTCGACTCGGAGTCGGCCGGCGTGCGGCGCCAGGCCGAGCTGCGCGAGAACGCCACCGATGGTTGGGTCGAGTCAAACCTCTGGACCGGTATCGGGCGCGCGCGGTCGGGCTGCGGGGCCGCGATCGTGGGCGATCCGGATCAGGTCGCGGCCAAGCTGCACGCGTATCAGGACCTCGGCATCGAGGCCTTCATCCTGTCGGGCTACCCCCACCTGACCGAGTGCGACCTGTTCGCGCGCTACGTCCTCCCCCAACTCGACCACGCCCCGCTGAGCGTCTGACCCGGGTGCCAGCGGATGGATGAGCGGCCTTCGGGGGCCGAGAACCCTCCGCGATGACAGCTTGCGCCCGGGATTAGTCATCTGTATAACTCGCTAGGTCATTCGACCAATTTCACGACTTCGAGGAGAGTGGCCATGATCGTGTTGATCACCGGCGCCAGCGGTGGGCTCGGGCCCGTCGTGGGGCGGACCCTGGTCGAGCGGGGCCTGACCGTTTACGGAACCGCCCGAACGGTCGAGGGAAGGGAGCTGCCGGACTCGTTCCCCTTCCTCCCCATGGAGATCACGAACGAGGCCTCCATCCAGGCCTGCATCGATGACCTCCTGGAAAGAGAGGGACGGATCGATGCCGTGGTCAACTGCGCGAACGAGATGTTCATCGGTGCGACCCTGGAGGCCAGCGCCGAAGAAGTGCGCGCCCTCTATGACGTCAACGTGTTCGGCCCGCTCCGCGTCGCCCGGCAGGTGCTTCCCGCCATGCTCACACGAGGTCGCGGCACGATCGTCAACATGAGCTCCCTCGGCGGGATCCTGGCCGTCCCCTACATGGGTGCCTACACGTCTTCCAAGTTCGCGCTCGAGGCGTTGACCGAAGCGCTCTACCACGAGGTGAAGCCCCGAGGGATCGACGTCGTCATCATGCAGCCCGTCGCCATGCGAATGGATCGACCCGCCACCGGATCGCACCTTCGTGTCGTCGAGGGCGCCGCGTCCGATTCGTTCAGCCACAACATGGCTGCGCAGATGGCCGCAGACACCGAGGCCAGCAAGCTGACACCGGAAGCCGTTGCGGAGAAGATCCACGAGGTCATCACGAGCAAGAACAAGCCGCTGAGAGTCCCGATGGATCGCGCCAAGGTTCTCACGGTCGTCAAGCGACTCGCGCCCCAATCCATCGTCAACCGTCTCCTCGGCAGCCTGATGAAGTCGGCCGAGTCGATCGGCCCAGGCACCTTCTCGACAACAGGAGCGAAATGATGACCGCCTACGTCGACCGACAGAACTGGGACCTCGAAGCCTGGCCCGAGATGTACAACAAGCTCAAGGAGCTGCAGCTCATGATCTTCTTGAGCCCTCCCGGCCTCGAGCTGAACATGATGACCTTCACGATTTCGAGCCTGGCCTCGGGTTGCCGCCACTGCCAGGCCCATGGTGCGTTCGGGCTCGACAAGGCGGGAGTCGCCATCGAGAAGATCCAAGCCCTGTGGAGCTTCGAGACGTCGGACCTTTTCAGCGATCGGGAACGCGCCGCACTCCAACTCGGCCTCGCCGCCGGGGTGACACCGAACGCCGTCACGCCGGAGCATCATCAGGCGCTTCGTAAGCATTTCAGCGACGCCGAAGCGCGCACCTTGATCTCCGTCACCGCGCTCGGCGGCTTCATGAATCGCTACAACGACACGCTCGCCACGGTCACGGACGCCGAATCTCGCAACTGGGCGGAGACGCACCTTTCCGGGATCGGCTGGAGCATCGACAAGCACGTGGGCGACGCCCACGAACAACGAGCCGGCCCGCCGAAGCCTGAGCAGGCCTCCGCTCGCGGCTCCCGAACTCAGTGGACGCTGGCCGAGACTGGGCTGATGGAACTTGTAACGGTGGCTGACCGCGTTCATAATGATCGGCGGGAGTGGGCTGGGTCAGGGATTCATGCCGACTGTTCGAGCACTTCGTTTCAGTCTCTGTCTTGCTTCATTGGTTGCGCTCACCGCCGCGGTGCCGGTTCGGGCGGCCGACGACTGCGAGACGGTCCAGGGCGGAACCTGGACGGGAGCGCCGCCCTTCACGGGCACGGCCGTCTGGTCCTGCGTCGGCGGAAACGGCGTTGCCTCCGCAGACGACGAGTTCGAGATCCGGCATGCGGTCACCGTCGAGGGGGTGCTGGGCACACCGGGCCAGCCCATCACGGGTCGAATCGTCGTAAGCGATTCGTTGAGCCTCTCGAGCACCGTTCAGGCAACCGCCCATCTCGCGGGCCAAGCCGTGCCGCAGGTCGTGACCTTCCCTGATGCCACCACGATCCGACTCGACTGGGGCACGGGGACGGCGCTGCTCGTGAGCGAGTGGCCGAGGGGCCGCAGCCGAGCGCAGCAGATCGAGACGCTGCGGCGCTTCCTGCTTCCCGGTCTGTTCGAGCCCAAAGCGTCTCGCTCTTCGGCCGGAGTCGAGGGTGCCTAGCCCTCTCGTCGGGCTTGCCTCCCTGTCCTTGGGGGTGTGGGTCTATCTCACGTTCCTCCACGGTCGCTTCTGGCGGGCCGATCAGCGGCTCGACGAAGTCGAGCCGCTGCGTCCGGGGCGTCCGCCGTCGCCGAAGGTGATGGCGGTCGTGCCGGCTCGAAACGAAGCCGACGTCATCGAGCGCAGCATCGGCTCGCTCCTCGGCCAGGAGTACGCGGGCGAGTTCGAGGTCGTCCTCGTGGACGACCACAGCGAAGACGATACGGGGGAGGTGGCTCGTCGCCTGGCGGCAAGCCACCCCCGTGGCGATCGGCTGACGGTCATCGACGGGGAGCCGATGCCGCCGGGATGGGTGGGAAAGATGTGGGCCGTCCACACCGGCGTCGCCGCCGCCGCGCGGGTGTCGCCCGACGCGGAATACCTGCTGCTCACCGATGCCGATGTCGAGCACGATCCCGGAAACCTCAGTCGCCTGGTGTCGAAGGCGGAGAGCTCGGGGCTCGACCTCGTCTCGCTGATGGTGCGGCTCCACTGCAAGAGCGGCTGGGAGCGACTCTTGATCCCTGCCTTCGTCTACTTCTTCCAGAAGCTCTATCCGTTCCCGCGTATCAACGACCCGAACTCCCGGACGACCGGTGCGGCGGGCGGCTGCATGCTGGTGCGGCGCGAGGCCCTGAAGCGGGCGGGAGGCATCGAGTCCGTTCGCAGCGAGATCATCGACGACTGTGCGATTGGCACGGCCATCAAGGCTGGAGGCCCGGTCTGGGTCGGAGTCACCGAGAGCGAGTACAGCTTCCGGCCCTATCAGGGGCTTCACGACATCTGGGCCATGGTCGCGCGGAGCGCCTACACCCAGCTCCACTACTCGCCCGTGCTGCTGGCGGGGACGGCGGTTGGCCTCGTCCTCATCTACCTGCTGCCCCCGCTCGTGCTGATCGGCTGGCCCCTGCACGGGGATGCTGCAGCGGCGCTCCTGGCTGCCGCGACCTGGGCGCTGATGGCGTGGACGTTCCTCCCGACGCTGCAGCTCTACCGCTTGAGCCCGCTTCGCGCGTGGGCCCTCCCGGTGGCGGGGGCCCTCTATCTCTGCATGACCGTGGACTCCGCGAGGCTCCACTGGCTGGGGAGCGGTGCCTATTGGAAGGGCCGTGCGGGGGCCGGCAACAGCGACGCGTCCGCACCGACCCGGGTGCCGCCGCGATGACGGGCCGCGCGCGGCGCGCTACCAGCACCGAGCCCGACCTCGTGGTTGCGGCCGCTTTGCGGTTGGAAGCACGGGCGCTGCGGCGCGGCGCACGGTCGGCGCGGATCGTCCGAACCGGGATGGGTGCCGCGCGCGCCCGGAAGGCCGCGGCGGAGCTTCGCGACCGACCCGGGCGAGCGCTGGCCGTGGCGGGTGTGTCGGGGGCGCTCGACGCGAGCCTCGAGCCCGGCGATATCGTCGTGGTGTCCGCGCTGTGCGAGCTGACGGGCGGCGAACCGGAATGGACCGAGCTCGACTCCGCCCCGGAGCTGCTCGAGATCCTCGATCGGTCGGGCCATCGTCCGAGCCTGGGCCGTCTCGTGACGGTCGATCACATCGTGCACAGCAGCGAACGCAGCGAACTCCGGGCGACCGGCGCCCGGATCGTGGACATGGAGACGGCCCACCTCGCCGAGGGGGCCGCCGGACGGCGTTTCGCAGCGGTCCGGGTCGTGGTCGATACCCCCGAGCACGGCTTCGCGAGCCTGTCCTTCATCCGCAGCGGCGTCCGCGCGCTCCGCCAGCTCGCCAGCCTCCTCCCCGCCCTCGAACAGTGGGCCGCGGCGAGTGCAGCCAGGCCCGATCTTCACACTCATGGAGCGGCTGCAGCGCCGCAACCGATCCGGAGGTCCAGCTAGCCATGCCGGTTCCCATCGCCCAGATGTACACGGTCGTTTCCTACCTGCTTCGCCAGCGCCTCGGCGGCGCTTCGCGCTACCCGCTGGTTCTCATGCTCGAGCCGCTCTACCGCTGCAACCTGGCCTGCGCGGGCTGCGGAAAGATCCAGTACCCCTCCAACATCCTGAAGCATCAGCTGAGCGTCGAGGAGTGCATGGCCGCCGTCGAAGAGTGCGGTGCACCCATCGTGAGCATCCCCGGCGGCGAGCCCCTGCTGCATCCCCAGATCGGGGAGATCGTCGCCGGCCTCGTCGAGCGAAAGAAGTACATCTACCTCTGCACGAACGCGCTCTTGCTGGAGGAGAAGCTCGACCTCTTCCAGCCGAGCCGCTACCTCAGCTTCAGCGTCCACATGGACGGCCTCGAAGACGAGCACGACCGCGCGGTCTGCCGCGAAGGCACGTACCAGAAGGCACGCAGCGCGATCGAATCAGCGCTGAATCGCGGATTTCGCGTGACGACCAACTCGACCTTCTTCGACGGCGTTGACCCGGCACGGGTCCGGGACTTCTTCGACGAGATGATGAAGCTGGGTGTCGAGGGGATGATGCTCTCCCCAGGGTACAGCTATGACAAGGCTGCCAACCAGGACGGGTTCCTCGAGCGCAAGCGTACCGAGAACTTGTTCCGTCAGCTGTTCCACGAGCCCCACAAGAGCTGGCGTTTCAACCAGTCGCCGCTGTTCCTCGAGTTTCTCGCCGGCGGGCGCAGCTTCGACTGCACACCTTGGGGGAACCCCACCTACAGCGTGTTTGGCTGGCTGAAGCCCTGCTACCTGCTCCAGGACGGCTACGAGGCCACCTTCGAGGGCCTGCTGCAGAACACCGAGTGGAGCCGTTACGGACCGAAGAGTGGCAACCCCGCGTGCCAGAACTGCATGGTGCACTGCGGCTTCGAGCCCACCGCTGTCGAGCAGGGCTTCTCCTCACTCGGAGGGTTCTGGGAGATGGCGCGAGCGGCGATCGTCAGCCCGCGGATCCCCGCGCCGGAGGCCGAATGGGCGAGCGTCGAAGCCCCCGAAGCTGCGGCGACGGCACAGCCCCCGAGCCAGGGCTGGTCCTCCGAAGCGAGCATCGAGGCGCTGCGCGAAGCTTTCGACTACCGGGGGAACGTGACCTTCCACTTCGAGGACGGGAGCGAGATCGAGGGCTTCGTCGCCAACCTCGGCGAAAAGGAGCTTACGATTTGGCCAGCGGGTGAGGTGACGCCGAAGCAGATGCCCTTGCAGGGGATCGTTCGGCTGACGTTCACGGGCAAGGACCCCGCGTCGGGCAAGAGTTGGCAGACGTGGCTCAAGAAGCAGGAAGCGGTGCAGCCGCTCGTTCGAGGGAGCGCATAGACCTCGGCGAGGTTAGTGCCCGCTGCGCTCGAACTCCACGTAGGTTGCATTGGGAAAGGTCTCGGGAAGCCCCTTCCACAGGACGTGCGGCACCGAGAAGTCGTAGGTCCCTTGGGCCAGGAAGTCCGGGCAGGGGATCTTCGGGAACACCCGGGGCGATACCGACCGGCGCCCGGGGTGCGGCGCATGGCAGCGCCCAGCCCGTACGGGGCAACCGATGAAACCAAGGACGTCGGGGGACCGCGCGACGGAGTTGGTTTGGCAAAGGATCCTGGGAGCCGGACCCTGCCCTCGATCGGTGCCTCTCGAGGCGCTCGTTGCGCCTCACTCCTCTCTGCCGCCCTGAGCCTCCTGGCCGGCCCGCCCGCCCACGCCCGCGGCTCTCTGCGTTCTCGGACCGTTCGGGCGAAATGCATTCTGACGGAACAAAGGTTCTATTTTTGTCCGATTGTTTGTATACTCTTCGCTATGTCCGACCCGGGCTCGACACCCCGCCGACCCAAGCACCCGGGAAGGCCTCGTGGATCCCGCGCCGCCACCCGTCGGAAGACCGAGGAGCGCATCCTGGACGGCGCGATGCTCGCGCTCTCCCGGCACGGGATCGCGAAGCTGGGGATGGGCGACGTCAGCGCGTGCGCGGGGGTCTCCCGGGGGACGACCTACCGCTATTTCCCCAACCGCGACGACCTGCTCGTGAGGCTGGCGCGCCGCGAGGCCGAGCGCTTCGGCCAGCAGGTGTGGAAAGTCCTCGAGAGCACCCCCGAGGGCGAGGAACGTCTGCGCATCGTGCTCGACTTCGCCGTCCGCCTGGGGCGCGACCATCCCCTGATCCAACGCCTGCCCGAGTCGGACCCGGGCTTCGTGCTGACATCGCTCCGCGAGCGCTTCCCCGACCTTCAGGCCACCTTCGAGCGCCTGTTCGCACCGGACCTGAAGAACACTCTGCTCGTGCGTTCCGGCGTCGTCACGGCAGAGCAGCTCGTCGGGTGGATCACCCGGGTACTGGTCTCGATCTTCCTCTTCCCCTACCCGGACCCTGAAGAGATGGCGGCGAACATGAAGGCCATCTACCCGATCCTGGCCGTCGAGCCGGCAGGCCGAAGCCGGAAGGCGAAGGCGAGGACACGAACGTGAACTACCCGTTGATCTCGACCGACGACCACGCCTGGGAGCGGCGCGATACCTGGACCTCGAGGGTGCCGGCGCGCTTCCGAGACGAGTGCCCGCAGGTGCGCACCGAGGACGAAGTCGACTATTGGGTGTATGCGGGTACCCGGATCCGGGCGCTCGGCACGGGCTGCGCCGCCATGCGCCCCGAACGCGATGCCGTGAAGCGCTGGGAAGAGGTTCCCGAAGCGGCCTACGACCCCGCCGCCCGGCTCGCGACCATGGATGCCGACGGCGTCGGCGTGGAGGTGCTCTTTCCCCAGGCCGCAGGCTTCGGCGGTGGGCCCTTCGTCTCCACCGTGGGCGATGCGAAGCTGCGCCTGGCGTGCATCCAGGCCTACAACGACTGGCTGGCCGAGGAGTGGTCGGACTTCAGCCCGCGCTACGTGGCCCAGGCCCTTGCGCCGATCTGGGACGTCGATCTGGCGGTGACCGAGATCCGCCGAGCCCATGGCCTGGGACACAAGGCATTGGTCTGGACTTCGGCTCCGGAGAGCTGGGGGTTCCCGCACTTCAACGAGAGCTACTGGGACCCGCTGTGGGCAACCCTGCAAGAGCTCGCCATGCCGGTGGCCCTTCACATCGGCGGGCGTTCGAGTCTGCCCGATCCCTGGGAGGGCTTTTCGAACATGCGCAAGCTCTCTGCGATCTCGACCACGGCGATCACCAGCAACGTCCAGGTGATGGCGAACGTGATCTTCTCCGGCGTGCTCGAACGCTTTCCCGACCTGAAGTTCATCTCGGTGGAGAGCGGCCTCGGCTGGGTCCCCTATCTGCTGGAGACGGCCGACCATCAGTACGAGCGGCAGCGTCTCTGGAACGAGGGCATGAGCCTCCGCCCCAGCGAGTACTTCCACCGCAACTGCTACGTGAACTTCTGGTACGAGGCGACCGGCCTCGCGCTCCGGGACCAGATCGGCGTCGACAACATCATGTGGGAGGCGGACTTCCCCCATCCCACGTCCACCTACCCCGACTCGAAGAAGCTCGTCGAGCGCTGCCTCGAGGGCATCCCCGACGACGAGTGCGAGAAGATGCTCCACGGCAATGCCTTGCGCCTCTACGGCCTCGACGGAGCGGCCATCGAGGCGGCTCTGTAGGGAGGCGCCCCTCAGAGCTTGCGTGCGCCGGAGACGATCTCGGCGTGGAGACCCTGATCGAGCGGGCGGAAGCGCCCCGCGTCGTCGTCGCGGAAGAAGAGGGGATCCCCGATGCCGCTCGGGTCGAAGCCCTCGGCCTGCAAGCGAAGCTTTCGATTCTTGAAGTTCCCGGTCACATCCATGGCACTGGCGACGCGAATGAAGAGCGGTCGCGCATAGGCGGGCAGGTTCTCCGCCGCGTGAGCGAGGAAGGCCTGAGGATCGAAGCGGGCTCCGTCCTCGGGAACCACGAGGGCCATGCCGGCACGCCCGTCCGCCCCCGGGACACGAACGCCGTAGACGCCGGTTTCGTGCACGCCCGGGGCCGCGTTCAACAGGTGCTCCACCTCCAGCGTCGCGACGTTCTCTCCCTTCCAGCGAAAGGTGTCGCCGATTCGATCTACGAAGTAGTAGTAGGACGCCCGGTCCCGGCGCAGGAGATCGCCCGTCCGCAGGTAGAGATCCCCCTTCTCGAAGCAGTCGCGGATCATCTTGGCCTCGTTGTCGGCGGGGTTCGCATACCCGTCGAAGGGCATGGCGCTCGACTTCGAGATCCGGCTCAACAGCTCACCGGGCTCGCCGACGCGGCACTCGATCAGCATTCCGTCGGGCCCCCGCACGAGCTCGCCCTGCTCGGAATCGTACCGGGCCAGGCGAAGCTGATCGTGGGTATCGGGTGCGCAGCGTCCCACGGAACCGACGCGTCCCCGGCGATTCTGGAGGCTCACGTTTCCCTCGGTCTGCCCATAGGTATCCATGATCCTGGGAATCCCGAAGCGCCTCTGGAAGTCGAGCCAGATGTCGGGACGCAGGCCCGTGCCCGTCGCCAGGCGGATGGAGTGGTCCCGATCCGCAGCGCTGGGCGGTGTCCGCATCAGGTAGCGGCACAGCTCACCCACGAACGCAAAGATCGTTGCCTCGTGGCGCCGCACGTCGCTCAGGAACTCGCTTGCGCTGAACTTCCGACGTGAGGCGAAGCAGGCGCCGGTGAGGAACGCAGGAGCGAACCCTACGAAGTTCGCCCAGCCGTGGTAGAGAGGAATGGGTGCGTAGGCGCAGTCGGAGGGCGTCTCTTCGTGCATCATGGCCAGCGAACGGCCGCCGGCCGTGAAGCGAACGTGTCGAATGATGGCCGGCTTGGGAAATCCGGTCGTGCCCGAGGTGTAGACGAACAGGAATACATCACCGAGCGAGACATCGGGAATCTCCGGCTCGCCCATCGAGGCATCCTCGAGTTCCTCCCCCAGAGGACGGAAGACCGCGCCTCCAGACGAAGGGTCAGGAACCTCCCCATGGATCTCGATCCCGGCGAGTCGGTCGGACACCGTTCGAAGCGCCGGAGAGCTCTCCCGGTCGGCGAGTGCAACCTCCGCCCCCGAGCAGCGATGCACATGGACGAGTGCTTCGCCCTCGAGGTGATGATTGATGAGAGCGCCCACCGCGCCCAGCTTCGCGCAAGCGCCCTGCGCCATCAGGAAGTCGGGCGAGTTCTCCATCATGATGTTGACCACCCCGCCCTTCCGGACGCCGCGGCTGTGGAGGAGATTGGCGTAGCGATTGACCCCTTCGTTGTACGACCCGAAGGACACCTCTTCCCGCTCGAAACGAAGCGCCGCGTGATCGGGGATCCGTTCGGCGTGGTCTCGGCACACGAAGCCCATCGTCCGCAGGGCGCCCGGGTTGCTGCTCAGGGCTTTGCGGATCGCGAGCAGGCGAGGCCGCTCTTCGCGGTCTTCGAGCCAGGTGAATAGACGACTGAGCGGATCCATGACCCCTACGACGGACGGATCGAGTCTTCGACGATGACGGCACCAGCCACTGGGAGATTCTCCTGCGTCGACGCCTAGTCTTTGGGTAGCCCGAGCATTCGCTCGGCGATGATGTTCTTCTGGATGTTGGGGGTGCCGCCGCCGATCACCGTCGTCGGCCAGCCGAGGGCACCGACCTGCCACCGCCCCCCTTCGCGGGATGCCGCCGTGTCCCCCGTGTACGGACTGGCACCGCCCAGAAGCTCCATGCCCAACTCCGCCATGGCCACGAGCAGGTTGCAGTTGTGCAGTTTGTTGATCGACGCATCGCTCTGCGTGAGCTCACCGCGCACCTGGCGCGTCAGGGTTCGCAGCCCGTTGAGGCGAGCCGCTTCGATCCTGGCGGAGAAGCGGCTGAGGTTTCGTCGCAGCTCGGCATCTTCGAGGGCGGGCATGCCCGCAATTCGCGACTTGCCCGCCAGCTCGATCAGCCGCTCGAGCGCCTTGTGGTGGCGATTGACCTCGGCAATGCCAGAGCGCTCGTTCTGGAGCGCGGAGCAGATGATCTGCCAACCCTCGCCCTCCTTGCCGACGCGATTCTCCACGGGCACGCGCACTTCCTCGAAGAAGACCTCGTTGTAGAGATCGGCGAAGTGATCCCCCGCGAAGCTCTTGATGGGGCGGACTTCGATGCCGGGGGTGTCCAGCGGAATCAGCAGGCACGTGATGCCATCGAACTTCTCGCATTCGAAGTCCGTGCGCACCATGCAGTAGATGCCCGTTCCCATGTGGGCGAGCGAGATCCAGATCTTCTGCCCCTTGACGACGTACTCGTCGCCATCGCGCACGGCCTTGCACTGAAGGCCCGCCAGGTCGCTTCCGATGTCGGGCTCGGAGTAGCCCGTGCACCAGGCAGACTTGCCGTCCAATATGTCCGGGAGATACCTCTGCTTCTGCTCCTCGCTCCCGAACTGGATGATGGCGGGACCGACCCAGCCCAAGCCCGTGTAGTCCTTGCCGATCATCGGCGCCTCGGCCTTGAGCATCTCCTCTTTCAGGATGAACTGCTCCATCACGGTTCCGCCGCCTCCCCCACACTCGCGGGGCCAGGAGAAGCCGACGTAGCGCTTCTCCCGTACGGCCTTCCACCATCGGACCATCTCTTTCGGACCTCGGCTGTGGCGAGGTGGACTGTGCTCGGCGAGGAACGCGCGGACCTCCTGGCGGAACGCCTCTTCTTCCGAGGTCAGGTCGAAGTGTGCCCCCCCGCGAAGCAGGGGGAGATCTCGTAGCTCGAATGCGCGCTCGTAGTGGGCATTCGCAGCGCCGAACATCGGACGCGCCCACTTGGAGCGCATGAAGTAGAGGTGGATGTCGGATGCGACCGTGAACCCCGTAGCGCCGTGGAGCTGGATTCCGTCGATTCCCATGCGGACGAAGGTGTCGACCGCGTATGCCTTCGCAAGGGACGCCACCCGCGATGTCTCATCGGGGCGGTTGTCCATGGCCCACGCGCCGTAGTAGAGCAGCGACCGGAAGGACTCCAGATCCACGTAGATCTCCGCCAGCGGATGCTTCACTGCCTGGAAGTGTCCGATCGGGTGCCCGAACTGGACCCGTTCCTTCGCGTACTGCACCGTGAGCTGCAAGGCTGCGTCGACGGCGCCCGACATCTCGGCCGCGACCGCGATGGCGCCCTGGTCGATCAGCCGTTCGATCGAGGGCCCGGCGGTTCCGGGAGCGCCGAGCAGCCGATCCGGGCTCACGCGAACGCCATCCAGGTCCAGGTTTCCCATGCGTTTGGTCTCGTCGATCAGGGGGTAGGCTTTCGCCTCGAGCCCGTCGGCCTCCACCTCGAGTACGGCGAGCGCCAGATCGTCGGGGTCGTCACCGCAGCGAAACGACACGACGAAGAGGTCCGCGGCCTCCGGGTCTGCGACGCAGCGCTTCTGCCCGCTCAGGATGAAGCCTTCGCCGTCGCGCTCGCCGCGCAGTGCCGTGTCGCAGGCCCGCAGCCCATCCCCCTCCTCGAAGAGCGCCAGCGTGCCCTTGCGAGAGCCATCGGCGAGCAGCGGCAGCCACCGCCTCTTCTGCTCTTCGTCGCCCAGCTCCAGGATGGCCGTGGCGGCCAGGGTGTTGGCGATCAGCGGAGAGGGGAAGAGACTGCGCCCGGTCTCTTCGAGGATGACGACCCAGTCGGAGAAGGTCAGTCCGGCCCCGCCGTAAGCCTCGGGGAGCGTGATGCCCAGCCAACCGAGCCGGGCCATCTCGGCCCACAGCTCTTCACTGAAACCCAAGCCGGTTTCTCTCAGGCGGCGAACCTCGGAAAGCGGGCAACGCTCGTCGAGAAAACGGCGCACCTCGCCCCGCAACATCTGCTGTTCTTCGCTGAATCCGAAGTTCATGAACGTTCCTGACCTGCTCCACCCGCCGTGGAGTCGTGATGTGAGTCGCGCTTCCGGAGCCCCACCCGGGCGATCGTTCCTCCAATCTGACGATATATCAGATACTCTCTGGTGCCCGTGCGACCCGCGTACGAGGAGATCCATCGAAATGGGCGACAAACCGGCATTCGCTGCGCTCCAAGTGGGCGACGAGATCCCGCCCTTCCGGCGGACCACGGACCTGGCCCACTGGAACCGCTACGCGGCGGTCAACTACGAGTTCATTCCCCTCCACATGGATGCCGAGGCCGCCCGTGCCGTGGGTCAAAAGGACGTCTTCGGGATGGGCAATCTGCGCATCTCCTACCTCCACAACGGGCTCTACGACTGGCTGGACGGTGCTGGCGACATCGTCGACTTCCAGTGCGAATTCCGCGGCCTCAATTTCAAGGGCGACGCGCTGAGCTCGAGAGCGACGATCACCGGGAAGGACGAGCGCAGCGATCGGAAGCTCCTGAGCTTCGATCTGGCGGTCGAAAACCAGGACGGCAAGAACACCGCACCGGGTAAGGCAACCGTCCTGTTCTTCGACTCCGGGAAGGCCACGGTGATTCCCGAGCCCTCGAACGGCACTCCCGTCGAGAAACCCGAAGTCGGCGAGTATCTCGACCAGGCCACGATCGATCGGATCGGGGAGACCGGGGCACCCGCCACATCCTTGCCCGTCGGTGAGAACGACATCCGGCGTTGGGCCATCGCCACGTACTACCCGAAGAAGCCCCCCGCTTCCTTCTACTTCGAAGAAGAGGCCGCGAAGGGGCCTTGGGGCGCCCTCGTTGCACCGCGAGAGTTCAACCCCTTCGCGTGGATGCCGGACCTGAACCTGGGTGTGACGTGGCTGCGCGGGATCGGAGTCGAGCCCGGAGAGCGGGTCCTGAACGGCGGACAGCGAAGTCGGTACTTCCAGCCCATCCGACCGGGCGATCGAATCACCAGTGTCGCGCGGTTCGCCAATGCCTACGAGAGGGACGGCCGCCTGGGCACGATGCTCTTCCTCGTGAGCGAGTTCCGCTGGACGAACCAGAAGGGTGAGCTGGTCCGAATCGGCGAGAGCAGCATGATCTACTACTGAGGAGCAGCCCGAGCGATGCCCATCCACTACGAGAAGAACGACGAGCACGTCGTGCTCATCACCATCGATCGGCCCGAGGCAAAGAACTCCCTGGACATG
>JAFDDA010000123.1 GCA_019311105.1 Deltaproteobacteria bacterium
GGCGAGATCGGCCAGATGCTCCACCTGGCCATCGTCCCGTCCCAGCAGCACGTCGTTGTACGCACCCTTCCGGGGGCTTGCGGGTGCTCCGACCCGAGAGAATGCCGTCAGCGCGCTGATCCTGTACGTCTCGAGGTCGCTCCGGCGCGGGGTCGGTGCGGCGTGCATGGTGTCGCCGCAGTGGAGTGACACGTCCCCCGGCTCCGCGGCGACGGATACGCCCCGCGGCGCGTGGCGGTCGTCGGCATCGAGCGGAGGACAGGAGCCCTGCCATGACCCCGGCAGCATGCGGAGCTCGCCCGTATCGGAATTCAGTGGCGTCACGAAGACCGACAAGATGATGAGCGGGCAGTTGAGAGCGTGCCCGCCCATCCCGCAATCCCGATGCCACGGCAGGTCGGAGAGGCCCTCGACCATGTCGGGGTTCTTGTAGATCACGGTCCCGCCCGCGATCCCGTCGTCTTCCACCCGCGCCTTCAGCTTCGTCTCGCTGAGGTCGATCAGGCCCGTGAGGCGCGGATCGCGGTGGAGATCGCGAAAGGCGGACATCGTGCGCGCCGTCATGACGCGGCAGAGGGTTTCCTCACCGTCGGCGTTCTTGCCCCACCAGGACTTGTGATCGCCTGGGACCGCGGCGCGGCGGAGCTCCGCCGCGGCTTCCTGGAACGACGCCACCTCCCTCGAGTCGAATACGTTCTTGACCACGAGATAGCCCGCGCTGCCCAGGAAGTGGGCCATGTCCTTGCGATCGCCGTCCAGGGTGAAGGCGGTGGCGGGATCGAGGGGGTCGCCGTTGCGATCGGTCAGCTCGAAGTCGGCGGGATCGAAGATCGGGCGGCCATTGTAGATCGCGCGCAGCCCCGGCTCCCAGTTCACCAGCCGGATCGCCTTTCCACGCAGACATTTCACCTTGCCCGCGTAGAGCAATCCGGGGGCGGCCTCGAGCTCGTGGACGATCGCCTGCCAGGACTCGCGACTGAGCTCGAAGACGTGCCTCGCCGTCTCGTCTCCGGGGACGATCTCGATGCCGTCGGAACCCGCCGCGTAGGTATAGGCCGCGCCATCGGTCAAGCGGAAGGCCAGCGAGCCGAGCCGCTTCGCCTCCTCGCGCGCCAGCGCGCCGTTTCCCGCGTGCAGCAGGCGCGGCAGCTCCACCTGATGGTATTCCTCGAAGTCGAGCTCCTCGAAGCCGGCGGGTAGCATGCCGTTCCTTTCCGTCCTTCCGTGATGGCCCCGTGCACGTCCGTTTCGAGCACCCACCCTACGCCTTTTCTTTGCCAACTGTTCGACGCGGTGCCGCCTACGGCCGCTCTAGCCCGAGATCCCCCGAGGATTGGTCATAACGAGGGGTTACCGGACCTCGAAAGACCCTTCTTTCGCCTGCAACCTCCTCGCGCACCTCGTGGCGTATGGCACCTCTGGCGGCCGGTCGTATCCCGTCTTCCTCTGCAACGGGTATCTCCCCAGTCGTGTTGCCGCCTCGTTCATCGCGGTCTTCGGCCCGCAGGCATCGAGCTTGCTATAGAAGCGCCGACGGGGTCGACCGCATCCGCACGGACCGAGGCCGAGGGGGAGTCTGAACGATGACCACGATCTACACCGATGCCGATGCCGAACTCGCCGAGCTGGAGGGCAGCTCGGTAGCCGTCGTGGGCTACGGAAACCAGGGGCGTTCCTGGGCGCTCAACCTGCGCGACTCGGGGCTGGACCCACAAGTCTGTGTGCGCGCGGATGCGTCCCGCGAGCAGGCGGAGGCCGACGGATTCCGCGCGAGCCGTATCGAGCGAGCGAGCGACGCGGACGTGGTTTGTGTGCTCGTACCGGACGACGTGATCCCGTCGCTACCGCTGAAGCGACCGGACACCGGGATGACGATCCTGGCAAGCGGCTACACCTTCGCTTTCGGTCGTTTCGCTCCGGCCGGCGACCTCGGCATGGTGGCCCCCCGCATGCTCGGGCCCGAGGTCCGGAACTGTTATGAGGAAGGTGCCGGCTTCATCACCGCCGTCGGCGTAGAGCGTGACGAGAGCGGTCGGGCGCTTGCTCGCACCCTGGCCATTGCCAAAGCGATTGGCGGGCTGCGCGAAGGCGGGATCGAGCTCTCGCCGATGCAGGAGGCGGTCCTCGACCTGGCGGTCGAACAAGTGCTCTCGCCGGCGCTCACCCACGTCAATACAGCCTTCGTGACCGCCATGCTCGAGCAGGGCATTCCCCTCGAGGCGATCATGACGGAGCTCTTCCTCTCTGGGGAAGTCGAACGTACTTATGGGCTGCTGCGAAAGGACGGCTTCGCCGCACAGCTCGAGCACCATTCGCCGACGAGCCAATACGGGCAGCTCGCGCGCCGAGGCTCGTATGATTCGCTCGACTTCCTGACAGCCATGCGCGCGCTCGTCGAAACGATCCGCAGCGGGGACTTCGCAGATGAATGGGACGCCGAGTCGAAGGCAGGCCACCCGCGTCTGCGTGAGCTAAAGGAGCTCCACGCCGGTCTGGGGATCCGCGAGATGGAGGCGGACCTTCGCCGCCGCCTCGGTCCGGCACTTCGCGCCCGCAGCTGACTCTGGCGGCCTCCGCCGGAGTCTGCGCCTCCCAGCCGATCCAGACTCCCGCCGGCTCAGGTCGACGTCGTGGAGCACCGAAGAAGCACCAGGGCCGTCCAATTGGGCCACCCAGAGAGTGCAATTGTCGTTTCGATTCGACCCTCTCAGTGACTCCATCTGCGAGGATCCCTACCCGCTCTACCGGCAGCTCCGGGACGAAGCACCGGTCCACTGGTCGCCCGAGGCCCGGCTCTACTGCATCTCCCGCTATGACGACGTGCTGGCGACGCTCAAGGACACCGAGACCTTCTCGTCGGCGGCGATGCTGACGGTCCTGACGCGCGCGATCGAGGTTCCCATCACGCCGCGACACGTACTCATGCTGCTGCGGTTCCTGTTGAAGACGCGTCTGAATCCGCTGCGCTTCCCCAAGGCCGGCAGCATGATCAGCTTCGATCCGCCGCGCCACGAAGTGGTGCGAAAGATCGTGAGCCGAGGCTTCACCCCGCGAAGCGTCGCCGCCTGGCAGCCGCGGGTCCAAAGCCTCGTCGACGAGCTCATCGCCGGTATTGCCGACCAGCCCCGATTCGATCTCGTAGAAGAGTTCGCCGTTCCGCTGCCGACGACGCTCATCGCCGAGGTGCTCGGCATCGAGCCCGAGCGGCGAAACGACTTCAAGCGTTGGACGAACGCGCTGCTCGGCCTGGCATCGGGCAAGCCGATCGCCGTCCTGATCGATTCCGGCCTGACCGAGAGCATCGGGGAGCTGTATGCCTTCATCCGAGAGCAGGTTCGCGAGCGCCGCGGGCGGCCTCAGGACGATCTGATCAGCATTCTCGTGGATCCGAAGCTGGGCGAAGTATTGGACGAGGTCGATGTGATCCAGTTCGTCTGCCTGCTGCTGGTCGCCGGAAACGAGACCACGACGAACCTGATCGGCAATGCCGTCTGCGCACTGCTGGATCGGCCCGACCAGGTCGAGCTCGCGCTCGGCGAGCCGGCCTGCATCCCCAATCTGGTCGAAGAGGCCGTGCGCTTCGACTCACCGGTCCAGATGGTCTTCCGGACGGCGACCCGAGACGTCGAGGTCGCGGGGACGACGATCCCCAGGGGTGCCGAGGTCGCCTGCATGCTCGCCTCGGCAAATCGCGACGAGAGGCAGTTCGAGAATCCCGACGTCTTCGACGCAACGCGCGATACCACCGGGCATCTGGGCTTCGGCTTCGGTGTCCACTTCTGTCTGGGTGCATCCCTGGCGAGGCTCGAAGCGGGCACCGCGCTCGCCGGCCTGATCCCGATGCTGCAATCGTTCGAGCGATCGGGCCGGGCATCCGAGCCGCTCAATTCGATCCTGGTGCGGGGCCGCACGCTCATTGAGCTCAGCGCGAAGAAGAGCGAGCCCGTCGCGCCCTCGCCCTAGCGGGCGCCGGGCGGGCGAACGGGCCGCCGTGGCCGCTCGAAGCCCCTGCCTATGGTCGCTCTAGCCCGAGATCCCCCGAGGATTGATCTTGGCGAAGGGTTACCGGACCTCGAAGACGCCTCGCGCCGACTCGCTCGATCCACACTCTAGTGTCGCCCTGCCCCGACTGATATTCTGGTGTCCGCAGGAGAGAGAGATGGAAGGAAGCGCAATGTCGCTCAGCGGTCGGAAGCCTCTACGTCGCGAGTGGGCCCACGGACTTCACAGCCTGTGGCAATTCACTGCCGGTTCGGGTGGACTCGACAGCGCGATGGAGGGAATGTTCGCCCTGGCAGGGCCGACCGTAGAGCGGGAATTCTTGAAGTTTTCCGCTCATCCCATCGGACAGAGGCTATTGGCGCACTCGCCGCGCCCCGACCTGAATGCACTGCTGAGCGATCAGGACGCGCTCGGCGCAATGCCCAAGGGCAGCTTTGCCGACGCCTATCTCGTGTACATGGACGACGACGGGATGGCCCCAGCAGCCGCTTTTCTCGAGGCGGCAGGGCTCGACGAGAAGGCGCGGCGTTTCGGTTGGAGCGAAGACCAGCTCTGGTTCGTGAGGCGCATGGCGAATAGCCACGATCTCTTTCACGTCCTCGGCGCTTACGATCGCACCGTCATCGGCGAGGTCGGCGTCGACGCCTACACGGCGGGTCATATCCCCTTGCTGCCGATCCGTCTGATGATGCTCTACTTCCTGGCCCTCAAGCCTTCGGAGCCGATCGGCTGGCCGCGATACGTCATGAATTCCTACCGTCACGGCCGTGATACGCCATCGCTCTTCTGCGTCGACTACGAGGCCATGCTGCCGATGCCCCTCGATGAGGTGCGCCGACAGATCGGGGTCCCGAGCTTCGAGTCCGTTCACTGGCGCGGCGTTCCCTCGAAGGGAAGAACGCTCGACAAGATCGAGCGCCGCATCGAAGGGCGTTAGGCCGCACAGCGTTCGACGAAATCGAGAGACTCGGGAACGGCCTGCTGCCAGTCACGGGCGGCGCATTCGAACTCGGCCCCGAACGATCGCACCCTCGAGTCGACCTGATCGCGACCGTCGCGCCCGTTGTGGCTCTCGCAGGGGTTTGTCATAACGCCCCTACTCGAGCCGGGTGCAAGAACGCAGCTTGAATGCCCTATCCGCCGACGTCCCTCGTCGCAAGTCCCTCCCCGTCAGCGGAGCTGCAGCCGACTTCGCGGCGGCCCGTGGCAAGCGCGCTTGCCGCCTTGCTTCCCGCGGACCCATCGTCCACGGTCTCGGGTAGTCACGGCGGGAGGCATTGGCGATGGCGAAGATCCAGATCCCCTGGGGCCGGTTCGAGCCGGATTGGTCGAGCGGGCATAGCCACGAGGACGCCCTGGCGCTGGCCCTGGCCTCGACCCTGGCCTACCGGCCCACCGCCCAGTTCGCCGGGCGCCTCGGCGCCTGGGGCTTCGGCGAGTTCCAACCGATCGAGGTCCGCAAAGGTGTCGACATCGACACGACCGCCTTCGTCGCCAGCAACGACGAGGTGGTACTCGTCTCGTTCCGCGGCAGCGCGTCGGCGGCGAACTGGGTCGCGAACCTCCAAGCCGTCAAGGAGCCTGGGCCCCTCACGCGGACGCGGGTCCACGAGGGGTTTCAGGACAGTATGTTCCCCGCATTGCTCGAGACCGCCGAGTCGGTCTACGCCCTGCAGCGTGCCGGCCAGGGGATCTGGGTCACGGGCCACAGCCTGGGCGGGGCGCTGGCATCGCTCTTCGCCGCCATGATGCTCGAGCAGGGGACGCCGATCGACGGCCTCTATACCTTTGGCGCGCCACGGGTCGGCAACCGGCGCTTCCGCGATCAGTTGAACGATCGATTGAGCGACCGGCCGCATTTCCGCTACGCGAACCACCACGACCTGATCCCGCACCTGCCGCCCGAGCCCTTCTTCCATCACGCAGGCGAGCGCCGCCTGCTCCGCCCCAACGCGGGGCCTTCCGCGAGCACCAGCTTGTGGCTCCGCTTCAAGAAGACCTTCGGCGACTGGTTCAACGAGATCACCGACAGCGACCTCGTGGTCAAGGACTTCCACCTGCTCGACACCGATGTCGGCTACCTGCCGCGCCTGGTGCGCGCCGCCGGCGGCTGACCGCTTCGTCTCGATCGTCGCTAGAGGGAAGCAGTCCACTCTCTGAAGCGGACCCAGAAGCTAGCGACGGTGACCGACCTCGATGCTGTCCTCGAGGCTCAGCGGACGACCGACCCAACAGCCGAGGTTGTGGCCGCTTCGGCCTTTCGGTCCCTCCGAGAGAAGCTCGAGGAGGAGGCCGCAGACGTCGTCGGGCTGGATCCAGGTTGCGATCACCTCCTCGGGTGCGCCGACCGCGATGTCGCGGAGCATCGGCGTGTCGGTGGCACCGAGGCAGAGACCGTTCACTCGAATTCCGTGCGGACCGAGGCTGGCCGCCCAATCGAGAGTGAGGCCATTGAGCGCCCACTTCGAAGCGTTGTAGAGATCCATTCCGCCGTGCCCTTGGACGCGCAGCCCGGGAGTCGGATAGATGTGGTCGGTGGAGACGTTCACGATGTTCCCCGCCCGCTGCTCGATCATGGTGGGCGCCACCGCGCGGCCGAAGAGGAAGGCCCCGAAGAAATTCGTGCCAACCATCTCCTCGTAGTCGCGTAGCCCCAGCTCCCAGTCCTGACCCGCCTGGCTGCCGCGCGCGATGCCCGCGTTGTTGATCAGCAGATCGATCCGGCCGTGCTCCTCGAGCGCGGCGTCGACGACTCGCCGAACGTCCTCCGGCTTGGAGACATCGGCGCGGAAGGCCGAGCCCTCCAGCTCGTCGATCGCGGGATCGATGTCGCACCCGACGACCTCGAAGCCCGCTGCGGCGAGGCGTCTCGCGAACGCCTGGCCGAGCCCCTTGGCGGCGCCCGTGATCAGCGCCACCTGTCCGTCGAATGAATCAGCCACCGAAACCCATCACGAGCTTGCGCCCGTTCTCTATCCCCTCGACGCGCTTCTTCAGTACGTCGATCCAATTCTCGTGGGTGAGGATCCAGAACTCCTTGGCCCGGATCGCATGGACGACCTTCTCCGCAACGCTCTCCGGAGAGTGCCCATCCGCCAGGACCTTGGAGGAGAAGAGGCGAAACCGTTGATTCGTCTCCGTGTCGGCGGCCGCATCGGGCCGGTTCCGCTCACTCTCGGTGATGCGCGTCGCGATGGCGCCCGGGCACAGGACCGAGGCACCGATCGGGCTGTCTTCCGCGATCAGCTCCTGCTGGAGCGTCTCGCTGATCGCGACGACGCCGAACTTGGCCACGTTGTAGGGAGCGATCTCGGGCGCGGACTGCAGCCCTGCACTCGAAGCGGTATTGACGATGTGTCCTTCCCCGGCCTCGCGAATCAGGGGGAGAAAGGCCTTCACTCCGTAGATCACGCTCCAGAGGTCGACGCCGAGCACCCATTCCCAGTCGGCGATGCTCAGCTCTGCCAGGCGCCCGGCGCGAACGACCCCCGCGTTGTTGTGCACGACGTTCACCTGCCCGAACGCACCGAGAGTCTGGTCGGCCAGGTGCCGGATGGCGTCCCACTGGCTCACATCCGTCGGGACGCCCAGGACCTCGTGGCCCTGCCCCTTCAGCGTTGCAACCGCCGCTTCGAGCGGGTCGCGCTCGATGTCGGCCAACACGACGCGCATTCCCTCTCGAGCGAACCGGGTTGCGGTGGCCAGGCCAATTCCACTGGCGGCGCCAGTCACCACGGCCACTCTTCCCTCGAGGTCGTCCATGGGCCGCTCCTCCAATCCTATTTCACCACGGGGTGTTGACGGTCAGACGATCCCGGAGATATATATCTAACAGATATACGACGCGCCAGACGCACCCATCCAGTGCGCCGGGCGCAGATGGAGAGTTCTCGGTGTCATCCCCGAAGAAGCGTCGCCTGGGTTCGCGGTATGCCGTGCTCGGCATGTTGAGCATGGGTTTGAAGACGGGCTACGCCATGAAGAAACACGTCGAGGGCAACCTCGGGCACTACTGGAGCGAGAGCTACGGCCAGATCTACCCGACCTTGCGACAGCTCGTGGAGGAAGGGCTCGCGACCTGCAGCGAGGAGAAGCGCAAGGGCAAGCCCACGCGCAACCTCTATGCGATCACGCCTTCCGGAAGGAAGGAGTTGCGCGAGTGGCTCGTGGTGCCACCCGAGCCTCAGCCGCAGCGGTCGGAGCTGCTGCTCAAGCTGAGCCTTGGCGATCGCGTCGCCTCCGGGAAATGCCAGAAGCTGATTCGCGACTACCGCGAGCAGTGCGAGCGCGATCTGTCGTATCTGGGCGAGATCGAGTCGGCCCTGCGCGAGCCTCCCCCGAAGCACCGTGATCAGCCCTATTGGCTGATGACCCTGCGCCATGGCCGAGCCATTCGGGAGGCGGAGCTGGCCTGGTGCACCGAGACGCTCGAGCACCTGGGCCAGCTCGCGGGGGAAGAGAAGTGATGAAAGCAAAGGAGAAGCATTCGAATGGCTGATTCGACGATCGACGAAATTGCAGATCTTCGCGGGCGAGTGGAGCGAATCGAGGCCATCGAGGCCTGCAGAGGTCGCTTCAATGCCTACCTGTATTACCTGGATGCGGGCCACCTGGAGGATCTGCTCGGCCTCTTTGCCGCCGATGCCCGGCTCGAGCTCCAGAACTTCCCGCCCGGCTCGGGAGGCAACCTCCTCTACACGGGGCCCGACGAGATTCGAGGGCTCTACTCCGCCTTCGTGGGAGAAGGGGCCCGACATCATTCCGCAAACGTATCGGTCGTCGCGAGCGAAGCAGCCGATCGGGTCGAAGTGACCGCCTACTTCCTCACGGCCATCGAGTACACGCTCACCGGCGGCGTGTACGAGCTGCAGCTGCAGCGCCGAGGCGAACCCTGGGAGATCTCGCGCATGCGCATCTCGAGCACATGGGGGTGGGCCGTCCCGCACTCCGATCCGCCCTTCCTCAAGGAGCCGTTCGCCGCGGGCACACTCCGCAACGGCTGCCCTCCGTCGTCCGACCGGATCGACTGGGAATAGGTCCGGAGTGCCTCGCGAGACTCGCAGTGACCGCTTCCTGTACGCGGCCCATGACGGCGTGAACCTGCTGGTCCTGCTCTTCGTACTCGGCCTGCCCCACGCCGACCCGAGCCTTCTGGTGCAGGACTACATGGATGCGAAGGTGCTTCACCTGCTGGGAGTCGGCTGGTTCTACGGCGGACTGATCACGTCTTCCGTCGCAGTGAGTCGCTTCATCTGGATGCAGCCCCAACTCGACCACGCCAAGCTCGCGCATGGGTTTCGATTCCTCCTGGTCCTCGAAGTGTTCTGCATACCGAGCATCATCTTGATCGCGTACGCCGGCATGGGAATGGTCTCCCAGCTCGGAGGCCTCGAATCCCAACCGTGGGCTCATCAGGGCTACCTGGCCTTGCTCTACTCGCCGGTGGCACTGATGATCACCCCGCGGCTCTACCACAAGCGCTTGATCAAGAACCCGAACGTCGATATCGAGCGCGAAAGGCGCCTTGCGTTCTGGCTGGACTGGAGCTTCATCATCGTGATGACCCTCGGCATCGGCTTCCTGGCCGCCTCGATGGTGTGGAAGACTGCCCTCTTCTAGCCCCATGAGCCGAGTTCTCTCGAGGAGTATGTGATGGGTACGACGCAAGGCAGTGGTGACGAACGAGTCGTCGTGGTTGGCGGCGGTATGGGAGGAATGGCGGCAGCTCTGCAGATGCGAGCCAAGGGCCATGCCGTCGTCCTGATCGAAAAGAACGATCACCTCGGAGGCATAGCAGCCGGCTTCGAAGAGAACGGCGTTCGGGGCTTCTACCCCCTGGGCTTTGGCGACCTTTCGGCCTTCGCATCGCTCTTCGAGTTGCACGGCAAGAAGGCAGAGGACTACGTCGATGTGATCGATCAGGGCGGGATGGTCACGCGCTTCATCTCGGACGACCGAGACAGTGTGGAGCTCGGCAGCCTGGAATTCTCCTTGGCCAGCCTGAAGACGAAGAGTGATGACCACGTCGCGCAGTATCAGCAGCTCTACGAGGCCTCGAGCCAGCGGTTCCAGCAGCCGGAACACTCCACAACCCCCTTTGCGGAAGTGGTCGCAGAGCACGTCGACGACGAACTCGTGCAGATGGCCATCAACTACAGGACCTCTCTCCTTGGAGAGAATCCCTATTCGACGAGCAGCTTCTACATCATGATGCTGCACATGCAGGAGATGTGGGGAAGCTTCACGGCTCCGGGCGGAATCGGCGGGCTGGTGGAGCCCCTCGAGAGATTGATGCTGGATGTCGGCATCGAAGTGATCAAGGGCGACGGTGTCACCCGCCTGGAGTGCAGCGATCGCGAAGTCCGGAAGGCCGTGCTGCAGTCCGGAAGAACGATCTCGTGCAGCCACCT
>JAFDDA010000258.1 GCA_019311105.1 Deltaproteobacteria bacterium
GGTGACGCGGCCATCGGGCGCGACGTCTTCGAGGTAGGCGAAGAAGGCACCGTCTTCGGCCGTCGATGCAATGAACAGCTCGACGACCGGGTGCCCCGTGACCTCGAGCGCCGCATCGAGGGGCGATGCGGTGTAGGTCAAGAGCTTCTCGTCCTCGCCGCCGCGATCCCGGTAGTCGAGAACCTGCGGTTCGAGAAGCGCGTCCCAGCGCGAGCCCGTGCCCGTGCGGGCGTCGAAGTCGACGCGGTACTCATCGCTGCCGGCGCCTGCACTCACCCGCTCGCGTCGCAACACCCGGCCCTCGCCGAGGTGCCATGCCTCGCGCCGCGCCGCGGGGGGCCAGCTTTCGGCACCCTTCCAGCGGTCTTCGACCATCGTGTAGTAGAGGACGGGGGGCTGCGTCTCGATGCCGGTGGCGAGGCCGCGCACGTGGTGGTCGAAGAAGCGCAGCAGTTCCTGTTGTGCGTCGAAGCTCGTGGGGCCGGGGCTCGTCGGGCTGCCGCTGATCTCCCCTGCATGGCCCCACGGGCCGAGGATCAATCGGCTCCCGGGCTTGCCGAGGCTGACGTGGCGTTGGATCGCAGAGCGCGAATAGGCGCCGTCGAACCAACCGCTCCACGAATAGAGCGGCAACCCGCTCGCTCGCAGGCTCGCGCGGTGCCCGATCGCGATAGAGGCCCTGCGCCATCAGTGCGACCAGGTCGCCGTTCGCCTCGTGCTGACGGAAGACTTCGAGTGGCACGCGGGCTTCGACGGGGCGCACGCCACGGACGAGCATGCCCGCCAGCCAACCGAGGTCGGCCGGGAGCCGGTTCGCATCGAGGGCTTGGTTGAACGCCGGCCATGCCACGGCGAAGTTGGCGAGCTGGACACCGCCCGGAAAGGCAATGTCCAAGAAGGCATCGAACAGCGAGAATCGAGGCGAGGCGGCAGCGAGACCCTCCGGCGCCTGGGTGGCCAGGAACTCGGCGGCGGTCCCGGAGTAGGAGTTGCGAGGCGCCCATCGGACCAAGACTGGGCCACGACCCAGGCCGCCAGGTCGCCGCCGTCGCGGATTTCGTCGCGGGCCCAGGGGTAGGGCCGCGTCCCGTAGGAAGCCCCGGTCCCGCGGATGTCGGCAGAGACCACGGCCCAGCCCGCTGCCACGAAGGCCTCGATCTGTTCGCCGTGGCTTTCGCCGAGCCACGAGATCGGCGGCCGCATGTCGGCCGCCCGCCAGTAGCGAGTCTGTTGGACGAGCGTCGGCAGCCGCGAATCGGGCGCGAGCCCGGCGGGGCGGTAGACGTCCACGGCGAGTTGCACGCCGTCCTGCATCGCGACGTAGTGCGAGGTGAGCACGACTTCCGGTGCGTCGCCTTCGGCGCGCGGCTCGTGCCAGGGGGCCGCGTCGTTCGCCGGCGGTGGGTTGCTGCACCCGAGGGCGAACGCCGCGAGTAGAAAAGTCAGCAGGAAGGGAAGGGCGTTTGTGGCGAAAATGACTGAATGCCACAATCGGCAGGCGTCGGCTGAGACTTGCAGGCCGGAAGGGGTTTGGCGTGTGCGCGTGCCCCCCTGCGCGTCCGCTGCTTGGTTTTTGGCTTGCAACTTTCGGGGGGAAACGGCTCACTGACTAATAGGGATAGGTATGTGGACGACCCCCTCGAACATCGGTCGGCAAGAAAGCCGGGCGGCTAGCCGCCGGGGATTCCTCGTTGCCGGGCTCGCTGGCCTGCTGGCCGCCGCCTGGCTGGCCGCGCCCGCCGCCGCCGAGCCCATGGACCTCACGAACGCCAAGGCTCGCTGGGTGTCGATTCGTTTCGAGATGTCGCCGCCCGGGCAGCCCGGCCAGATCAACGCCGTCTACATCGCGCCGATCCAGGCGTGGCTCGAGCCCGCCGACGATTCCCCGCAACGGCGCGTCATCATCGCCCGCGACGTGGTCGAGGCGCGCCTCCTGGAAGGCTACAACCCGGTGCCCGGGACCTTCAGCGACTACGTCTGGGCCTTCGACGCCGAGACGGGGCACGTCCTCTCCGCCACGCTCGCCGGGACGGTCAATCGGACCCTCGATTGGGGCATCGTTCGGACCCACGTGAAGGCGAAGGTGAGCTTCCTGATGGATACGCTCGGCACCGCCGGCTATCGCAAGCCGCGCAGCTTCCTCGGCCAGCCCGTCAATTACTTCTGCGAGCCTGGCTCGAGCGAGGGCTGTGTCGCGGTCGCGCCCCAGCGCTACGACGCGGCCACCGGCTACGTGAACGCGGTCGGCACGATCGAGGTGGAATCCTTGATCAAGCGGCTGCGGCGGGCAGCAGGCAGCCGCTGGCGCGTCCGCCGTGCTCCACACCGTGCGCTGACGCCTGCCGCAACCCGCCTCGCGCGGGCTACGCTCCCCACCATGCTGGAAGTCGGTCGCTCTAGTCCTCGGCGATCGACCTGGCCGTGTAGTGGTCGAGGAGTTCCTGGACGCCGTCCGGCAGGGGGATCTTGGCCGGGTCGTAGCGCGGGCTCCACGTCTGGAA
>JAFDDA010000209.1 GCA_019311105.1 Deltaproteobacteria bacterium
GCTGCACGCTTGTCGATGCTGTTGATGAACGGCAGGTCCTCTTCGTGGATCATGTGCCGAAGCCGTGGCGTCATCCAGGCCAGGTGCTCCCGCTCGTCCGGGTTCGCCGCCCGCAGCCGATACAGCAGGTTGGCCATCAGCTGCTCGCGCACCCCGTCGAAGTTGACCCCGTACATCATCTCGTCGAAGAGGCCCTGGCCGCTCTCGCCCGTGAAGATCTGGCGGACGATCTCGCCCTTGTCGACGTCCCAGTTCGTGCCCAGGTCGACCAGGAACGAGCAGTGCTGGCGCAGCCCTTCGAAGCGCTCGGCGTCGTTCATCATCTTCCGGAACCCGAGTCCGGGGCACACCTCGAGCGCCGGTCGAAAGAACGGCGGCGCCATGTCGGCGACGTCGAAGCGCTCGCTCGCGCCGACGTCGAGGTTGTGCATGTTCTGGAAGGTGGCCACGGGCAGGCGCGTCCCCTCCAGGGGCACGAACCCGTCCTTCGGATTCGCGATCGAGATCGCGGAGCAGTCGAAGGGAATGAACACCCCCCGCAGCTCCTTCAGGAAGGCGCTGCCGTGAATCATCTGCTCGACGCCGGGCATCAAGCGTCGGATGAAGCACGGGAGATCGTCCTTGTGCAGAGCGCTCTCGTCGAGCGGCGCCGGCCTCCGGCCGATGCCGTCGAACGGAGCGCCGAGACCGATGGCGAGCGCCACGGGGCTGTAGCGGTGGACGCGCCCACTGCGGGGCGAGTAGAGGAAGCGCCGCGCGTCCTTCACGCGAACCCGCCGCATCCCGAGCTGCATCGCGCGGAGGGCCACCAGGCCGCCCTGGCTGTGGCCGATCAGGAACATTCGCGGCGCGAACGTGTCGAAGACGCGATTGATGATCTTCAGCGCCTTGTCGTCGGGGACCGCCCGGCGAATGCCCTCGTCGTCCACCTCATAGTCCGGGATGAACGAGGCGAACTCGGTCCGGAAGCGACCCTCGAGCTCGACGAAGTGGCTGGCCGTCGACGCGTTCCATAGGCCGGCGAGTGGCCCTTCGGGGATCGCGGCGCTCTCCTCGGCGAGACGCTCGAGAAAGTGGCTCTGGGCCATCCGCAGGGCGATCTGCTGGGCGACCGCCGAGTCGTCCAGGCAGAAGATCTCTCGGATCAGGTGGGGCCGGTCGGGGTCGCGCCGCGCCCCGGACCGCAGGTAGTCGATGACTCGCCCGATCTCGTGCTTGAACTTGACGGCGCGGGTGACGTGGACCTCTTCGAGCTTGCGCCGCGAGCTCTCCTCGAGATCCTGCGCCGCCATGACGCCCAGGTTGGTCCGGGTGGCGACCCGGCGGATCTTCTGCTCGCTCTCGAGGTGATCGGTGAGGCCCCGGCCGCTCGACGCCGGGCCGAACGTCCCGGCGATGAACTCGACGAGATAGTTCTTGGGCAGGATCGAAGGTCGGACCGGCGGGGTTGCGGCGGCGGGCTCGGCTCGGCCGATCCGCCCCATCCGCCCCATCTGGGCGATCGAGGCCGAGGCCCAGTCGAGGGCCTGTTGGATCGGGTTCGCAGCAGCAGCCATCTCGAAACCTCAGCGCGAGCTCCATCTCCGCTTGGGGGTCCACCTGCAGTGTAGCGTGGCGCCCCCGATCCCGATCTGGCTACTCCGACCGTCGGACGGAGGGGTGTTCGATCAGCCCGAGCGATGCGGCCTTGCCGTCGCCTTGCCGCTCGGCTGCTCGTCAGGGCTCCTGGATCTCGCCGGTCATCGGCACGAACAGGACGTCGTAGAGGGTTTCTTCGCGCACGGTGTCGCCCTCGCGGACGAGGCGGAGGAGATCCTGATCGCCGCGTCCGCCGACCGGGATCACCATGCGTCCGCCCGGTGCGAGCTGGTCGACGAGGGTCTGGGGGATCCGCTCGGGGGCGGCGGTGACGACGATCGCGTCGAAGGGCGCCGCCTCGGGCCAGCCGCGATAGCCATCGCCCGCGCGGACGCGCACGTTCGGGTAGCCGAGGCGCGCGAGGGTGGCACTCGCCCGCTCGGCCAGGGGCTCCACGATCTCGATCGTGTAGACCTCGGCGACGATCTCCGCCAGCACGGCCGCCTGGTAGCCCGAGCCCGTGCCGATCTCCAGCACGCGCGAGTCTGGGCGCAGGCCGAGCTGCTCGGTCATCGAGGCCACGATGAAGGGCTGCGAGATCGTCTGGCCGTGTCCGATGGGGAGGGCGCGGTCGAAGTAGGCTCGCGGCCGGACGCTCTCGGGCATGAAGTGGTGGCGCGGCACGCGGCGAAGCGCCGCCAGCACCGCGGGGCCGCGCACGCCGCGGGCCTCGATCTGCTCTACCACCATCCGCTCGCGCTCTTCGACGCGCTCGGCGAAGGGGCCGGAGGTCGGCGGCAGCGCGGGCCCGGAGCAGGCAGACACGAGCAGCAATCCCAATGCGAGGCGCACGGCGCTCACGCGCCGTCTGCGCGTCGCCCCGCCCATGGAGAAGCCTCGAAACCGATCACAGTGGATCCTCCCTGCTCTGACATTCGTGCCACGGCCCTTCACCCCGAGGGTACCGCCAACCCGACCGCGCTGCCTGCGCAGCGGCGCCACCGCTGCCTCTCGAAACCTTTGTCCTCTCGAGGCTTTGTGCAACCCGAGGCAACCGCGTGGATGTCTCGGACGTGGCGGTCGGGAATTCGGATTGGGCGCGGGAGGCTGGATGAAGCGCGACTACGGCGCGAAGGTCCCCCGCACCACCCGGACGACGCCCGCCATGACACCGTCGTAGAGCGGCCCGTGGAAGTGGGCGTCGGAGCGCGCGAGTGCATCGTCGAGATCGGCCCGTCGGTAGAGGCGGCCATCGGCCAAGACGGCTGCGATGTCGTCATGGGACCAGAACGCTTCGTCGCCCGCGGGAGGTGCCTTCAAGAAGACCAGGTCGGCCGGGGCGGCGACGGCCAGAGCACCGAGCCCGGCCTCGCCGAGAAACCTGCCGGCGTCGGAGGTCGCGATGCGCCAGACGTCGTCGCGCGGGATGCCCGAGGCGCGGAGGTCGGCGAGCTCGCCGTGGAGGCTCGAACCCGGGGCGACGTAGGGCATCAGGGTGTCGGTGCCGGCGTGGACGGCGGCACCTTCGGCGTGAAGCCCCGCAGTCATCGCGATCTGTCGGCCGCGGAAGTGGGCGGTGGCTGCTGCGGCCTCGGCGTCGGCCGGGTCGTACGGCGCGCCCCAGAGGGCCTCCCAGACACCGACCCAGAAGCGCGGCAGGTGGCGGAGGCCCGTGTCGCTTCGCAAGGCGGCGTTGCGAACGGCCGGGTCGACCAGCAGCTCGCGCATGCGGGAGTTCACGAGGGTCGGGGTGTGGGCGAGGCTCTTGGCGCGGGAGACTTCGGCGACGTAGCGGATGCGCGCGTCGTCGACGCTCTCCCAATCCTCCCAGCGGAAGTCCATGCGGTCGACCTTCTCGACGTCGACACGAGCCCCGCCTCTTCGAAGTCGACGGAGTGCGGGACGTGGCCGATCACCGGGAGGCCGAGGCTGGCGGCTTCGTCGACGATGGCGGCCAGCACCGGGGCGGCGAGCATGTTGTAGGCCTTGATGCAGTCGGCGCCCGCCGCCGCCTGGTCGCGAACGGCCGTGTGTGCTTCGCCTGGCGTCGTGATGACGAGGTTCGACGGGAAGGAAGGCCGCGGCCCGTCGAGCATGCGCCCGCAGGTGAAGATGCGCGGGCCCGGGGCCTCGCCGCGCTCGATTGCAGCGCGCACGTCGAAGATGCTGCCGTCGATGCTTCCGGTTTCGCGCAAGCCGGTGACGCCGTGGGCCAGGAAGAGTAGGGACCAGAGCTCGGCGTTTCCGAGGGCGACCTTCGGCGGGTAGTGGACGTGCATGTCGATCAGGCCCGGCGTGACGTAGAGGCCTTCGAGGCCCGTCGCTTCCACCGCATCACCGGAGTCGGCCTCGATCGAGGCGATCCTGCCGCCCTCGATCCGCAGCGTCTGCCTCGGGCGCGCGGGGCTGCCGGGCTCGAGCAGCGTGACGTTGTGGAAGACCCGGTCGCGTTGCTCGGGGACGGGGATGCGCGGGGGGAGGAGGGCGGCGTAGAGGGCCAGGCCCGCTGCTGCGAACACGACGGCGGTGACGCCGAGGGCGATTGCGATTCTCTTCATGGGGGTTCTCTTCGATCGGGCGCTTACGGGTTGGCGTGGCTAGGGGAGGGCGGGGTCGGCTGCTTCGCGGAAGGCGTTGCGAAGGATCCGGGTGAGGAGTTCGCGAACGCGTTCGCGCATGGCTTCGGCCTC
>JAFDDA010000002.1 GCA_019311105.1 Deltaproteobacteria bacterium
CTTCGCGCCGGGCCTTCAGCCTTCTTCCAGCTTCAGGAATCGCGCCACGTTGTCATGGAGGACGGCCCGCTTGGTGTCCTCCCCGATATCGAGCTCAAGGAACTCGCGCTTGCAGCGTTCGAGCCCCAGACCATTGGTCCCGAAGAGCACCTTGTGCCGCCCGCGCCCCGAGTCCATGAAGCGGATCAGGCGTTCATCGAGGCTCTTCGGGTAGTACGCCGAGATGTCGCCGTAGACGTTCGGATGGCGCCACAGCATGGAGCACCACTCGTCGACCCAGGGCCAGCCCGTGTGCGACAGGTTGATGCGCAGGTCCGGGAAGTCGATGGCCACGTCGTCGGCCAGCATCGGCCGTCCGCAATCCGAGGGCAGCACCTCCGCGGAATGACCGACCTGGAACCCGACGGCGATGTCGAGCTCGACGCATTTCTGATAGAGGGGGTAGAAGCGTCGATCGTTCGGAGCGAGGCCGAACGACAGCGGATGGAACCACACGTACTTGAAGCCGAGCTCCTTCACGCCGCGCTCGACGTCCGCGATGCTCTCGCCGATGTGGAACGGGCTGTAGCTGGCCGCGCCGACGATCCGCCCCCCGGTCTCCTTCACGGCCTCGCCGATCGGATCCATGGGATAGTTCATGATGAAATCGTGGTGGTAGTGGTACGACCACATCTTGGTCGCGCACACCGCGATGTGGGTGTACCCGAGGGCGTCCATGTCCTCGACGCACTCCTGCGGAGAGCCGTGGCCGGAGAGCATCGCGCCGCCGCCACCCGACTTCTTCTTGCCCCCGGCGGCCTTCTGCTCGTCGCCCTGCTGGGTGAGCTTGCGGAAGGTGGTCTGGAGCATGATCTGGAATTCCTTGAACGCGAAGGGGTTCCCCGCCAGATCGCGTCGGATCTCCAGGATGTGATTCATGATGTCGATGGACGGATAGTCCTTCAGATCCACGCTCATCCGATCTCCATTCCAACCCGGGCACCGTGCTGAGTCGCATCGGCCAGGACGCGCGGCACCCAGGCCGCGCCCACCAGGAAGAGCTTCGGGGTCGATCCCGTCGGCGTCGTCCCGGCCAGTTTCAGTTCGTCGTAGAGGCGGGTGTCCGGCTGCGAGCCGTAGACGAGCACCACGGTATCGAACCCTTCGAAGCGGACGTTCCGATCGTTGAAGGCCGAGACGAACTCGAGCTTCCCGTCGGCGACGCCCGCAAGGCGCATCCCCGTGTGGATCGCGACGTCGCCGTCGACCAGCTGGCCCATCACCGCGCCGATCGAATAGCGGTCGATCTGGGAGCCGATGGCGAGCCACTTGTGGAAGATCTCCACGTGCTTGCCCTGGGCCGCGAGGAAGTCGGCGACGTTGGGTGTCTCGAAGCCGTCTTCGTGGGAGACCACGGCGACGCGCTCTCCCACCTCGGCCTTGCCCGCCAGGACGTCCCAGCCCTGGACCACGTTCGCCGAGCGGACGCCCGGGGTGTCGGGCCAGCGCGGCTGCGAGCCCGTGGCGCAGGCCACGGCATCGGGCTCGAGAGCCAGGATCTCGCGGGCGCTCGGCTCCGCCTCGAGCCGGACGTCGACGCCGTGGAGTTCGAGTTGGCTCTCCTGGAAGATCACGAAGTCCTCGAAGGAGTCGCGGCCGGGCGCCTTTGCGGCGAGGTTCACCTGCCCTCCGAGGCGTGTGCCTCGCTCGAACAGGGTCACCT
Organism: Deltaproteobacteria bacterium; assembly: GCA_019311105.1. Taxonomy (GTDB): domain Bacteria; phylum Myxococcota_A; class UBA9160; order UBA9160; family JAFDDA01; genus JAFDDA01. Next base: position 1,703 of record JAFDDA010000002.1, read on the forward strand.
CGTGCCCCCGACGGGCCGCGACGCGGGCGGCCTCGCAGCCGGCGGCCCCGCCGCCGACGACGACGAACCGACGCGTCTCCGAAGGGGGTGCTTGCTTCCCCGCGTAGAAGATCTCGTTCCCCACCTCTGGGTTCACCGAGCAGACCGGCTTCCGGAACATGTCCGGCACGTCGCTGTTGACCGACTGGCCGATGCAGCGGTTGCAGCCGATGCAGCGTCGGATCTCCGAGAGCCGCCCGTCGCGCGCCTTGTTGGCGAACTCGGGGTCGGCGATGCCGGCCCGCGTCATGCCCACCAGATCGCAGCATTCGCTCTGAAGCAGCTGTTCCGCGATGCCGGGGTCGGTGACACGGCCCGAGAAGAGGATGGCCGGACCGTCGAGATCCACCTTCAGGGCCCGGCCGATGTCCCGGTAGATGGCATGGCCAACATAGGAAGGCTGCACGTAGGAGGGCTTGCCCCAGCAGTGCCCCACGTCGACGTTCACGAAGTCGAGGGTCCCCGTCTCGGCGACGTGGCTCATCATCTCGCGCAGCTCGACCGGGTCGTATCCGTCTTCGCGCGCTTCTTGGCCGCTGATCCGGATGCCGACGGCTGCGGCATCGCCGATGCGCTCCTTCACGCCGAGCAACAGCTCCCGCAGGAACTTCGTGCGCGCGCGGGCGTCACCGCCCCATTCGTCCGTGCGTTGGTTCAGCGCGGGGGAGAGGAAGGTCTGGGGGAGCGTCTCGTGGGCGCAGTGGATCTCGATCCCGTCCACGCCGGCCTTCACGAACTCCTCGGCCGCCTCGGCGTAGGTGTGGAGGATCTTCGCGATCTCGCTGGCGTCGAGGGGATGCGGGACCCAGTCGTAGCACTCGACGATCGGCACCGAGGAGGCCGCCATGGTGAAGTTCAACAGCGTGAGCTGGCAGACCACCACCGAGCCTTCGGCGTGGACCGCCTCCCGGAACCGCCCGAGGCTCTCGACGAACCCGGGCATCTTGTAGAGCGGGAACCGGACCGCGCCGGTGCCCGGAAAGAACTCGTCCGCCGCCTCGTCGGGCAGGGGCAGGTCGAGGAGGAAGGTCTCGCTCCCGATCCAGCCCGTCCCGCCCTTCGCCTTGGCCACGTGATGGGCCATGAAGGAATCGTCCACGAAGCCCGGCATCTGCGCGGCGCCGATCGTGTTCGTGGTCTCGCAGATCCGGTTGGGGACGGTCATGGGACCGACCTTCAGCGGCGAGAAGAGGCGCTCGAACGAGTTCGTCGTGGGGGGCGGCGCGTTCACGGGCCCGACCCTTCCGCCGCGAGCGCTGCGTCCATGTGGGACGCCACGCGATCTCGATGGAAATCGGCATCCCCGTGGCACGCGACGTTGCATCGTACGCGCCGCATGTGGAGATGCACGTCGTACTCCCAGGTGAAGCCCACGCCACCGTGGATCTGGAGGGCGGACTCGACCGCCGCAATGGCGGCTTCGTTCAGCCAGGCCTTGGCGGCGGAAACCAGGGCCGATGCATTCTCGCGTCGATCGTCGAGCGCAAGGGAGGCGCCGTAGAGAAGGCTCCGGCCGATCTCCAGCTTCATCAGGTCGTCCGCAAGACGGTGACTCACCGCCTGGAAGCTCCCAATGGGGCGGCCGAACTGGACGCGCTCCTTGGCGTACTCGGTGGCCAGCTCCAGCGAAGCCTGGGCGCTTCCGAGCAGATCCGCGGCGCACAGCACCGTGGCCTTCTCGTAGGCCTCGAGCAGTCCGCCCTCTCCGCCGCCGAGCCGCGCGTCGCTCCCGACGCGCACGTCCTCGAGCACGAGCTCCGAGGCCGACTGGCCATCCATGAGCAGCATGCGGTTGCGCGCGAGCCCGGGCACGTCGGCCGGGACCTTCAGCAGGGCCAGCCCGTCGGGCGCCCGGGCCACGACCAGCAGCACGTCGGCCTCTTGACCATCGCGCACCAGGATCTTCGTTCCCGAGAGCGACCACCCCTCGTCGCAGGGAGTCGCCGCGAGGCACACCGCATCGGGGCCCCAGCTTCCGCCGGGCTCTTCCACGGCCAGTGCAACCCGGCTGCGGCCCTCGATGATCTCGCCCAACAACACATCGTCCCCACACGACTCCGCCGCGAGGGCGGCCGTGAGCGACGAGAGGAAGGGCCCGGGCAGGATTCCGCGGCCGGCCTCCTCGGCCAGGACGGCGGCCGTCACGACGCCGCCACCGATCCCTCCGGATGCTTCGGGGGCGGCGACCCCGAGCCAACCCATCTCGACGATCTCCTTCCAGACGTCGTCGTCGACGAGAGCCGGTTGGGCGTCGAGCGCCGCGCGCATCTTGTCCGCGGGCCAGCGTGCCGCCAGGAAGTCGCGTGCGACCTCCCGAAGCGCTTCCTGCTCTTCACTGAGTCTGAAATCCACGCTCGCCTCAGTCTTCCGTGGCGCGCGGCAGGCCGAGCACCTTCTCGGCGATCACGCCGCGCATGATCTCGCTGGTCCCGCCGCCGATGGCATGGCCTAACGCATCGAAGTAGGCCGCGTGCCAGCGGCCGCGATCGATCACGTGGGGCGACCGCTTCGCCACCTGAGCGAGCGGCCCCTCGATTCGCAGACCCGTGCGCGCCATTCGGCTGCGCAGGTCGGACGCAAAGAGCTTGCCGACCGACGAACCCGCGCCGGGTGCCGCGCCCGCGATCTGGTCGCTCAACGTGCGGTAGCCGAGGTGGCGCAGGCCCTCGATCTCGATCCAGTGCTGCGCCAGCAGCCGACGCGTCGTCGGGCCCTCGACGGCCTTCTCACCGCCGCGGTCGATCTGGCTGGCCATGCGCCACAACCGCCCGAGCGTCTCCTCGAGGGCGAGCACGCCGGAGAGCCCACTGCGTTCGTGGTCGAGGGAGCTGCGGGCGATCTTCCAACCGCCGTGCAGCTCGCCGACCAGGTTCTCGCGCGGGATCCGCACCTGATCGAGGAAGACCTCGCTGAAGTGCATCCCGCCCGCGGCGTTGCGCAGGGGACGCACGGTGATGCCCGGCGTCTTCATGTCGCACAGCAGGTAGCTGATGCCCTCGCGCTTCGGTGCGTCCGGATCGCTGCGGGTCAGCAGGAACATCCAGTCCGAGATCGGCGCCAGGCTGGTCCAGACCTTCTGACCGGTCACCACGAACGAGTCGCCGTCGAGCTCGGCACGGCAGCGCAGCGAGGCCAGGTCGCTTCCGGCCTCGGGCTCGCTGAAGCCCTGACACCAGAGGTCGTCCGCGCGCAGGATCCGAGGCAGGAAGCGCTTCTTCTGCTCCTCGGTCCCGTGCTGCACGAGCGTCGGCCCGATGATCGAGAGCCCGATCGTGTTGATCATCGGAGGCGTGCGCGCCTTGGCGAGCTCCTCGGCACAGATCACCTGCTCGGTGAAGGACGCGTCCTGGCCGCCGTACGCCTTGGGCCAGGCCAATCCCACGTAGCCGGCCTCCCAGAGTTTGCGAGGCCAGACCCGCGCTCCAGCGAGGGGGTCCTTGTTGCCGCCCTCGGTGGCGGACTTCATGAGCTCGTTCACGGAGCCCTTGCCGCCGCCGAGGTTCTCGGCGAGCCAGACCTTCAGCTTGGCGCGGTAGGCTTCGTCTTCGGCGGAGAATTCGAGATCCATCGCTTCTCCTACCGGAACTCGGGGAAGACCCGCTCGGCCAGCAGCTCACGCTGGGGCGACGGGACGAACACCGCTTCGACGCCCAGCGCCTCGTAGCGCTTGAGCTCCTCGACGACCATCTCCGGCGTTCCGCAGTAGAGGCTGTCGACGAAGCGCTGATACATGGGGTGGTTCTTCGGTGGGTTGTAGACGTGCTCGCCGTTCTCGTCGACGAGGTAGCCGTAGCCGAGGATATGCTCCTCGTAGAAGCCGTCGATCAGGACCTGCCGCATGCCCTGGGCCTCCTCGATGGTTTCGCCCATGCAGACATCCTTGAAGGCCGCGATGCGCAGCTTCTCCTCGGGCACGCCCGCCTCACGGCCGAAGCGGCGGTACTCCTCGATGATCGCGGCAGTGTGCTCGTAGGGCGAGTTCGCGAGCCAGTAGCCGAAACCGGCCTGACCGGAGCGCCGCGCCCCGAGCAGCGAGGTGCCGCCGCAGAACCACATGTCGATGGGCTTCTGAACGGGCTCCGGGTGGAGCGCCACGTCGGAGTACTGGTAGTGCTTGCCCTCGTAGGAGAAGCGCTTCTCGCTGCTCGCGAGACGCACGACCTCCATGGCTTCGCTAAGCCGCGCGCCGCGCGTCTTCTTCGCAGTGCCGAGCCCGTCGAACTCCATGGGCCGGTAGCCCATGCCGAGGCCGAGGGTGACGCGCCCATTGGAGAGCACGTCGAGCGTGGCCGCGGCTTCGGCCGCCGCCATCGGATCGTAGAGCGGCAGCAGCATCGCGCCGGTCATGAGCCGGATCTTCGTCGTCTCCGCCGCCACGGCGGCGAGCGCCTGCAACGGGAACGGCATGAAGCCGTCGTACATGAAATGGTGCTCGGGTGCGCCGTATCCATCGAAGCCGAGGCGCTCGGCGTCCTTGGCGTCGGCGATCCAGGAGTCGTAACCGTTGGCCAGGGCGCTCGGCATGCCGCGGAGCTTTCCGGTGCCTATGCTGGTGGTCCAGAACTTCATCTCGCCTCCCCGATCACGACTGCAGCATCGGCTGGACTTCGGACGCGAAGCGGTAGAGGTCCGCCCCGGCCGCCGTGCCCCGCCGCCAGACCACGTGGGAGATCCCTGTCCTGCCGCGGATCTCGCGGATCGCAATGACGAGCGCCTCGGAGCTGCCTCCGAGGGCACACGCGTCGTCTTCGCCGTCGAGCACGAGCCGGCGCTCGAGGGTCGCGTCGACCTCGTCGCGTCGCCGCCCGGCCGCGTCGGCCACCTCCCGGTAGCGCACGAGCCGCTCCACGGCGCGCCCGGTCGGAACCTCCGCGGGCACGAAGGGCGCAATGCCGGCGCGCGCGGCCCACTCGAGCGTCGCGTCGTCCTCGATCTCGACGTAGAGCGGCGGCCGCGTCGAGTAGGGCTTCGGCGTGATCGCCAGGAAGTCGGGCATGATCGGCCCCCACTCCCACTGGGGCACGTACTCCTTCGAGGGCGGCAGCTCGCTGGCGCCCCGCGGCGCATCGTCGCCCGTGTGGGAGGGGAAGCGCACGTGATCGCCGCGGTAGCGAAACTCGTCCATGGACCAGGCCGCCGAGACCATCTCCACCGTCTCGTGGACGAGGGCAGGCTCGGCCTGCTGGCGCGTCGCGCTGGCGAAGGCGAGGCCCGCCCGCCCTCGCGCGAAGTTGTCGAGCACCGCCAGCTCCTCGGCGGTGCGCACGGCATCGCCGCGTGTCACGCCGCGCCCGGCTACGCGAAGCTGGAGGCTCTTCGTCTTGCGTGCAACCCAGGTCAGGAAGAGAGCCGGCGACGAGCAGGCGTCGGCGGCCTCGCGGCCCTCCTGGACCCACACGCTCTCGAAGCCCATGGCGTCGGCCTGTGCGATCTCCGCCAGCACTCCCGGCCACGTCTCCACGGCCCCGGCGTCGCCTCCGAGATCCCAGCTCAGCCCGACCCTCACGACGCCTCCTCGCTCTTCACGCGCTCTGCGATGTCCTGCTGGAGGGTCGCCTTGCGGATCTTGCCCGTCGGGGTCATCGGCATCTCGTCGAGCCGGATGATCCGTTCCGGATACATGTACTTCGTGGTCTTCTGGGCATCGAGAAACTCGCGCACGCCCTCGAGGCCGAGCTCGTCCCCGCCCTCGGTCACGATGTAGGCACACACGCGCTCGCCGAGCCGGTCGTCGGGCGCACCGACCACGGCTACGTCCAGGATCTTCGGGTGCCCGGAGAGCAGATCCTCGATCTCCTTGGGATAGATCTTGGAGCCACCGCGGTTGATGACCTCCTTCGCACGTCCGGCGAAGCAGAGGTAGCCGTCCTCGTCGGCGAAGCCGAGGTCGCCGGTGTAGAACCAGCCCTCGTCATCGCGGGTCTCGGCCGTGAGCTCGGGCTGCTTGTGATAGCCGACGAACAGCGTCGGACCACGGAACACGATCTCGCCCACCTCCCCCGCCGGCAGCTCGCGGGTCCGATCGTTCTGGTCGACGATCTTGAGTTGCGCGCCGAACATCGGCTTCCCGACGGTGTCCCGGATTTTGTCGGGCGGATCGAAGGGCATGGTGCGCGTGTGGAGGATCGTCTCGCCCATGCCATAGGTGTTCGCCGACTTGCAGCCCCAGACCTGCTCCAGCTCGTCGATCAGGCCCGGAGCGCTGCGCGCGCCGCCGACACCGACGGACGTAACGCTCGACGTGTCGTACTTCGAGAAGTCGGGGTGATGGAGGATCCCGATCATGTGCGCCGGCGTCCCCGAGATGGAGGTGACCTTCTCCCGCTGGATCAGCTCGAGCACGTCGACGGGGCGGTAGCGATCCACCAGCACCATCGGGATCCCTCCCATGGCGCATTGGTAGGTGGTGAAGTGGCCGAAGCTGTGGGTCATGGGAGAGCAGGCGAGGTTCACCATCCCCGGATTCATCTTGCTCATCGCCTCGGCCGCCATCTTGAACGTCGAGATCAGGGTGTTGTGGGTGTGGAGGAAACCCTTGGGGTTGCCCTCGGTGCCGGACGTGAAGTTCAGGTAGAAGATCGCGTTGGGATCGTTCTCGAGGCCGTCGAGACGATCGAGGTTCTCGCGCCCCTCCTCGATCAGCGCATCGAGCGCGCACTCGCCCGGGCCCTTCGCGCTGCCCCGTGCCACGACCATCAGGCGCAAGCGCGGGAGCTCGTCGCGAATCTCGCGCACGGTGTCGGCGTAGCCGTAGTCGCCGAAGGACTCGGGGACGATCGCGACGTCCGTTTCGCAGAACTCGAGCAGCGAGCGGATCTCCCGCTCTCGGAAGACGAGGTGAAGGGGCTGGATCACGGCCCCGATCCGGGACAGGGCGATCTGCAGGAAGCAGAACTCCGGCCAGTTCGGCAGCTGCACGCTCACCAGGTCTTCCCGGCCGACGCCGACGCCCAGGAGGCCTGCGGCCAGAGCGTCCGAGTTCTCCTTGAACTCGCGGAAGGTGTAGCGACGGTCCTTGGTCACGATCGCGAGGTCGTCGGGCCGGGTCTCGACGAAGGCGTCGAAGACGTCGTGCAGGGTGCGGCCAGCCCAATTGCCGGCACCGACCCAGTGCCGACGGTAGGCCTCGGAGAACGCCGGGAATCGCGGAGAGTCGGGCGGGGAACTACCCCGAGGGCCGGGGGGATGGGTCTCGGTCACGTCACCCTCCTCGGGGCTCGAAGAAAAGCGTCATTTTGCACACATTCAGTATATTGCATCTGTTAAAGTTGGCGGCAAGAATTTGCCTCGACCCGGGGATTTCCTCCCCGGACCACGCCAAGGAGCCCTCGACCCGTGGCGAGCTACAGCACCCCCCACTCCCCCTCGCGGCCTCGGACCGCCTCGCGCCCCTCCAGCGCGCGGCTTCCTGTAGCGCCCTCCCGGGGCCTCGGAGCCAAGACATGATCCTGTGGTCCAAGGGCTTGGGAAAGCTGGTCCTGAACATGCGCCTCTCCGAGCGCAGCGGAATGAAGGCCGACGCCCCCAACGTCGTAATCGACGGCACCATGGGCGCGCCCACGTTCTGGAGCTACTCCGTCAACCTCGACGAAAAGGACGTGGTCGAGTTCCTGGAGCTGCTGATGCAGCCGGCTCCAGTGCGCTTCCTGATCGGGAGCGACCAGCGCTGGAGCATGCTCGGATCCTCCCTGAGCGGAATCGGGCACTTCGTCGTCCGTACGATCTATCGCTTCCTCGGCGGCCGGGCCCAGCCCGCAGCCCAGGAAGATCAGACGGGGAGCGAGAATGGCCGGGCCTGAGGCGGAATACGACGTCATCGTCGTCGGAGGCGGAATCAACGGCCTCACGGCGGCCTGCTACCTCCAGAAGTCCGGGCTTTCCGTCGCCGTCTTCGAGCGGAAGCTCGAGGCCGGCGCCGGCTGCTGCACCGAGGAGGTCCTCCACCCCGGCGTGAAGGTGAACCTCTGTGCCTGCAACATGGTCACCCTCTGGTCCCCGGCCTACGCCGACCTCGAGCTCGAGAAGTTCGGCCTTGAGATGCTCACCTCCAGCGATTGGGGGATGTTCCATCCCTTCAAGGACCGCAGCGCGGTGATGTTCAACTCCTGGGACGCCAGCAAGCAGTACGAGCACTGGAAGAGCATCAGCGAGCCCGACGCCGAGACCTTCAAGACGGTCTACAACCTGATGGCCCCGATGATGGCCGACACACTCCAGGGGTCGCTCTTCAGCCAGGCCACCCAGGGCCCCGACGACGTGACCTCCCCCGACGGCCTCGCCGCCGGCCTGCGCGCGCTGATCCCCTCGATCCCCGAGAACGCCCACGAGCTGAACGGGATCGAGATGGCCGAGGCGGTCTACAAGGATGAGAAGATCCAGACCGCAGTCCTCGCCAACTGCATCATGGCGGGCTCCCACCCCTGGGATCGCGGGATGTCGGCGCTGATGCCGATCATCTTCCCCGTACTCCAGTCGGTCCACAGCGCCACGTGGACCTGCCGGGGCGGCAGCCACTCGCTGGTCCACGCCCTCGCCTCCTGCTTCGCCTACCACGGCGGACGGCTCTTCAGCGGATGCCCGGTCGACGAGATGATCATGGAAGGCGACGAGGCCAAGGGCATCGCGCTCTCCACGCACGCCATCTTCCCCGACGCCGAGGTGCGCGCCCGCCGTGCCGTCATCAGCAACCTCTCGTGCCACCCGACCTTCCTGGGCCTGATCGGCGAAGAGAAGCTCCCCGACTGGGTGAAGAAGGGCGTCCACGCCTACAAGAACGACGAGACGGTGCTCTTCACCAACTACTGGGTCCTCGACAAGCCGCCCCACTGGGAGGGCTACCCCGAGGAGATCAACACCGCCTACGGCTTCAACTACGGGATGGAGAGCGTCGCGGACATCCGGCGCCTGGCCCACAACCTCGAGAACGACGAGCTACCGGACCCGCCGGTCATCTCGGGGCTCTCGGTCCAGGGCTTCGCCCTGGCGGACCGGACCCAGGCACCCGAAGGCCAGTACACGGTCATGTCCTGGGCGAACGTCCCCTACAAGATCCCCGGCGGACCCGAGAAGTGGGACGACATTCGCGAGAGCTATGGCGACAAGGTCGATGCCCTGCTGCGGGAGTACAACCCGGGGATGATGGATTCCGTGGTCGCGCGCTACTGCAACTCGCCCCTCGACTACTACCGGAAGAACCCGAGCCAGGTCATGGGGAGCTCCACGAGCGGTGCGGTCAGCCTCGACTGGTTCGGGACCCATCGCCCCTTCGAGGGCTGCGGCGCGCCGCGAACCCCCTTCGGGAACCTCTACCTCTCGAACTCGATCTGGCCCTTCGGCACCTCGAGCCTCGGCGCCGGCTACGTGGCGGCGACCATTGTGGCCGAGGACCTGAAGGTTCGCGAGGACCAGGGATGGTGGAAGGCCAAGGTGATGGAGGCCGGGCAAGAGGTCCTGAAGCAGCGCGGCATCGAGTTGAAGTTCAACATCGCCTGAGAGATCCGGCGGAGGCACCCGAGCAAACGCATGGCGAACCTGGACGAACACTACGACGTGATCGTGATCGGCGGCGGCCCCAACGGCCTGACCGCCACGGCGTACCTCGCCCAGGCCGGGGCCAAGGTCCTCATGCTGGAGCGCCACCACGAGGGCGGCGGCGGGCTCGTGACCGAGGAGTGGTCGGGCTTCCGCTTCAACACCCACGCGAAGCTGATGTTGATGATGGACGTGATGCCGCCGTATGCGGACCTGGCTCTCGAGAGCTGGGGGTGTCGCTACATCCAGCCGGACGTGGCCGCGTCGGTCCTGACTCGGGACGGCCGCGCCATGACCTTCTACTCGGACATCGACAAGACCGCCGCCAGCATCGCCCGCTTCTCTCCCAGCGACGCGGAGCGTTACAAGGAGGTGATGGCGGACTGGTACACGGTCGTGAACGAGGCGCTCATCCCGGCCACCTACTCCCTGCCGATCCCCATGCTCGACATGGTGGTGAGCTACCAGCAGAGCGAGATCGGCGAGATGGTGAACGAGATGGCCGAGGAGACCTTCCTCGAGACCCTCGACGCCGCGGGCTTCGACAACGAGCTAGTCAACACGGGCCTCCTCCATCTCGGGACGATGTTCGGGATCGATCCCGAGGGCGGCCTCGGCTTCCTGCTGCCGCTCCTGGCGACGCGCTTGCTCCACGCCAGCGTGATCGTGAGCGGAACCCACCAGCTGGCGGCGTCGATCTCGCGCGCAGCCAACGCCAGCGGGGCGCGCCTCGAGCGCGCCGCCGAGGTGACCAAGATCCTCACCGACGGGACGAAGGCGGTAGGCGTCCGCCTGGCCAGCGGCGAAGAGGTCCGGGCCACCAAGATCATCACCACCACCGACCCCGAGACGACCTTCCTCGAACTGGTGGGCGCCGAGGTCTGCGATGCGGCCTCGGCCACCCTGTCGGACCAGGCGCGGAACTGGGAGTGGGAGGCCACCAGCCTCTTCGGCGCGAACTTCGCCTTGAGCGAGCGGCCCCAGATCACCGCCGCGAAGTTCGACCCCGACGCCGACCGTGCGTTGATCAAGATCATGGGCGTCGAGACCGTGGACGAGCTCCTCGCCCACATCAACGGCGCGAAGGCGGGGCGACTCGGGCAGGCGGGTGTCGGCATGACCCTCACCGACTTCGATCCAATGCAGGCTCCCGTGGACCTCGAGCCGAACTCTGCCGTCGCGTCCTGGGAGACCCTCGCGCCCTTCGAGCACGAGGACGGCGACTGGGACGATCTCCAGGACAAGGCCGCCCAGCAGGCCTTGGACACCTGGACCGAGTACGCACCGAACCTGGCCAACGCGACCGTGATCCGCAGCTATGTGAACCACCCGAAGCACATCGCGGCCAAGCTCCCGAACATGAAGCGCGGCTCGATCAAGCACGGCGCCTACACGCCGACGCAGATGCTCTCCAACCGCCCCAACGCCGATTGCTCTTCCTACCGCACCCCCATCGAGAACCTCTACGTCGCCGGCGCGAGTGTGTGGCCGGGCGGGATGGTTCTCCTGGGCGGCGGCTACAACGCAGCCGGCGTGGTGGCGGACGACCTTGGAATCGACCGCTGGTGGGACGAGCCCGCCTACGTCACCAAGGCGCGCAAGAAGGGACTGACGGGCTGATGGAGTTCTGGTCGAAGGGACTCGGGAAGAAGACCATCAACCTCTCGCTCGCCAAGGGGGAATCCCTCCCCAGCGAGGGGACCGTATGCCTGCGCGGCACGATGGAAGAACCCGTCTCCTGGGAATACATCATGAAGCTGACGGGAGACGACATCATCGACTTCTTCGCCCTGCTGAAGGGCCCGACGATGGCGGATTACCTGTTCGATTCGCCGCATCGTTGGCAGCTCTACAAGAGCATGGTCGTAGGCGGCATCCGGCTGGGCGTGCTGCTGGTGGTGGCCGCCGCGCGCAGGATCCTCGGCCGCGAGGTAGAGATGCAGGAAGTGAGCATCGAAGTGCCGCCGCCGAGCGTGCGCAAGAAGAAGACAGCGAAGAAGACGAAGCAGCGCCCGCTGCGCCGACGACTCTCCGCTCACTCGACCGAAGCGCCGGCCATGTCCTCGACCGTCCTGCGGGACCGGACGGCGGAGACCCTGGCCGCAGGACCGGCCAGCGAATGAGCCGCCCCCAGAGCGCCATGGTGGCCCCGCTCCAGAAGGCGCTCCAGAGCGGTGCGCCTCACCTCGGGCTCGAACGCGTGATCTCGGTGGAGCGATTCACCAGCGGCCTCTCCTCCCAGAGCTACTCGATCTCCGCCGAGACCGACGACGGCCCCGCGACCTGGGTGATGCGCCTCGAGCCGGAGCACGGCGTGATCCCGCCCTACGACATCACACGCGAGTACCGCCTGATGGCCGAGGTCGGTGCCGCGGGCATCCTGGCACCGAAGACCCTGTATCTCGAAGAAGACGCCAGCGCGATCGGCGGGCGCTTCATGCTGATGGCCCACGTGGACGGCGTCGTCTACGGCAGCCGCGACCCGCGCCTGGCCGAAGACCCCGAGCTCCTGGCCACGGTGCAGGACCAGTTCATCGAGACCCTGGCGCGCATCCACGAGACACCCCAGACGGTGCTTCCCGCCTTCGCGGACGGGCCGACTTCGGCGCGGGCCGAGGTCGAGGTCTGCCGGCGACGTCTCGAGAAGATCGAACGAATCCCGGCCCCGATCCTGCGCCACACCCTGGACGTCCTGGACCGCATGGCGCCCGAGTCCCAGCGCATCGGGCTGCTCCACGGCGACTACCGACTGCCGAACCTGATGTGGAAGGATGGCAAGCTCGTGGGCGTGCTCGACTGGGAGCTGGCGCGCGTCGGCGACCCGCTGAGCGACCTCGCGTTCACCCAGACCGTTGGTATCGGCCCGTGCGCAGTCGAGGGCGAGCTGGCCCAGCGCTATAGCGAGCGCACCGGGGTCGAGATCGATGAGAAGCTCATCGTCTACTACAAGCTGCTCGAGCTCGCGAAGAGTTCCATCATCGGCCTGGGCGGCGCCTCCGACCTCGCCCAGGGCGGCGACGATCTGCGCCTCCTGTCTGTCGCCACGATCGCAACGGCGGGCCAGCCCATGCTGTCCGTGTTCCAGGCCCAACTCGAAGCCCTGCTGGAGGCTTGAACGATGATCCTGCTTGACACCTCCGAGACCCTCGCCGCCGTGCGGCGCTCCCTCGAGGCACACGTGCTGCCCGAGCTCGAGGACGACTTTGCGCGTGTCCAGGTGCTGGCGGCGCTGCGCGCCCTCGACGAGCTCGGTCACCGCATCGAGAACGGCGACCCGTGTGACGCCATGAACCGGAACATCGATGCGAGCGTCCGGGCCGTCGCGGAGGAAGCGCGTGCCGAAGCGCCCGAGTTCGCGGCGAACCTCAACGCGGCCCTCGACGTTGCGCCGGCAGCCGCCAGCCCACGTGAGCGGGCACGCGAAGTCGGCGACGCTCTCTGGCGACTGGTCTCGGACAGCGAAGAGCCGGCCGCCGCGCGCGTATTCGAGGTATTGCGCGACGAAGCGATCCGCACAACCGCCGAGGATCGCGAGTGGATGTGCGACGAAGCGATCGCATCGCTCGTCTGAAGCGCGACCCGGTCGGGAAGGAGTTCATGCCCCCCACAGCCCTAGCAGCCCTCGCGCCCCACTTCTTCCAGGTCGCCTACGTGACGCCGGACCTGGCGGCGGGCGAGGCGTGGTTCCAGAAGTTGCTCGGGGTGTCGTCCTTCTTCCGGATGGAGAACGTGACCTTCGGCCCGGAGTGCAGCTTCCGGGGGTGCCCGGCCGACAGCGAGGCCCACCTCTCCCTGGGCTGGCTCGGCGAGACCCAGGTCGAGCTGATCGAGCCCGTTCGAGGCGACAGCCTGTACGCCGAGTTCCTGGCCGACCACGGACCGGGCCTCCACCACGTCGCTTTCGAGGTGCCGGACTTCGAGGCCACGGTCTCCGGGCTCTCCGAGAACGGTCTCGAACTGGTCATGAAGGGCGCGCAGGGGCCGGGAAGCCAGTTCGCCTACTTCGAGACGGCGGCCGCCGGCGCATCGGTGGTCGAGATCCTCGGCTTCGACGATGCGATGCGGGGCTTCATGAAGCAGCTGAAGGAGCAAAGTCGGGCCGCGGAGCCCCGTCGTTCGTGATGCAGCAATCCCTCCACGAGCTCCACGCCCGCCAGGGCATTCGCGACACCCTGTCGGACTATGCCGCCGGGATCGATCTGCGCGACTGGCCGCGCTACCGAGCCTGCTTCACGGAAGAGGTCGATATCGACTTCGAAACCTTCAGCGGTTCGCCGGGCCAGCGGATTGCCGCCGACGACTGGGTCGCCGGCGTGAAGATGGGCCTCACGGGCTTCCAATCCACGCAGCACCTGATCAGCAACCACCGCATCGCCGTCGAGGGAGACGAGGCGAGCTGCGTCGCGAACGTGCAGGCCCAGCACTATCTCCCGAACGATGACGTCGCCGATCTCTACACACTGGGCGGTTACTACGAAGACCGGCTCGTGCGCGACGCCGAATCCTGGAAGATCCGGGCTTGTCGCCTCACGGTGACCTGGACCCGCGGCGACCGCAGCCTCTTCGACCGGGCGGTGAAGCGCCTCGCAGACACGGACCCTGCGTCGTGAGCAAGAGCCTTCGCTTCGGGCTGGTCACCACGGACCAGGGCTGGCTCACGAACGAGCTCGGGGCCCTGGACGCCTCGAGCTTCGACGCGGTCTACGTCGTAGACCACCCCGCCTTCCCGGCGCCGGACCCGTGGACCTGGCTCGGCTTCGCCGCAGCCCGCACGGAGCGCATCCGACTCGGAACCCACGTGACGGGCGCGCCCTTCCATCACCCGACGGCCCTGGCCAGGGAGGTGGCGACGGTCGACCGGCTCTCGAACGGGCGCGCGACCCTCGGGATCGGGACCGGCTACGAGCGCGAGGACTTCGAGCCCTTCGGCTTCCCGATGCAGCCCTTCGCGGATCGGCTGGCCATGCTCGACGAGGTCCTCGAGATCCTGCGGTCCCTTTGGACCGAGGACGTCACCGAGTTCGACGGAGCCCACTTCCGCCTGTCGGGCGGCGCCCGCTTCGGCCCGAAGCCTGTGCAATCCCCCCACCCGCCGATCGTCGTGGGGTTGAACCGCGCCGGGGAAGCGCTGCGCATTGCCGTTCGCCACGCGCAGGCCATCAACACCTGGCAGCTCGGCCCGGCCCAGGTCCGCGATCTCCATTTCGAGCTGGAGGCCGCTTGCGAGTCCGCGGGCCGCGACCCCGCCACCCTCGAGCTGACCTCCGACGTGCTCCTGGCGCGCGATGCCAGCCGCAGCGACGCCGAACGCCTCGCCGTCCTGGTCCGCGACGCGGCCCGGTCCTGGGGCCGAAGCCCCAGCGTCACGGAATGGGGTGCCGAGGGCGTCCTCCACGGCGACGCCGAAGCGGTCGCCGAGCAGGCCGGTCGCTTCCAGGATGCCGGCGTCACCGAGCTCGGCGTGGCCGTGAACCACGTGGACGAGCTTCATTGGTTCAGTGAAGACGTGATCCCGCGGCTTCGCGGTGTCCGGAACTGAGAGGAAGAGAAGATGGGAAAGCTGACCGACCGCATCGCGATCATCACCGGAGCCGCCTCGGGGATCGGACAGACCTGCGCGGAGCTGTTCGCCGCCGAGGGAGCGAAGGTGGTCGTGGCCGACCTCCAGGAGGACACCGGCAAGCAGGTGGCCGCCTCGGTGGGCGGCACCTTCCAGAGGGTCGACGTCACCGACGCCTCGAGCGTGGAAGAGATGGTCCAGGCGACCGTCGCGGCGCACGGGCGGATCGACATCCTGATGAACAACGCCGGCATCGACGGCGAACAGGCGCCCACCGCGGTCAGCACCCTCGAGAACTGGGAGCGGGTCATGGCCATCAACATGGATGGCGTCTACTTCGGGATGAAGTCGGTACTCCCGGTCATGATCGAGCAGAAGGGCGGCGTCATCCTGAACACCGGCTCCACCGTGGGATTGAACGCCATGGGCTACTTGCCCGCCTACACCGCCTCGAAGGCGGGCGTCATCCATCTCACCAAGGCCGTGGCGATCGAGAACGCGATGCACCACATCCGGGCAAACGTGATCTGCCCGAGCGTCGTCGACACGCCCTTGCTCCAGCACTTCATGAAGAACGCCGCCGACCCCGAGTCCGCACGTGCGGGGTTCGCGAGCCTGAACCCGCTTCCCGGGATGGTCACCCGGGACGCCGTGGCCAAGGCAGCGCTCTTCCTGGTGAGCGACGACTCGGCCTTCATCACGGCAGTCGCTCTCCCGATCGATGGCGGCTACACGGCACGTTAGGAGGAGGTCCACGATGGATCCCGAGCTTCAGCGGCTGCTCGATCGTGAGCAGATCATCGACGTCTTCAATCGCTATGCCAGCGGCATCGATCTTCGCGACGCCGAGCTCTATCGCTCGTGCTTCACCGACGAGCTCGAAGTGGATCTCTCGGGGACGGGGCCGGGCCCCTGCACGGCCGAGGCATGGGTGGCGCAGGCCTTCCAGGCGGTGAGCGGGTTCCAGACGACCCAGCACATCATCACGAACCACCAGCCGGAGATCCGTGGGGACGAGGCGACCTGCGTCGCCTACCTCCTCGCACAGCACTGGAACCCGGAGAACGCGTTTCTCGTCGGCGGGTACTACACCGACGAACTCGTCCGCACACCCGAGGGTTGGAAGATCCAGAAGCTCTCGTTGAGCGTGACCTGGACGCGAAACGACTGACCGACCCCGAGAGGAGACCGACGACGTGACGAAGAGACTCGATGGGCAGGTGGCCCTGATCACTGGCGGCGCCAGCGGCTTCGGCGAGGCCACGGCGCGCCTCTTCGTCGAAGAGGGCGCCCGTGTGCTCCTGGCGGACGTGCAGGAGGAGCGGGGAGCCCGCGTCGCGAAGGAGCTCGGCGATGCCGCGCTCTTCCAACCGACGGACGTCACCCAGGAGGACGCCATCGCAGCCGCCGTGGATCTCGCCGTCTCGGAGCTCGGCGGCCTCGACTGCATGTTCGCGAACGCAGGCATCGTGGGCTCGATGGGGCCGATCGAGGAGACGCCGATCGAAGAGTACGACTTCACCATGGCGGTCAACCTGCGGGGCGTCTTCCTGTGCATGAAGCACGCGGCCCGCATCATGCGGCCCCAAGGCTCGGGGACGATCCTCTCCTGCTCGAGCATCGCCGGCCTCCAGGGCGGGCTCGGCCCCCACGCCTACGCGACGGCCAAGACGGCCCTCATCGGACTCACACGAAACGTGGCGGCGGAACTCGCCCCCTTCGGCGTCCGCGTGAACTGCATCGCACCGGGCAACATGGCAACGCCCATGATCGCCGGCCTGGTGACGGGCGACCCGGATGCCGTCCCGGCGATGGAGAACGCCCTGGCGATGGGCTCGCCCCTGCCGGGTCGCGCCGGCCGCGCGGGCGACATCGCCGATGCGGCCCTCTACCTGGCGAGCGACGCGTCGAGCTACGTGAGCGGACACACCCTCGTAGTCGACGCGGGCATGACGACGGGAAGCGGAAGGGAGCTACGGATGTTCGAGCAGCGCGCGCCGCTCGCGCGCGAGGCAGGCCAACGCGGCCTGCCCGAGAGCTGAGGCGACCGATGGCCCCGCGATCCTCACATCTCCGACGCTTCGTCCGATCCCTGCCCGTCGATCCCGTCCAGGAGCTCGATGGCATCGTCACACCAGGCCTGTTCGGCCGCGCGGACGGCCCGGCCACAGCGGATCGTCATGAGCCAGTAGGGCTGATCCCGGTGCAGCTTCGCATCGCCCTGGAGCTGGGCTTCCATCTTGGCGCAGGCGTCGACCGCCAGCCGGCAGACCTCGCGGTGCTCCTCGAGCATCTGCTTGGTGATCGCGGTGGGGACGTAGCGCCCGAAGCTCAGCTTGAGCAGCAGCTCGTGCCGGTGCGGCTGATGCTCGGGCGGCTCGGCGAGCCACGCGTTGAGCTGCTCCTGCCCCTTCGGGGTGAGCTTGTAGCGGTTGCGACGACGTCGACCGGGCTTGGCTTCCGGCTCGCAGGTTGCGAGGCCCTCGGTGACGAGCTCGCGGAGGATCGGGTAGATGCGGCCGTAGCTCGCGCTCCAGAAGTGGCGGAGGTTGGTCTCCACGTGCTTCTTCATCGAGTAGCCGGTCTCGAGGCCCATCCCCAGCATCCCGAGGACGGCGAAGCGGGACCCGAGCCGCTTCCTAGCGGGGGGCGACAGGGCGAGGCCTTCCACGCGGTTCCTCCCTCATATTTGTACTTTCAATCGAAATGCGGATATGGTCATATCCAGCTGATATATCAGCCGGATACATCCAAGGGCAAGAACATTCGTCGGCCTCGATGCCCCGGCCAGAGCCTGGATCCGAGAGCCCGCCAAGGGCATGGAGCGGTTCGTGTCATGAGTTCACCCGTCGAGACCCCCCCTACCCTTGTACGCCGCCGGCTTTCCGCGCGGGCCCGGGCAATCGCCGCCGGCCTGGTCGGGCTGCTGCTGGCGTTCGCAGCGCCGCTCGCCAGCGCCCAGTCGCTGGACCGCGCCGTGGCGGTGCGCGAAAAAGCCAATCGGACGGGAGCGCAGTCGCAAGGGCGGATCGATCAGATCGCCGACGAGACCGACGACCTGCTGGGGAAGTACCGCATCGAGCTCCAGCAGATCGACGCGCTCCGCAGCTACAACACGCAGCTCGAGAAGCTCCTCGCCTCTCAGGAGGCGGAGATCGAGAGCCTGGGCAAGGAGATCGGCGGCGTCACCGTGATCGGCCGTCAGGTCACGCCGCTGATGCTGCGCATGGTCGACGCGCTGTCGCAGTTCGTGGACCTCGACGTGCCCTTCCTCCCCGAGGAGAGGGCGACCCGCGTTTCGGAGCTGAAGAAGCTCATGGACCGCTCGGACGTCGCAGACGCGGAGAAGTACCGACGCACCCTCGAGGCCTACCAGATCGAGAACGAGTACGGCCGTACGATCGAGACCTATCGCGGAAACCTCGAGGTCGGCGGCGAGTCGCGCACGGTGGACTTCCTGCGCATCGGGCGCGTCGCCCTCCTCTATCAGACACTCGACGCGAACGAGGTGGGCACGTGGGATCAGGCGGAACGCAGCTGGAAGACCCTCGACGGCTCCTACAACGAGGCAGTCCGCCGGGGCCTGCGCATCGCGCGCAAGCAGGCCGCGCCAGACCTTCTGCGCTTGCCCATCAAGCCGGCGGAGGACGCACGATGAAGTGGCGAGCCACTCTTGCACTGGCCGCCCTCGGCGTCGCCTCGGCACTGGCGCTCCCGGCCCTGGCCCAGGACGCGAAGAGCGCGCCGAAGGCCAAGAGCCTCAACGAACTCCTCCGCATGGTGGAGCAGGGCTGGCGCACGGAGCGCGCCGAGATCGGCCAACGGGAGAAGGAGTTCAAGGCCACGCGATCGGAGCAGAAGCGCCTCCTGGAACAGGCCCAGGCGACGCGCCAGCGCGAGGAGAAGCGCAGCGACGAGCTGGAGAAGCGCTTCGAGGCCAACGAACTCCGCGTGGCGGAGCTCGAAGACACCCTGCGCGAGCGCCTCGGGAACCTGGGCGAACTCTTCGGCGTGGTCCGACAGGTCGCTGGAGACACGGCTGGCAACGTCGAGAACTCCCTGGTGAGCAGCCAGATCACGGGGCGGAGCGCCTTCCTGACCGAGCTCGGCCAGACCAAGAAGCTGCCGTCGATCCAGACCCTCGAGATGCTCTGGTTCACGCTTCAGCAGGAGATGGTCGAGTCCGGCAAGGTCGTTCGCTACGAAGCCGACGTCATCGATCCGGACGGCCAGGAGGGCCGGCGCGAAGTCATCCGCGTGGGCGTCTTCAACGCGATCTCACAGGGCCACTACCTCGCGTGGATCCCCGAAGTGGGGAAGCTGGCGGAGATGAAGCGCCAGCCGGCCAGCCGGTATCTGGATACGGTGGAGGACTTCGAGAAGGCCACGGAGGGCACGCCCGCCCTGGCCATCGACCCGTCCCGCGGGCAGATCCTCTCGCGATTGGTGGAGACGCCCAGCGCCAGCGAGCGGATCGAGCAGGGTGGGATCGTCGGCTACGCGATCATCCTCCTGGGAATCCTGGCTGGGACCCTCGGCCTCTTCCGCCTCGTCGTCGTCACCCTCGAAGGTCGCAAGGTCAAGGCGCAGCAGACCAGCAAGCAGGTCAGCTCGGACAACCCGCTCGGCCGCGTGCTCGCCGTCCACGACGAGAACCGCGAGACCGACGTCGAGACGCTCGAACTCAAGCTCCACGAAGCCATCCTTCGGGAGGCCGGCCCCCTCGAACGCTTCCTCTGGGCCATCAAGGTCGGCTCGGTCGTCGCCCCGCTGATGGGCCTGCTCGGCACCGTCACGGGCATGATCCAGACCTTCCAGGCGATCGTGCTCTACGGGACGGGCGACCCGACCACCATGGCGAGCGGCATCTCCGAGGCCCTGGTGACGACGATGCTCGGCCTGTGCGTCGCCATCCCGCTGCTCCTGATCCACGCGATCTTGAGCACCAGCAGCCGGCGCGTCGTAGAGGTGCTCGAGGAGCAGAGCGCGGGCATCGTGGCCGCACGCGCCGAGGCGGGGGCCACCGGTGGGTAACGCCCTGGCGGACGTGCGCGACTTCTT
Source organism: Deltaproteobacteria bacterium (assembly GCA_019311105.1). GTDB lineage: Bacteria > Myxococcota_A > UBA9160 > UBA9160 > JAFDDA01 > JAFDDA01. Next base: position 21,894 of record JAFDDA010000002.1, read on the forward strand.
CGAGCTGGGTGGAGGCGTCCTCTACCTGATCCTCGGCGTCACGTTCGCCATGTGGACGTTGATCCTCGAGCGCCAGTGGTACTACCGGCGTGTCGCTCCGAACGAGGTCCGCCAGACCATCGAGGTGTGGGAGCACCGCAGCGACCAGTCTTCCTGGTACGCCCACCAGATCCGGACCGAGCTGATCTCCCGCATGCGACAGAACCTCGAGGGGTCGCTCCTGATGGTGAAGGCCCTGGTCGCCCTGTGCCCCCTGCTCGGCCTGCTCGGCACCGTCACGGGCATGATCGAGGTCTTCGACGTCATGGCCATCTCGGGCAGCGGAAACGTCCGCGCCATGGCCGCCGGGGTCTCCAAGGCGACCATCCCGACCATGGCCGGCATGGTTGCCGCTCTTTCCGGCCTCTATTTCAGTGTCAGCATGAGCCAGTTCGCGCGTCGGGAGACCGAGCGCGTCGCCAGCCACCTGACCCACGTTTGAGGAAGCCCAATGCGACGCCGGGTATCGAGAGAACAAGACGACAGTGAAGTGAACATGACGCCCATGCTGGACGTCGTCTTCATCATGCTGATCTTCTTCATCGTCACCGCCTCCTTCGTGAAGGAAGCGGGCATCGACGTGAACCGCCCCGATGCGGCCACGGCCGTGCGCAAGGAGCGCGGGAACATCCTCATCGCCATCAGCGACACCGGTCAGATCTGGATCGACAAGCGACAGATCGACATCCGGGCCGTGCGGGCCAACATCGAGCGGCTGCACGCGGAGAACCCTCTGGGTGCGGTGGTGATCCAGGCGGACGAGGAATCGAAGAACGGACTTCTGGTGCGCGTGATGGATGCGGCCCGCCTCGCTGGCGTGTCCGAGGTTTCCATCGCCGCCGAGATCAGCGAGTGAGCAAGGGGAGCTGAACACTCACCATGACTCGGCGCTACCTGACCACGTCCCTGCTGGCTGGAGCCGTAACCTTCGGCCTCTTCTACTTCATGCAGTTCCTCGTCTCCATGGAAGGATAGCTCTTGGAGGACAAGTTCAAGGGCCACGCGATCGAGTTCGTCCGTCTGAAGCGTGATTCGGACCTCGAGCTGAAGAAGCGGAAGCTCCCGGAGAAAGAGGAGCCCAAAGAGGCGCCGCCGCCGCCGGACCTCGACCTGTCGGATGTACCCGAGCCCACCCAGAACACCCTCGACATCGCGGCTCCCGGAATGGGCTTCGACCTCGCTCTCGCCGGTGGCCCGGACCTGGGCGCGCCGCCCAGCGACTCCGACGAGATCCCTCTCGTCCGCGTCCTGCCCCAGTACCCCCCGCGAGCGCTGTCGCGCGGCATCGAAGGCTGGGTGCTGGTCGAGTTCACGATCTCGCCTGCCGGGACCGTGAAGGACCCCGTCGTGATCGATGCGGAGCCGAGCACGATCTTCAACAGAGCCATGCTGCGGGCCATCCGCAAGTGGAAGTACAAGCCGAAGATCGTCGACGGGACCGCGGTGACCAGACCCGGCGTGCGCGTTCGCCAGAACTTCGAGTTGGACCAATGATGCGCGTCGCCCTGGCGCTCTTGCTCGGCCTGAGCCTCGCCGTCGGCGGAAGCCCGGACGCGTGGGCCAAGGACGGCGACAAGCAGAGCAAGGCGAGCAAGGCCGCAGCGAAGAAGAATCGCAAGAACTTCGCGGTGAGCGAGTGGGCCTACAAACGGCTGAACAAGGCTCACGAACTGCTGGCCGATGAAAAGTACGACGAAGCCGTCGGGCCCTTGAAGGAGTTGGAGCGCCGCAAGAGCACCTCGGCTCACGAGCGGGCCCTCACGTGGCAGACCTACGCCTACATCCACTCCTCCCAGGGTCACTACGAGAAGGCCATCGGCGCCTTCGAGAAGTGCCTCGCCCAGGATGCACTCCCCGAAGCCACCCGCCTGAGCACGCTCTACAACATCGGTCAGCTCTATCTGAGCGTCGATCGCTTCAAGGAGGCCGTGAGCACCTTCGAGAGCTGGCTCTCGCAGGTCGAGAACCCCGCCGCGAGCGCCTACTACCTCGTCGCCGTGGCCCACATGCAGGGCGGCGACATTAAGAAGGCCCGTCCGTATGCCCGCAAGGCGGTGGGACGTGCCGGCAGGCCCGTCGAGAGCTCGCTCCAGCTGCTGCTGGCCATCGAGTTCGAGCTGAAGAACTACAAGCAGGTGGAGCGCGTGCTCGAGGCGCTCGTCACCTACTTCCCGAAGAAGGCCTACTTCACGCAGCTCTCGGCGATCTATGGCGAGCTCGGCAAGGAGAAGCGGGCGCTGGCCGTCCTCGAGCTGGCGTACGTCCAAGATCTCCTGGCCCGGGAGAGCGAGCTGGTGAACCTGGCGCAGAGGTACCTGCACCATGAGGTCCCGTACCGGGGCGCCCGGGTGCTGGCCAAGGGCTTGGACGAAGGCATCATCACCAACACCTCGGAAAACTGGGAACTCCTGAGCAACGCCTGGCTTCAGGCGCGCGAGAACGACGAGGCCGTCGGCCCCTTGGAGCGTGCGGCCGCGCTCTCCGCCGATGGCGATCTCTTCGTGCGACTCGCCCAGGTGCACCTCGAGCGCGAAGACTCCACCGCGGCCTTGAAGGCCCTACGCAAGGCGCTCGAGAAGGGGAAACTCGCCGAGCCGGGCAAGGCCCAGCTCTTGCGGGGCATCGCCTTCTCGGGATCCAAGCAGTTCGGACCCGCACGAACAGCCCTGACCGCAGCCCAGAAGTACGAGAAGAGCCGCCATCAGGCTCAGCAATGGATGGCCCATGTGGAAAGCCAGGAAGCCGCCGCGATCCACTGATCCCGACCGGCTCAGAACACGCCCGATCGGGCATGCACTATGCACCCGCGCATCAGACGCAGAAACCTCTGCTTCTCCCAGATTTCGTGTCCATTATTTCAAGCCGAAATCGGCTCTGCGGCTCCTTTCGACCGAATCCGTCCGCCCGATGAAGGATCTCCTGGTATTGGAGTCAGGTTCGTCTTTTATTTCAACAGGTTGAAATGATACCTGCAGAATTCCTGTTCGACGCCGCGAAGATAATCGAGCCCCTTTCCGGGAAAACTCGATGTAAAATACTGCGACTCGGAGCGACGAAACGATGAGTGTCCTGTTCCCTGGCTTGTCCGATTCACTTCACGTCCGCCTTTTCTCGGCGGGCTACCTGGAACTCGGGAAGTGGTGGACCCAGACCGATCACATCCGCAACATGTGGCGCCTCTGCCGCACGGACGAAGACGGTGCATCCCTCGAGTGGGCGTCGGGGCAGTTCCAGCTGCCGGCGGGCTGCTTCGCGCTGATCCCGCCCGGCCTCGACTTCACGGCTCATCTCGAACGCCGGGTCCACGAGCTCTACGTCCACTTCGAGGTGATCGGCTGGGGCCCGGCCATGATCCACGATCTTTTTCCGGAGCCGATCACCCTGCCCGAGGACGACCTTCGCGACCAGCTCGCGAGTCAGCTTCGCGAAGAACTCGCAAACAGCGACCATCTGGGCCCTGCCCTCGCCTCGCGCGTGAAGTCGCTCGTGCACCTGACCTTGGCATCCATGGAGACCGCGTTGCCCGAGGACAAGGCGACTCTCCTGCGGCGCGTGACCGACGGCCAGGCCGAACTGCTCGACGTACTCCGTTACATCGATCGCAACCTGGACAAGCCACTCGACAACGCATCGCTGGCGCGGATCGCTCACGCCAGCGAGTCGTGCTTCATCCGCCGCTTCAAGGAGACCGTCGGGCAGACGCCCGGCCGCTACATCCAGGACCGGCGGGTCGACCGCGCCGCAAACCTGCTGATCTCGACCGACGACAGCATCGACGAGATCGCCCGGCGCTGCGGATTCGCAACGCGCTACTACCTCTCCCGGGTCTTCTCCCGCCGCATCGGCCGCCCGCCCGCGCGCTACCGCAAGGACCGCCCGGTCTCCAAGGTCGCCCAGCGCCGCGTCCAGTGACTCCAGCGCAGCCGAAGGCCACAGTGGACCGGCACGCGCCTCAGGCGTCGCCGAGTTTCGTGAGCTTCCCGAGAGGTGGGCTTCCGAGGTAGATGTCCTCGCCCTCGATCCGGCCTTCGGCCGACATGGGCCACACCGTCAGGATCTGCGTCTCCGCCCGGTAGCTCGCGTCGGGATCGACGGGCTCGCCGTCCACCTCCGCGATACCCGAGACCGTGAGTGCGGAGCCAGGGAGCCGCTGGTACATCACCCCCTCGGTCACGACCGCGTCGTGATCCACCACGATGCGGCGAAAGTCGAGCTCGAACCGGTGCCCGCCGCTGGCGATCATCTGGGAGTAGAACTCCTCGACCGCCGCGCGCCCCTTGGGACCGGCCTCGACGGGCAGGCCCCAGAGGTGATAGCCGGGCTCGTCCACCAGGGTGGCCATCAGCGCCGGCAGGTCGCCACCGATCTCGGTGCGGAGATGGTCGCGGACCTGCTCGAGGAGCTGCCGACAGCGCGGATCGCTCTCGCGCCCGATCCGTTCCTCCAGCGAGGCCCAGCTCCGATCGGGATCGAATGTCACCTCTTCGCTCATCCAACTCTCCCTTGGGCCCCGCCGGAGCCCGGCTTCACGACAGCTCGCCGAGGAGCTTCCAGTGTTTTCGAACCGGGACCAGCGTGTTCGCCGCCACCATGCCACTGACCGCAACGGCGGGGACCCCGATCCCGGGCATGTTCGAGTCGCCGCAACACAGGAGCCCGGGCAGCGGCGTCTTGGGCCCCGGAAAGCTCTGGCCCTGGTCGGCCCGGTAGGCCGCTCCGTAGGTGCCACGATGCCGTCGCAGGAAGCGCTCGCTGCTGAGAGGCGTGCCGACCAGCGCGATCCGCGCGCGCTCGCGAACGTCGGGGATCACGACCTCCATCGCCTCCCAGAGGACTTGCGAGCGCTCCTCCTTCATCGCTTTGTACGCCTCGGAGCGGTGATGCATGCCCTCCCACACCTCGTAGGGTTCGTTGCCGGCGGTGTAGGCGTGGACCACGTGATGCCCCGGCGGAGCCAACGAAGCGTCGAGGGTCGACGGGATGGAGATGTTGCAGACGTTCTGCGGCGCGGTCACGTCCCAGTTCTTCATGACGACGTGATGGATGCCGAGGCCCGGAGGGAGCCCCGTGGCGTCGATCCCGAGATGGAGGTGGACGACGCTGCCGGTATGCGGCGTCGCCGCCGCCTTCGCACGAAACGTCTCGGGGAAGGCGCCCTCGGGAACGAGCTTCAGCGTGTCCCAGATGGTGGCGTTGGAGACGACGGCACGGCGCGCTCGCACCTCGCCGCCTCGGCGCAGGCGGACCCCTCGGGCACGGCCGCCCTCCACGATCACCGAATCGACGTGGGCGCCGAGCACGAGCTTTCCGCCGTGCTTCTCGAGGCCGCGCACCAGCGCCGCGACGATCGCCTGGCTGCCGCCGATCGGATAGTCCACCGACATGCGGAAGCGTTCGCGGAACATGAAGGCCATCTCGGCCAGCGGCGTGCCGCCCGCGTCCATCCCGGAGAGGCCGAAGCACTCGAAGTCGCACAAGCGGCGCAGGAACGGGTCCGTGATCTCCTGATCCACCAACCAGGCGAAGGAGTTCTGGAGTTCGCGCGCGCCCGAGAGGTTTCGGAGCATTCCGCGGGCGTAGCGTCCCAGCGTAAGCAGGGCGCCGGCGTCCGCGCGCATCGCGGCCATGGGGAGGTCGGCCACGCCACGCGAGAGCCGCTCGAGGCGCGCCTCCATGCGTCGCCACTGCTCGAGCCCCTCGGCGGAGCAGAAGCGGGCAAGCTGCTCGTGATAGAGCTTCGGATCCGAGCTGGAGATGAACGTGCCTTCGGGCAGATGGGTCTGCCAGCGGTCGTAGGAGACGGACTCGACCTTCTCCCCGAGGAGATCGAGGATCTGTTTGATCGGATTGGTCGATCCCGGCGCCGAGAGGCCGGTGAAGAACGACGGACCCGACTCGAAGTGGAAGCCGTCGCGTTCGAAGGAGTGGGCCGCTCCGCCGGGGGTCACGTGGCTCTCGCAGACCGTGACCGAGTAGCCGTAGCGTGCCAGGAGCGCCGCACAGCAGAGGCCACCGATCCCAGACCCGATGACCGCGAAGTCGGATTCGGTCTTCTGCTTGCGCGGATCCGTCGGCACCATGGCCGCCCTAGAGCCCGACCAGATCGCGGCTCCGATCCCAGAGACGAGCGGCGGTCTCGGCATCGTCGGCCAGCTTCGGCCGACGTGCGGGAGCGCAGTCGGAGAAGTAGCCACCCCCCTGTGCGCCGAGCTCGGGCGCCGTGGCCGCGAACATCGTGGTCGCGGCGCCGCGCTCGCAATCCTTCGAGAGCGGGCGCAGGGCCACGCCAACCGCGAGCATCCACCAGGGCTGGTCCCGAGCGAGCTCGGTCTGGACGATGCCGGGGTGAAGGGCATGAGCCACCACTCCCTGCCCCTCGAGACGGCGCGTGAGCTCGTCGGAGAAGATCAGGTTCATGAGCTTCGAGCTCCCGTAGGACCGCCAACCGCTGAACTTCCGCTTCTCCCAGTTCAGGTCTTCGAGCTCCGGGCCGAGCGCCGCGAAGTGCATCGCGTCCGAGGCGACCACCACCACCCGCGCCGGGGCCGACGCGCGGACGCGATCGAGAAGCAGGTTCGTCAGGAGGAAGTGGCCCAGGTGGTTCACGCCGAGGTGAGCCTCGAAGCCGTCGCTCGTCTCGCGGCGGTCCGGCAGCATGACGCCCGCGTTGTTCACCAGCAGATCGATGGGGCGCTCGGTCGCGAGGGTCTCGTCGGCGAAGCGGCGCACCGACGCGAGGGAGGCAAGATCCAGCTCCGCCAACACGAGCGCGTCGGGTGCGGCCCCGCGTGTGATCAGGCCCTCGCGGGCCGCGCGCGCCTTCTCGAGGTTGCGGCAGGCCATCGTCACGCGAGCACCCCGGAGTGCCAGCACCCTCGACGTCTCGAGACCGATCCCGGTGTTCGCCCCGGTGACGATCGCGTGTTTCCCTGCGAGGTCGGCGCCCTCGCTCACCTGCTCGGCCGTCGTCTTCCGATCGAATGCGCCCACCGTGCAGCACCTCCGGTTCGCATCGAATCGGTGCGAACCGCCCGAGGAGCGTAGCTCTTCTCGTTCTGCAGAATGATTGGATGCGACACAGAGACAACCGATCCGATACAGATCGGACACCAACCCGCGGCTATACTCGCCTAGTCGCCCGCGGAGGTTCATGAAGTCGTGATCGGTGAATACCTCGAAGGCGTGCTCGCGCCCGTCGATGACGAGCTCGACTTCTTCAAGCTCCCCGTCCAGGGAGAGATCCCCGAAGGCCTGCGCGGGACCTACCTCCGGAACGGCCCAAACGCCGCCTTCCAACCCCGCCCCGGGTATCACCTCTGGGACGGCGACGGCATGATCCACGCCATCACCTTCGACGACACGGGCGTCTCCTACCGGAACCGCTGGATCCAGACCCCCGGACTCGGCGCGGAGCGGAAGGCCGGGCGAGCCCTGTACGGCGGCATGCGCGACCGCGAAGTGCCGCCGCCCGAGCTCGTGGGCGATGTCGGCCCGGTCAAGAACGTCGCCAACACGAACGTCATCCGGCATCAGGGTCGCACCCTGGCACTCTGGGAAGGGGGGAAGCCGACCGCGCTGACTCACGACCTCGAGACCATCGGCCTGGACGATTTCGCGGGCCAGCTCGTGGGGTCGATGACGGCCCATCCGAAGATCGACCCCGTCACCGGAGAGCTCCTCTTCTTCGGCTACTCCCCGATCCCGCCCTACCTCCGATACCACGTGGTCGACGCATCGGGGAAGCTCGTGCGGTCGGTCGACATCGACCTCCCGGGCCCGGTCATGATGCACGACTTCGTCGTCACCCGGGAGCACGTGGTCTTCTTCGACTCGCCCGCCGCCTTCGACTTGAAGGCGTTCATCCAAGGCGAGCCCATGATCCGCTGGGCGACCGAGCTGGGGACGCGGGTCGGCGTGATGCCGCGGGACGGGGATGCCGACGATCTCCGCTGGATCGAGATCGACAACGCCTACGTCTTCCACTTCCTCAACGCCTGGAGCGACGGGGATCAGGTTCACGTGACGGGCGCCTCCGCCGACTGGCTGATCATCGACTACAAGAACGATGTCGCGCCGCCAGGGATCGACCCGAGCGGCTACCTCTGCAGCTTCACGATCGACCTCGCCCGCGGAACCTGCAAGAAGGCGCGCATCGGCGAGCTCCCCGGGGAGTTCTGCAAGGTCCCGGATGCCGTGGCCGGTTTGAAGAACCGCTACGGCTACCTCGCCACGTTCAGCACCGGCGTCGAGAACGGCGCCAACTTCGACTCCCTCACCCAATACGACCTCGAGTCGGGTCGCCAGACGCTCCACCCTTTCGGCACCGACAAGATCGTGGGCGAGCCGGCCTTCGCTCCAGACCCGGCCGGCAGCGCCGAGAACGATGGCTGGATCGTCACCTACGTCCACGAGGCCGACGGCAGCGCGAGCGAGTTCGTCGTGCTCGATGCACGCGACTTCGGGGCAGAACCGGTCGCGCGCATCCCCATGCCGCGGCGCGTGCCCCTGGGCTTCCACGGAAACTGGATGCCCCCCGCACCGTAGGAGCGGCCGATGAGCAAGCCCCTTCCCAAGTCGGCCTACCTGTCGGGCAACTTCGCTCCGTGGCTCATGGAGGGCGAGGTCCACGATCCGGTCGTGATCGGCGAAATCCCGCGGGAGCTCGCCGGCGCCTACTATCGGAACGGCTCCAACCCCCAGTTCGCCCCGGGCCCCAACTACCACTGGTTCACGGGCGACGGCATGATCCACGCCTTCCACATCGAGGACGGGCGCTGTCGCTATCGCAACCGCTGGGTGCGGACCCCGCGCTTCGAAGTCGAGCGGGAGGCGGGCAAGGCCCTCTTCAGCGGGCTTGGCCCGAGCGAGCCCGATCCGCGGATCGAGGGCGTGAGCGGAAACTCCTCGAACACCAACGTCCTGTGGCACGCCGGCAAGCTGCTCTCCTACTGGGAGGCCGGCCCGCCCTACGAGATCGACCCGGCGACCCTCGAGACGATCGGACTCTGGGACTACCACGGGGCGTTCCATCGTGAGCGGATGGGGAACGTCGTGCCGGACACCATGACCGCGCACCCGAAGATCGACCCCGACACGGACGAGTGTCTCGGGTTCGGCTACAGCCCCATGGCGCCCAACCTCGTCTACCACGTCGTGGATGCGGACGGTCGGCTCACGCGCTCGGATGAGATCGAGGTGCCCTACCCGTGCATGATGCACGACTTCGTGGCGAGCTCCGAGCACGTCCTCTTCCCGGTGCTCCCCGCGGTGTTCAACTTCGAGAAAATGGCCGATACGGGCTTCCCGGTCGCGTGGGAGCCGGAGCGAGGCAGCCAGCTGGGCGTGATGCCGCGGGGCGGCGGGAGCGACGACGTCGTCTGGTTCGAGACCGACCCGTGCTTCTCCTTCCACTACGTGAACGCGGTGAGCCACGGCTCGGAGTTCGTCGTCGACTACTGGCGCCTCGACTCCCTCGGGCTGGTTCCGACCGAACGGATCGCCGGCGGGCCGCCCACGCTCCACCGTTGGACGTTCGACGTGGCGAAGGGGACTGTGAAGGACGAAGCACTCGACGATGCGCCGGCGGAGTTCGGCCGCATCGACCCGCGCCGGGCGGGCAAGGAATACCGCGACGTCTACAGCCTGGGGACGCTCGCGATCCCGCAGTCCGAGGGGGAGCCGCAGTTCTTCAACTCGCTCTTCCACTACGACATGAAGAGCGGCAGCCGTCGCGATCATCGGCTGCGGGAGGGCGACACCTTCGGCGAGCCGATCTTCGTTCCGCGAACGCCCGATGCCAAGGAAGGCGACGGCTTCGTCCTGGCGATCGCCCACCGGGCGGCCGAGAACCGTAGCGATCTGTTGATCCTCGATGCCCAGGACATCGCAGCCGATCCGCTGGCGACGGTACAGCTGCCGCACCGGATCCCGTACGGCTTCCACGGGAACTGGCGGCCAGCAGGCTGAGGCGCGCCTCCGAACTTCGGATCAGTCCTCGATGGCGGCGAGGGCCATGTCCGACAGCCGGGCCATGCGCTCGAAGTTGCGCGAATCCTCGAGGACGCCGGTCGTCAGGCAGACGAAGACCAGGTCCCGCTCCGGGTCGACACAGAACATGGTCGACCCCGCGCCGAGGCCGCCAAAGGTGCCGGGCGCTGCCGTCACGCCGAAGGGCATCGCGAAGATGCCCGTTCCGCGCAGGAAGAACCCCAGGCCGAGATTCGCCGGGAAGGGGTCCCAACCCCGGGCCTCGCACATCCCATCGAAGATGTGATTGACCTCGTCGCCCGTCTGATTGGTCAGGGCGAGTTCCAGCAGTGAGCGCGACAGGATCCGCGCGCCATCGAGCTCACCACCCGCACGCAAGGCATCGGCGAATCGGAAAAGATCCCAGGCCGTCCCCATGGCACCGCCGCCCGGCATCTCGAAGGATTCGTTCTGGAGGACGTTGATGCTCTCGATCGCCGCGGGCGGGATGATCCCGGGCGTCGGGTCGCGCACCACGGCCGGGGCGCGCCGGGCCGCGAGGTCGGGCCGGAGGGAGAGGCTCGTGTCCTTCATGCCCAGCGGGGCGAACACGCGCTCGTCGAGGATCTCCCGGAAGGGCCGGGTGCCTCCGTCGAGCCGGCGCACGATCTCGGCCAGCACGGCGAAGGCGCCGATGGGGCTATAGCTGACGATGCGCCCCGGCGTGGCCTCGAGCGCCTGATCGGCGACGCCCATTGCGACGGCGGTCGTGTCGCCGAGCTTCGTGGGGTCGAGCATCGGCAGGGCGACGGGCAGCCCCGCCGTGTGGGTGAGAAGATGCGTGATCGTGACGCGCTGTTTTCCCTTGACCGCGAACTCGGGGATCAACTCGGCCACGGGCGTGTGCAGCTGAATCTCACCGCGATCGACGCATTGGAGGACGGCGATCGCCGTGAAGGTCTTGGTGACGGAGAAGAGATTGAATACGTCGTCGAGCTGGGCAGCCCGGCCACTCGCGCGCTCCGCGAACCCGATCGCCTCGTGCAGCACGACCTCGCCGTGTCGCGCCACCAACACGACCCCACCGTCGTAGCGCTCGGCGGCGACGTCCGTCGCCAACGATTGGCTCACACGCCCCAGCCGACCCACGTCCATCCCGGCCTTGCCAGCACCCATCCGTGACTCTCCCCCCGTCGTACCCGGCCCGAGACTTCGGCGCCCAGGGGCCCCGGACGACCGCAGCAGGCTCAGGATAGCTGCAACGGCGGCGGTCGCCCCTTCGCTCGAGCTCGCACGACCTTCGTTCTCGTGGCTGGACTCGCAAGCAGATGGCGCCGTCTCGAAGAGACACGCCGGATCAGGCGGTGCCGGCGATGTAGCGGGGCACGGGCACGCCGGGGATGTTCGTCACGATGAGATCCATGGCGCGGCCGTCGAGCCGCATCAGCCCGACTGCTTCTCCACATTCGCTCGGGTGTGTCCCAGCGACATCGCCAGCATCGCGTCGACCATCTTGTCGGGTAGCTTCGACATCAACAGGTACCCGAACGAGTCGGTCCCCATCCGGTAGCGGGTCCGCGGGCTCTTCATGGCCAGTACGTCCGCGACGCGTCTCGCCAGCTTCTCCACCGGGATCCCTCGGCCAGACTTGTCGCGGAAGGTCTTCCGCATGGCGCCGTAGCCCTGTTCGTAGAGTCCACGCTCGGCTTCGGCCACGCCGTCGAACCAGCTGTCACCCTGATCGATGGATTTGTCCCAGAGCGGCGTGATCACCGCTCCCGGCTGCATCACCACGACTTCGATCCGCCAGGGCGCGAGCTCACGCCGAAGCGCGTCGCTGATCGACTCCAGGGCGCACTTGCTGGAGGCGTAGGGCCCGAGAAACGGCGGCGTCAGAAAGGCGCTCGACGAGCCGATCATCACCACCCGCCCCGCGTCACGCCGCAGCAGGGGGATGAAGGCCTTCGTCACGGCCAGGTAGCCGAGGACGTTGATCTCGAACTGCCTGCGGACCGTGTCGAGGGGAAGGAGTTCGAGCGGGCCGTAGACCGCGATGCCCGCGTTGTTGACGATGCCGACGAGGCGTCCCGAGTCTCCCAGGGCTTCCTTCACCTGCGCGGCGCAGCGAAGAACGTCGCCATCGTCGGTCACGTCCATCCGCAGCGGGGTCAGGCCCTCGCCCGCAGCCTCCCGGAGTGACTCTGCGTCCGCCTCGCTGCGGACGCTGCCGAAGACGTGGTAGCCCTGCTTCACGAGCTCGACGGCGCAGGTCCGACCGATCCCCGTCGAGCACCCCGTCACGACGACGGCGCGCATCTCGTCATTGGCCATGGGTCCGCCCTTTCTCGCCCCGACTCGGCGCGGCACGGCACACCCTAGACGAGACGGACGCATTCCGGAAGAGACCCACCCTCGGTGCGATGCCCGAAAGGCGCCCGGGCTGCACCTCGATGTCGTAACCTGGAGTCGGAGACGCAAGCCATGGCCGACCTCGAGATCCCGAACTTCCCGATGCTCCTGATGGAGCCGCTGATCGCCGTGCCCGAGGCCTCGCGCGTGGGCTTCATCGCCCGCCTCGAGCGCTCCGCGGCGGACCGCTACCGCGAGTGGGCCGAGCAATCCGACGCGTTGCGCGAGGGCTTGATCGCCTGCGCCGACCGCGAAGACGAGATCGCCGATCGAGCCGAGGCTCTCGTCCCGGTACGTCCCGAGGACGAGGAGATCGTGGAGACGTCCCTCGCCCAGGCGCGGACGCTCTACGCGGGCGCCTTCGAGGGCCACAGCCTCGAAGACAAGCTCATCCTCCAGGCCCACGCCGAGCGGCAGGGCTCGCTGGCGTGGCTCGGCTTCGCGAGCCAGACCGAGGACGAGGCCGTGAAGCGCGAGTTCCTCGCACTTGCGGACCTCGAGGTGGCGAGCGCCGCCCACATCGACGAGACACTCGGCATCCAGTCGACCAGCGAAGTCTGAGCCGCGAGAGAACCAGCCGCCGGAGCGGCTTCCGTCTGCCAAGCCTGGAAGGAGCCCCCATGGAGTTCAAGGAAGTCGTCGGCATCCGCCGCTCGATCCGCTACTTCGACGCCGATCGCCCGGTCGAACGCGAGAAGATCCAGAAGATCCTGGAAGCGATGCGCGTCGCTTCGTGCGCCGTCAACGCCCACTGGCTTCGCGCCGTCGTGGTCCAGCGATCCGAGATCCCCGAGGCGATCCTCGATTCGTTGAAGACGCCCGTGACGGCGCTCGTACAGGAGCTCGCCCCGGTGCACATCTACTGCTACCTCGACACCGGGATCGTCAAACGGGTCGAGGGCAAGCGCCTGAAAGAGCTCGTGGACGTCGGCGCGCTCAACCCGAGCCACGGCTGGACTCACAAGTTCGTGGACGAGTTCGTCTATCCGCAGATCCTCGTTCCCTTTTCGGAGGATCCCGCGTACCCGGTCGCGGCCGCGTTCGACTGCGGTGGGGCGGGGACGCAGGGGCTGCTCACGGCCGTGGACGAAGGCCTGGGCGTCTGCTGGACCGCATTCAACGCCGACCCGGCCAAGGAGATGATGGACATCCCGGACGATTGGCTGCCGCTCTACGTGATGAACGTCGGCTATCCGCTCGAATCGCGCGAAGCCGGTGGCCAGCGACCGCGACCGCCCTTCGAGGAGCTCTACTTCGAGGGAAAGGTCGGTCGCCCCTTCCCCCGCGATCCCGAGGTCGTGGCAGGGCTCGAGCAGGAGAAGATGATCACGACCCCTGCGCCGCTGCCGAGTCGCAAGCAGGAAGTGCGCGATCTCTCACGAACGCTCGGGCTGCCCGAGTAGACGGCTCGGACCCTCCATGGCACTCGAGCGGCCGATCGAGCAGTACGAGAGCGTCGCCACCTGGGCCCACGGCCTCCGCGAGCAGTGGGGCGGCGACCCGCTCGCCGAAGAACCGGAAAAGCTCGCGGGTCTCACGGCCTTCTGCGAGTTCGACGGCCGGAACCCCGACGAGCTGCTCGCGTTCTGCTTCCTGCGGCGCAAGGAAACGGGCGTCCGCTTTGCAAGCGTCAAACGCAGAGAGGCGATGGCCGAGCAGCTGCGCGCATTCCGAACGGCCTCGGGGCTATCCGGCACCGAGGGCCGCCGGCTGACGAGCAACCTGCTCTCGTTCTTCATCCACAACGGGATCCAGATGCACACGGGAATGCTCTGAGTCGCGAAGCCGGAGACCCCGCGAGAAGAGCGACGACCGAAACGGCATGTTGCATCGCAGGCGTTGCACTCTTGTCCGGCACCCTCCGCTACAATGGCCCGCAATCTGGAACGAGGAGAACCGAGAGACATGGCCGAGAAGCCCGCGAGCCGCCCGACGCCGGACGCCTATAGCATGCCCGCGTTGTCGGGCCTCTATGGAAAGCCGCCCTTCGAGTACCGCGACGCCAAGCAGATGACGGTCCAGTTCCGGACCGACCCCGCCGTGCTGCGCGACCTCGTACCGCCGCCGTTGACGCCCAACGAGGACGCCACGGTGTTCGTCTCGTCGGCCGAGTTCCTCTCTTCCGGCTTCGGCCGCTACCTCGAAGCGCACGTCTTCACCCATGCGACCTTCGAGGATCGGCTGGTCAACTTCAGCCTCTATCTCGTCCTCGACAGCGACGTCGCAATTGGAGCCGGACGTGAGATCTGGGGCTTCCCGAAGAAGCTCGGGCGCCTGACCCTCGACATGAAGGACGACGTCGTCCGCACCACGGTCGAACGCGGCGGATGCACGATCATCGAGGCCGCGGTCCACCTTGCCGAACTCGGCAGCGAGGAGGACCTCGGCGGCACTCCGGAGTGGGTTGCGCACCGATTCATTCCGAACGTATCGCTCTCGGCCCCGCCGGACATCGACCAGCTGACCTCGACCACGCTGACCAACGTCGTCACCCACGACGTCTACACGGGCGGAGCGACGCTCGCCTTCGGCTCCTCTCCTGCCGATCGGCTCGAGGTGATCCCGATCCACGAGATCACCGGTGGGTCCTACATCAACTACCGGTTCACGCTCGGCGACGGCAAGGTCATCCACGATTACCTCGCCTGATCAGGCTGCGCCGCGCGCTTCGACGAGATTGCGGATCCGCTGCACGATTTCGGCAGAGTCGGACCCCGGGCCGAAGGTCGCAGCGACCCCTTTGGCCTGGATCTCGCTCTCGTCGCTCTGAGAGAGCACCGACCCCCCGACGACGACCGGAACGTCGAGTTCGCGACTCTTCAGGAGTTCGAAGAGCTCCTCGAGGTAATACAGGTACTCCCACGAATGGCACGACAGTCCGATGACGTCGACCCCCTCCTCTTGCGCCGCAGCGGCCACGATCTCGGGAGTTCCGAATCGGCCGAGATAGATCACCTCCATGCCCGCGTCGCGCAACAGCCGGGCGACCGCAAAGGCGCCGGCCTCATGCTGATCCATGCCGAGAATCGCGAGCAGGATCCGGATCGGGCGGGGGGCACTCATCAGGCAGGGGGTTCCATCTGACCCAACGGGTCATAGGCTTCGCCGACGCCAAGGCGTAGCGCCCCGGCGATCTCACCCTGGGTGAGGCCGGCCTCGAACGCATCGGCGATCGGCTCGATGAGATTGGTCTCGCCCTCTGCAGCGACTTCTCGCATCCGCGCGAACTGCTCTGCCACGGCCCCGGCGTCGCGACCGTCCTTGAAGTGCCGGATCTCGTCGATGCGACCCCAGTACGGCTCGATCTTCGACTCGCTCTGATCGCGGAGCAGCCGGTCTTCCTCTCTGGGGATCACGAACGCGTTCACCCCGATCTGCGTTTCCGAGCCGTCCTGGATCGCGTCGGCGCGGCGCGTCATCGCCTCCTGGAATAGCCGGCGAAACCAACCTTTCTCGGATACTTCCTTCAGCGGGCCCATCGACTCGATCGACCCCACCATCTCGAGGATGCGTTGCTCCAGCTCGTCCGTGAGGGATTCCACGAAGTACGAGCCGCCCAGTGGATCGGCCACGCGGTCGGCACCGGCTTCGAGCTGCACGATCTGCTGGGTGCGCAGGCTGACCATATGGGCGTCGTGGCTCGGCGTGCGATACGCCTCGTCGAAACACGAAATCTCGACCGCCTGCACCCCGGCCAGCGCCAGCGCCAGCCCCTGCACCGCGCCGCGCGCAACGTTGTTGACCGGCTGCGCCATCGTCATCGAGAGCCCCGACGTATGCGCGGTGATCGCGCAGGACCAGGAGCGCGGATCCTTGGCGCCGAACTCCTCACGCATCATGCGCGCAAAGATGCGTCGGGTGGCACGGATCTTTGCCACCTCCTCGAAGAGATCCATCCGGCAGTTCACCAGGATGGCGATTCGCGGGGCGAACGCGTCGACATCCAGCCCACGGTCGATCAGGGTACGCACGATTTCGCGGATCTCGACGAAGCCGAGGGCCATCTCCTCGATCGCATTCAGCCCACCATCGCTGATGTAGTACGTGTCCTCGAGGAAGGCATGGAAACGCGGCATCTCGGTCGCGGCGAACTCGATCGAATCGAGCGCGAGGCGCATCCTCAGGTCGTAGGGCATGTGGATCTGGTAGCTGCAGTCTTCGCAGTACGCCGGCAGCAGGATGGTCGAGCCCCGCAACGCCTTGGGGTCGAATCCGCGTCGCTTGGCGACACGGTGGAAGGCCGCGACCGCAAAGGCCCCCGGCGGTAGCGAGTGGGAGAACGTCAGCTCGTCCAGCGGCAAGTCCGCATACAGGTCCTCGAAGTCCTGCAGCCGACAGATCGAGACGCCGGTGTTGCCAACGGCATGCCGTGCGAGTGGATGATCGGGATCCATCGCCGACATCGTTGGTGCATCGCCGATCACATCCAGGCCGCGAGCGCCCCTTTCGATCAGTTGGCGGAATTGTTCATTGGAACGTCGAGCCGTGCCCTCGCCCGAGAGCTCCTGGGAGATCCACGAATCGCGACGCCGCGGGCTCGCCAGCCGGCCGCGTGTATAGGGATACTCGCCCGGGTCGCTCTGCGGCTCCCGCGATGCTTCGTCATCGCCGCCGGACGACCGATCAGCGGCCGTATAGAAGGGCTGCAGCGGAATGCCGGATTGGGTCGTGCGATCAGCCATGAAGAACACCCGTGCTGCCGTTCATGATTCTGCCTCATTGGACGCAGGAAACCGAGCACGCGCGCCCTACCCGCGCGTGCTTGCAGCCTTCTCGGTAAACACCGCTTCGGGATTGGCTGTGAAGGCTTCGAGCAGGAATCGAATCTGCGGCTTTTCGGAGGCCGTCTTCGGGATCTCGTCCAGCACCTGCAGATAGCTGGGAACGAAATTGGACTCGAGGCCCGCACGGCAGGCTTCGAACACCGAAGAGGGCGAGAACGCGGCGGCTTCTTCCGGAACGATGGCCGCAACCACGTCCTTCTCCCCCGGCGCTCCCGAGGCCGCATCGACGCCGTAGACGAACACGTCGCTGACCTGGGGGTGCTCGGCGATCACCCTCTCGACGAAGCCCGGATTGATGAAGTCGCCGTTGTGGCGCAGCCCGCCACCCTTGCGGTAGTCGAAATAGAACCAGCCGTCCGCTTCGCGGTGCCCCATGTCGCCACTGCGAAGCCAGCCGCCCTGCGTCTTCTTCTCCGAAGCTTCAGGGTTGGCGAAGTACTCGACCTCCGGCTTCTCCGCGTGATTCTCGGGGCGGGAGCAGATTTCGCCCACCACCCCAGGCGCGCACTCGACGTCGTTCTCGTCGAGGATCCTCATATCGAGATTGGGAGCGGGCTTCCCGAACGAGCCGACGGGCCCCTCGCCAACGGGCTTGAACGCGAAGCCGCCCTCGACCGCCCCGTACCACTCGTAGATTTCGAGCCCGAAACGCTTCTCGAACGCCTCCCAGATCGCCCGGGGCATGCCCGCGCTGACCAGCATGCGCACGGGGTTGTTCGCGTCATCCGAGCGCTCCGGTTCGCTGTAGATCGCGGTCGCCATGCCGCCGAGCTGCGAGAACGTGGTACCGCCGTGCGCGCGACACACGTCGAAGAGCTTCGACTTGGTGAAACGCCGGCTGAAGATCGCACGCAGACCCATGCGCAACGAAGGCGCGAGCGTCACGGCCTGTGCGTTTCCGTGAGTCAGGGACAGGCCCGTGTAGGGTCGCTCGTCCGGCTGGTAGCCGAAGATCGTCCCCAACATCGAGGTGCCACCGAAGCGGACGTTTGGAAAGACGACACCCTTCGGGTCACCGGTGGTCCCCGAGGTGTAGATGATCTGCAGGGGGTCGGTCAGCTCCTGGATCCGCGGCTCCAGCGTGTCGCCAGGCTTGGCCAATGCCTCGGTCAGCGAATCCACCGCGTCCTCGCTCTCGAGCGGCACCGCCTCCGGCCCCTCCCCGGTCTCGAGCCCGAGCACCCATTGCATGTCGGGCACCTGCTTGCGGGCCCGCGTCACCTCTCCGAGGCAGTAGTCGCTGCAGATCACGCCCCGACAGCCGGCGTTTCGCAGCATATAGACCAGCTTCTCGCCGCGTGTCCGCGGATCGATCGGCACGAACACGCAGCCCGAGATCGAGGCCGCGATCATGCTCTCCACGTACTCGGGATGGTTGCGCATCATCAGGCCGAACCGATCGCCACGCTCCATTCCGTAGCCGAGCAGAGCGGCCGCGATCCGGTTGCCATTGCGATGCAGGTCGGCGTAGGTCCGGACCTCGTCCGGCGTCGCCCCGCCGTCGAGGCTCAGGTGCTCGAAGGTCAATACGTCGAGGTCCGGGTTCTGCCCCGCGCGAGTCTCGATCATGTCGGCCAGAATCCAATCGTTGCGCTCGCGCATCGCTACTCTCCGGAGGCGTTCGGAGAGGTGAGGCAAAGCTCACCTCTCCGAACGCAGTTCGTCGTTCCGACTAAGCCTTCAGAATCGTCACGCACATGGCGGCCGCGTCGGGACCGATGGTGCCGCCACCGTTGTGGGCCAGCGCGACCCTCGCCCCGCCGACCTGCCGGTCGCCGGAGCGCCCCTGCAGCTGCTCGGTCAGCTCCACGACCTGCGCGAGGCCGGTGGCGCCCACCGGATGTCCCTTGCGAAGCAGCCCGCCGCTGGTGTTGACCGGGCAGCGCCCTCCCAGCCGCGTCACGCCCTCTTCGACGAACCTTCCACCTTCGCCCTTGCCGCACAGCGAGAGCGACTCGTAGGCGAACAGCTCGGAAGGAGCCGAGGCGTCGTGAAGCTCGACCACGTCCAGATCCTCGGGCCCGATGCCAGCCTCTTCATAGGCCTCGTCGGAGCAGACGTCGCCGGTTCCCGGCTCGGCGGGCCCATGGTCCCAGCCCGAGCGCAGCACGCTCGAAACGACCCGCACCGGCCGGCTCACGCCGAGCTCGCGCGCCTTGCGCTCGCTCACGATGACGGCGGCGGCCGCCCCGTCGCCGATGGGCGAACACATGGAGCGCGTCAGCGGCTCGGCGATCATGGGTTGCGCGAGCACCTGCTCGACCGAGAGCGCCTCACGGAACTGGGCCCGCGGGTTCAGGCTGCCGTGAAAGGAGTTCTTGGCCGAAACGGCCGCGTACTGCTCCACGGTCGTGCCGTATGCCTTCATGTGGGCACGCGCCACCTGCGCGTAGATGTCCATGAACATCGAACGGTTCTTCCCGGCCCCCGAGGAGGCGGATTTCGCACCGGACGCCTTCGCCCCCTCCTGGAGCTGCTCGAGGAGGGTCGACATCGCTTCCACGTCGACGGCACCCGTGAAGGCGCTGAAGGAGACCTTCTTGTCCTCGTGGTAGAGCTTCTCGACGCCGAGCGCGAGCACGACGTCGTAGAGCCCGGCCGAGACCATGGCGCAAGCCTGGTTGAAGGCCGTCGAGGCGCTGGCACAGGCGTTCTCGACATTCACCACCGGCAGGCGGCCCAGACCGATCGAGCGCAGGATCACCTGACCGCGGATCGACTCCTGGCCGGTGATCACGCCGGCGGCCGCGTTGCCGACGTAGGCGGCCTCGAGCGCCGACGCCTCCACGCCGGCATCGGCCAGCGCAGCCTGAACCGCTTCGGCGCCGAGAGACTTGAGCCCTCGATCCATGTGCTTTCCAAACTTCGTCATGCCGACTCCGGCGACGACTGCATCTAGACGCATTTCGATTTCCTCCTCGCGTGGCCGCCCGTCGCGGACCGAGCTTCGAATCCCATCCTGACCATCCAGCTCACAGCAGCCCGTTGCCCTTGAGGTCCAAGGCCTTCTGCAGATACTCGAGCTCCGCCTCGCGCCACGGCAGCGGGGCGGGAGCCTGAAGCATCCGGTCGCTCGTGAGCTCGTCGACCACCTCCTGCGAGCGCGGGAAGGCGTTGCCATAGCCGTCGAGGTGGAAGAGGTCCTCGAACGGCTGGCGGGGGCGCTGACCACCCGCCTCCGGGCTCTCGGCCGGATAGCCCACGGTCTGGATCAACAGGATCCGGCAGCTCTCCGGCATGCCCAGGTTCTGGCGGATCTGCTCGCCGTGCGGCGTCCCCAGGCAGCAGGTCCCGAGCCCGAGGTCGAAGGCCATGAGCGTGGCCTGAGCGATGCCCTGCCCGCAGTCGACCTCCCCGAGGCCCGGCGCCTTGGTCGTCTCCGCGATGTTCTTGAAGATGGGAAAGAGCTGCTCCCTGATCGCCTCCTCCTTGCCCTCGCCGTAGCCGAGCGCGCCGACCCGGCAGAGCTCCAGGAGACGATCCGACTGCTGATCCACCGCCGCGGTCTCGAGGAACCAGACGATCGACACCGGCGCCAGGCGGATCTGGTAGCCAGCGATGGGCGAGGTGAGCGACTCGAGCACCTCCTTGGGCGCCGAGTCACGAAAGACCGCGATTCCGCGCAGGCTCCCCACGTTTCCCCAGTGCGAAGCGATCCTCGAGGCCTCGAACATCATCTGGATCTTCTCGCGCTCGACGGGCTTGTGCGGGTTCAGAAAGCGGATCGACCGCCTTCGCCCCATGACTTCTTTGAGTTCCATCTTCCTCTCCTGATCCGAGGCCTCGCTCAGTGCAAGAGCTTCGCGATCTCGGCCTGGTAGTACATCATCTTCATGGGGTCGATCCCGTAGGCGGGTGGGATCACGACGAGCGAGTCGGCCAGGGTCCAGGCTCGCTCGATGCGCTTGCGAATCGACTCCGGCTTCCCGCACAAGACGAAGGTGCGAACCATCTCGTCCGACACCAGGTCGCGACGCGTGAAGACCTCTCGCTGGCGTCCGGCCTCCTGGGCCCGGCGGGCCTCATCGCGGAAGCCGTGTGCGGCGAAAAACGACTCGTACTGCTCGAAAGAGGCATAGAAGCCGACGGTGGTGCGTGCGTCCTCGATGGCTTCGGCTTCGTCCGGATTCGGCGCACACCAGAACCACAGGTTGAGCTCGATGTCCTCACGCTTGCGGCCCCCGCGCGCGAGCCCCTTTGCGATCTGCGGCTGGATCTCGTCGATGGCCCAATCGACCGACCAGATCGGGTGGCCCATGATCCCGTCGCCCACTTCGGCCGCGAGGCGCACTGCCGGGCTGCGCAGCGCGGCCAACCAGATCGGGATCTCCTCGCGAACCGGAGGATTCTGCGGCTGCAAGGTCGAGTAGTCGCCCTGGTAGTACTGCCCGTCGAACGGCGCGAGCCCCTCTTGATTGTGCGCGCCGCGAACGATGTGCCGTACGGCGGCCACGGTCTCGCGCAGGTGCGCGAGCGGCTTGTGCTCGGGCGCACCGAAGAGGTCGCGGGTCCACGCCTGGACGCTGGCGCCCAGCCCCAGCACGAAGCGACCCTCGCTGATGCGATCCATGTCGATGGCGGCCATCGCGGTCTCGAAGGGGCTGCGGGCCGCCGCGATGGCGATGCCGCTACCGACCTTGAGTCGCTCGGTGTGAGACGCAGCCACGGCCAGGGTGGAGAACGGCGGCCCCATGACCTGCGGAGCGAAGACGCCCTCGAGCCCCTGCGCCTCGGCCTTCTGCGCGAAGGTCGCGATCGCAGCCGCAGGCAGCGGGGCCACGATTCCCCAGTAGCGTCTGTCCTGCCCCTGGCGTGAAGTCATCCCTTGCTCTTCCCCTCTTCTTCTCTCTCGCCTGCGGCGGCGTTGCCGCGACTCGTCAGGCCCTTGGCCGCTGGGCGAACGTCTTGATCAGGTCCGTCATGGCGCGCACCCGATCCCCCGGGTCCACAGCCGCCTCGCTGACGTCGCCCACGCGCCCATCGACGATCAAGGATGCGAGCCCGTGAACCAACGACCAGGCCATCAAGGTGAAGGCGTCGATGTCGACGGTCATGCCGCCCTTCCCGACGTTCTCGAGCACCTGGGCGACGCCCGCGCGAAACAGGCCGTCGGTGAAATCGTGGGCTTCCCGCAGTGCGGGGTGCTTGTTGATGTCGGGGATGTCGCGACCGAACATCACTCGAAACCGGGCGGGGCTCTCGGCCGCGAACTCCACGTAGGCGACCGCCATGCCCTCGAAGCGGCTCGCTACGTCGTCGCGCGCCTCGGCGACCTGCTCGACCATCCGCTCGGTGAGGCGGTGAAACCCCTCCTCGGCAACGGCGGCCAGCAGTGCCTCCTTGTTCTCGAAGTGCCTGTAGGCGGCCGAATGGGAGACCCCGGCTCGCCGGGCGATCTCCCGCCAGCCGAGCCCCCGGGTTCCCGACGCCTCCACCAGCTCGAGCGCCGCGTCGATGAGGTCTCGCCGCAGGCCCCCGTCGCGCGGGAGCCCCCGCGTGCGCGCGGCCGCGCCCTTCGGCTTTCGCGGCCGAGCCTCGCCCGCAGCCCGGGCAGCCCCGCGGGCGGTCCCGGGGCGCCGTCTGGCCTTCTTGCGACTTGCTTCGCCCACGGGATCAGCATCTTCGATTCTGTTGACACTGTCAACAGGGCATGGTAGTTCAGGAAGCGTCCTCGGAGGGTCGTGGTTCGGCGGTCTCCTCCCCATCTATCCGGGAGAGATCCGTCGCACGAACCTCCGACCCTGGCGGAGTGCTCGGGCTGACACCGTCTCACGAACCCGTCCCCCCGGCGCGACTCGACGGAGCGGACGAAGGAAGCGCTGGCCGACATGCAGACTCTCGAAGACCTCAAGAACCGTACACCCCACGATGACATGCTCGCCGGAGACAACTCGTCGTACATCGTGGCAGGCCACTTCCCGCACGATGCACTCGCGAAGATCCTGCCGAAGGGGATGTCGATTCCCTCGGACGACGTCATGACCGCCCGGTACCCGACCCTCGAGAAGGTCGAGGGCAAGCATCCGTTCGTGCTGATGTTCAGCAACTGCCGGGAAGTGCACGACGTCATGACGGAGATCAAGCTGCGCCACTACCGGGAGCTCATGTTCTTCATTCCGGTCACGTACACCCACGGGAACGAAGAGCAGCTGTGCTCCTACGTGCCCGTGCTCTACCTCGAGTATCTGATCGGGGTGATCGGCGGGCTGTACCTGGGCCTGCGCAAGGAATTCCACCCTGGCATGAAGGACATCGAGACGGCCGACTCGAAGTCGTTCTCCATCAAGGGCATCCTCGACGGGAGCTTCGAGAAGGCACCGGCGAATGGCAACAAGGAGCTAGACCCGTTCTTCGCTCGGACGCTCGGAAACCCGACGGTGACGGCTTCCTATCTCAACCGGACCTACTTCTACACGACGAAGGCGCACACGACGAAGGTGCTCGATGCATCGCCGGAATTCGAATGGAACTTCAAGGGTTCCGTGATCAAGAACGACGAACACACGTTCGCCAACTACGCGGAGTACCACTTCACGACTTCGCAGGCGATGCGCTACGACGCCTACTTCCACCCGGCCTACTCCGTGGAGTAGAGGCGAAAGCCTCGATGGGGCCGCGCCGCGCGAACCCCCGAGTCGATCGACCGTCAGGAGCCGCTTCGAGCGAGCCCGGCGATCTCCGAAGGCGTGGCCTCCAGGGCCCGCGCCACCGTGTCGAAGTAGTCGGTCTCGTACTCGCTGATGCGCTCGTCGCACCGGATCACATCGCCGAGACAGCGGAGGATCGTGATCCGATCCCCCGGGTCGAGCTTCCGTGCGACGCCCGAGAGGTACTTCTCCAGCGGCTCCTTCTCGAAGAGCTCCGACTTCGCGGCGGTCCGGATGTCGGCGACGCTGATCTCCTCGCCGAGCACGTCCCGGAGGATCGTCTGGACGGTCTCGACCTCGATGTTGTCGATGTGGGTGTCGGCGCTGGTGGCCCGCGCGAGCGCCATGAGAACTGCTTCCCGGAAGAGACCTCGCCTCTCTTCCGGCGACGGTTCGCCGCCGCGGATGAACCGGAGAAGGTTGTCGAAGTCCAACAAGCTCATTCCTGGGCCCTCCACCGCTCGACGGCGCGGCTGCACCGTACCGCACGTTGCGCGTCCGTCCACGGCTTCGCGCCGACCTCTCAGCTGCCGGGCCCGATGCCCTGGCCGGCGTCGTGAACCAGGAAGATCGGCGAGGACCAGGCGCGCTCTTCACTGCTGGCAAGGCAATCGTCCGAAGGATCGACCCGGTCATCGCCGTGACATGGCCTCGTCGTGCTGCACCGGCCCTCGGCATCCCTTTCGCAGCGAAGCCCGGCACCGTTGATGGTCGGGCTCGGATCCTGGATCGCTCGAACGTAGTAGGTCGTGTCGCGGCCGTCCGTTGCGTACTCGGGGTCCGAGAACTCGACCGAGCAGGCGACGTCGTCCGGCGGACAGGGAAGGACGCGCCACGGATCCTCGATGAGCCCGTCGATCGGCTCTGCCCGCTCGACCTGGGGCCGGATCCGTACGACCTCGATTCGAGTGATCCGCTTCCGCTCGTCCGAGGGGTGGTGACAATCGCCCCGGCAGAGCCTCGCGAGCCGCTCGGCAGCCAACGTCGAGGTCACGTGGTCGGGACAGCCGGGCTTCTGATGGAAGGCCCCGAGGGCCTCGACGCGGAAACGCGGGGTCTCCGAGCTGAACACCTCGGATCCCATGGGGCGCGACTCCGCTGCGGGCCGAACGCCTTCGGCCGGTGCGCCGAGCCAATCGAACCAGAGGAGGATCCGGTCCCCGCTGGTTCCGTAGACCTCGCGTGACTGCAGGCCGCGCCAGATCGAATCGCGATCGCGAGCTGCGGAGTGGACGGCTACCAGGCCACCGGTCCCGAAGAAGGACGCGGAGCGCTCGAAGTCGGGCGGTGAACCCATCTCCGGCGGCAGGGGCACCGACCGGGGCTCGGGCTCCCCGCGCCAGAGAATGGCCGGCGGCCCGATCCGGGAAAGCCCGGCATCGGTCATGGCCCGCCGCGCGAACTCCTTGTAGCCGGTTCCCGGCTGCGCCTTGTGGTCGTCGCTCGACGCGATCAGGCCGAAGCGAAATCGCTTGGGGCGTTTCGGATCGTCGAGGTTGGAGAGCGCGAGGGCGTACTGCGTGGAGCCGCCGGGCCGATAGCGATAGGTCGGCAGATAGCAGTCCGTGCACTGGCCCGAGTCGAGCCAATCCTCGGGCATCGCCCCCGGCACGGTCAGGTGGCCCCCGATCCCCGCCGCCACGTGGTTGCGGCGCGCCTCGACCTCGCGCCGTGCGCACTCCTCGTCGCCCTCCCCCACCGCACTGCATCGCTCGCGCACGATCTCGCCGGCGCGCCAACACTCCGGCGTGTACCCGTCGGAGGGCTCCGGACACTCGAGCTGGCCGTCCGCGCCGACGGCGACCGTGCGCCATGGACGGTACGCCTCCGAGTTCCCATGGCCCGAGAAGACCTCGACCAGGGGCTCGTAACGCTCGGGGTCCGGGTTCTCGGCCAGCTGGCGATCCCAGGAGGATCGCGGAGGCGTATAGAAGCCCCAGGTGTTGCCGTGGGGAATCACCAGGTAGGAGCCGCCCCATCCGTCGAGACGCTCGAAGAGCTCGCGGGGCGTCGTCGCGCTCTCCTGACAGTCGTCGGGCAGCTCGAGGGTCGAGACGCCTTCGGGACAGGGCACCAGGTCATCGCGATCCTGGAGGAACCGGGCCATGTCCAGGTAGGGCTGGCGACTGGAGCTTCCAGGCGATCCGGCGATGATGGCAAGGCGCAGCCACGGCCCGAGGGGGCGGGCGCCGCTTCCCGGAGGAAAGAGATGCCGACGGGAGGCGATCGGTCGACGGGGCACGCTCGCCTCATCCGTGTCGAGCAGGACCACGTTCTTGTGTCCATAGTGGGTCTCGGGCGTCTCACCGATCTGGGTCCACTCCCAACCCAAGAACGAGACGAGGTCGGGGTCCGCCGGGTCGCCCGAGAGCGCGTTGCACTCGCGGATCGACTCGCGAGTTTCGGCCCATTGCCGCGGGCTGAGGCCAGCGGCGTGGTCGTTGATGGACCAGAAGTCGAGACCCGAGCAGAAGCGGGCGAAGTCGCAGGCGTCGGCGGGTGGGTGGGCGCCTTCTCCCTGGTACATGGGAAGGCTGACCATGAAGGCGTCGAAGGAGAAGGTCGTATGGACGTGGAGGTCGCCGAAGAGGATCTGCTTGTCGGCTGGGCTCGAGCGAGCCGCCTGTGCCCGCTGCCAGCGTGCCGCCCGGGCGATCGCGCCCGCCCCCGGCTCCGCCGCCGGCGCGATCCGCCCGCGGCTCTGGCGCGAACCGCCCCAACCGCGGGCGACGGTCTGGGACAGTCCGACCGCCACGAGCCCCGACAGCAGCAGCAGCACCGCGATCACCCTGAGTGCGCGTCGCACCCGCCTCGGCGGCTCCGTCACGAGTCGGTGGGCTCCAAGCCCGTCTCGCCCCCCAGACGCGGCAGATCGTCGCCGACCTCCACCCATGGGGCACGGTCGTCGAAGAACACGTGGACCTGGGGCGCGCGGTCGATCGCGTCTTCCATGTTCGCGAGCACGATGTCGAGCTTCTCCGGATGATGGGTGGACTCGCAGAACAGCGAGCTGCCGCAACGACGACAGAAGGAACGCGTGCCGTGGTCGGAGGAGGCGTGGTGGCCGAGATCCGACTCTCCCGCCTCCAGGCTGAACTGCGCCCGCGGGACTGCGAACCAGGTGACGTACGCCGCGCCGTGGTTCCGCTGGCACAGCGTGCAGTGGCAGTGGCCGCAGAAGATCGTCGGCATCCGCACGGCGAAGCGGACCGCGCCGCAGAGGCAGGCGCCAGTGACCTGGGTGGGCTCGGAAGTCATGGAGACGCCCCCGCAATCGGTCTCGCAGGGAGCAGCAAATGGCTCCGCGAGCCGCCCCATCTTACCCCGCGCATCGTGATGGAACGAGCCGCGGCGAGCGGTCTCGATTTCACCCAGACGCGTCCGCGAGGATCTCGGGCTCATAGAGCCAGCGAGTCCCGAGCCGGCACCGATGCCATCGACTCGCTGACAGGAATCGACGCGGACAGCGCTCGATTCGTGCAATCGCTCCGCGCTACCCTCTTCCGACTCGTCGTTTCGGTGGTGGGCTTCTTTGACGTCCTGGGTCGTCTACATCCTGTTCCTGATCTCCGGGGTCAGCGGTCTCGTCTACCAGGTGATCTGGGTCCGCGAGTTCGGCTCGGTCTTCGGGAACACCGTGCACTCGGCTTCGGCCGTGACCGCCGTCTTCATGTGCGGCCTCGGCGTCGGCAGCTTCGTGGTCGGCCGCTTCAGCGACCGACGCCATCGGAACGACCTGCGCCAGCCGCTTCGCGCCTACGGCGTCTTCGAGATCGGCATCGGCCTCCTGGGCCTCGGTGTCGCCCTCGCGCTTCCGGAGCTCGAAGGCCTGTCCGCCCACTTCTCGCAGTACGAGCTCGGCCGCGAGGGCTGGTTCGAGCTCACCGCGGCTTCCCACCTGTTCCGCTACGCGGCGGCCCTGTTGCTGCTCGCACCGATCACGTTCCTGATGGGCGGGACCCTGACGCTCCTGATCCGGTACGTGGTCGCCGACGATCTCGGAGCGACGGGTTGGCGCGTGGGGGCCCTCTACGGCGTGAACACCCTCGGGGCAGCGCTCGGGGCCTTCGCGACCGATTTCGCCCTGATTCCCAATCTGGGGATCCTGAAGGCCGAGCTGGTGGCGGTGGCGCTCAACGGGATCGCCGGAGTGGGCGCATTGCTGCTCGCGGCACGGCGAGGCGAGGCCGGATCCGCCGCTCTCGCCGAGACCGAGGAGGACGTGGACGCGCCGCGGGACGCCGCGGCCGACCACCGGGTGGCCGGAACCGCCGCGACGCTCTTCGCGACGGGCTTCGTCGCCATGGGCTTCGAGATCGTGTGGTTCCGATACCTGATCAGCGGCCTCGGGGCCCAGCGAAGCATCTTCTCCCTCTTGATGGGCGTGATCCTCGTCGGAATCGCCCTCGGCTCGATCCTCGGCGGCCATCTGGTCCGACGCCACGGGAAGCCGGTGCCGCTGTTCCTCGGCGCGCAGACGAGCTTCATCTTCGTCGCGCTGGCTCCAATGGCCGCATTCGGGTCCGATCTGTTCCGCGTCGTGCTCGAGGGCACTCCCTCATCGCTTCGAGTCGTTGCCGAGATCGCCCTCAGCCTTCCCGCGATCACCGCGGTCGTGGGACTCGGGGCTCTCCTCATGGGGTGCACCTTCCCCTTCGCCAATGCCCACGTGCAGCGCGTGAGGGCCTCGGTCGGGGGGCGCGCAGGTGCCCTCTACCTCGCCAACACCTTCGGCAACGTCGCCGGCTCCCTCGTGACCGGCTTCCTCCTGCTCCCCACCCTCGGGCAGCAGAGGAGCCTCGCGGTCCTGACCGGCTGCGGGGCCATCGCGCTCGTCCCCCTCTACCTGAGCTCGAGGAGCCGGAAGGAAGCCGGGCCGGCGGAAGAAGGGGAAGCGGTTTCGCCGCGGTTCTTCGCGGCTTGCATCGCGGGGATCCTCCTCTGCCTCGGCGGCTGGCTCGCCCTGCCGGAACACCACCTGCTGAATGCGGTCCGGCAGCAGCCGGGTTCCGAGACCGGCCAGCGCGTGGTCGCGATCAGTGAGGGGATCAACGAGAGCATCGTCGTCCTCGAGCGGATCGGAGAGCGCGCGCTCTACACCAACGGCCACTCCATGTCGGCGACCGGGTTCGCCGCGCAACGCTACATGCGGCTCTTTGCGCACTTCCCGCTGTTGAACGCCGAAGACCCCCGGAGCGTGCTCGTCATCTGCTTCGGAGTGGGCACCACGCTGCACGCGGCCTCCCTCCACCCGAGCGTGGAACGGCTGGACGTCGTCGACCTGTCCAAGAACGTCCTTCGACAGGCGCACTACTTCTCCGAGACGAACCGCGACGTCCTCGAGATGGACCGCGTCTCGGTCCACGTGAACGACGGCCGGCAGCACCTCCGCATGCAGCCGCCCGCGTCCTACGACCTGATCACGCTGGAGCCGCCCCCCATCGCCCACGCCGGAGTCGCCTCGCTCTACACGACGGAGTTCTATTCGCTCGCACGGAGTCGCCTGGGGGAAGGCGGCTTCATGACCCAGTGGCTCCCCGCCTACCAGGTTTCGACCGAAGTGAACCTGTCGATCATCCGCTCGTTCCTCGAGGTCTTCCCGAACGCAGCTCTGCTCTCCGGTTTCAAGCGCGAGCTGATCCTGGTCGGCTCGACCGGCCCCGCCCCCCAGCTCGACCCGGCCCGGATCCGCGAGCGACTCGACCGGAACCCGGCCCTTCGCGAGGAGCTGGAGGCCATGGGCGCCGGGTCGCTCACCGCCCTCGCCGCGGCCTTCGTCGCCGGCCCGCTCGCGCTCGAGCAGGCGACGAGAGACGTCCGCCCGGTGACCGACGACCTACCGCTCATGGAGTACTCGCCGGATGCGATCCACTTCGGGACGCGGCTGCCGCGGGCGATCTTCGACTCCTGGGAGCTGCGGACGTGGTGCCCCGGGTGCTTCGACGGGCGCCGGCCGATCGCCGATCTCGCCGAGCTCACCGACTTGGTCGCAGCGCTCCGTAGCTACCACCAGAGCGACGGCTTCCTCGACTTTCCGCGCCTCGGAACGAACACCCGATACGAGCCGCCCCCTCCGTTGCCCGGGACGCCCTGCCGGCTGCAGTCGGTACGCGACAGTCGATACTTCACCGAGATCTTCGGCTGCCAGGACGGGGGCTGAGCCCCGGCGAGGGGTCGCCTCGGACGGGCGGGCGGATGCCGAGCGCCGGGGGGTCCGTTGCCGGAGGTGTCGTTGGGGCCCTTCTCAATGGGCTCGAGAGCGCCGCCGCCCGCGGGGAGCGTGGCGGTGGCCGACCGGCGTTCAGGGTGAGAGGTACTTGGTGACCAACGATGCCTGGTCCGTCGTCGTGATCATCAACACCAGATCGCCCGCCTCCACGCGGTCTTCGCCCGAGGGCAGCAGCAGCTGCTCGCCGCGAAGCAACGCCGCGATCAGCACGCCGCGCTCGAGGCCCACGTCGGAGATCCGGCCGCGCGTGATCGGGCTCCCCTTCACCGCCTCGGCCTCGACGACCTCCACCCGATCCTCGAGCAGCGGAGCCACGGTGCGGACACCGGCGCCGCGGATGTGCTGAAGCGTGAGACCGATGGCCAGCAGCCTCGGGCTGATGATGGCGTCGATCCCGACGTGGCCCATCAGGTCGACCAGCGCGGGGTTGTCGACCAGGGCGATGGCCCGGGCCGCCCCGAGCCGCTTCGCCAGCAGGCCCGCCACGAGGTTGATCTCGTGGTCCGGCGTGGCCGCCACGAAGGTTGCGACCCGATCCACGTCGACCTCTTCCAGGAGCGAACGGTCCGTGACCTGGCCCCGCACGACCAGCGTGCTGTCCAACTGGTCGGCCGCAGCCTGGGCGAGGTCCGGATCCTGCTCGATCAGCACGACTCGCGAGTCGCCCCCTTCGAGGCGCTTGGCCAGATTGATCCCGATGCGGCTGGCACCGCCGATCATGACGGTGCGACGCCGCTCCTCCTGCACCCCGACCAGCGAGACCAAGTCGTCGAGGTGCTCGCGGGCGATAGCGAAGTAGACGAGGTCGTCGGCGCGGATCTCCTCGTCGCCGTGGGGGACGATCCAGTCGCCGGAGCGATCGATGGCGGCGACCACCGCGGGCGTCCCGGCGAAGGCCAGGGCCATGAAGGACACGGGCTGGTCCACGAAGTCCGAGTCGGGGCCAATGCGGAAAGCGGCCATGATGAGCCTGCCGTTCATGAACTCGACCACGTCGAGGGCCGAGGGGACCTCGAGCAGCGAGGCGATCCGGTCCACCGCGGCGGCCTCCGGATCGACGCAGACGTGCTCGAAGGGGTGATCGCGCGAGACGAGCGAGAACCCCTCCATGTGCTCGGGGTCGCGCAGCCGCACCACGATGTGGGACACGCGAAAGAGCGAAGCCCCCAGCAGGCCGACGATCATGTTCGTCTCGTCGGAGTTCGACATGGCGACCACGAGCTCGGCTTCTTCGATGCCCGCTGCGCGCAAGACCGACGCCTTGGCGCCGTTGCCCTGGATGACCTGGACGTCGAGGCGCTCGTCCAGCGCACGCGCGGTGGCGACGTCGTGCTCGATCAGGCTGATGTCGTGGCCGTCGCTGGAGAGCTTCCCGGCTAGGGTCTCGCCCACGAGGCCACCGCCGACGATGACGATTCTCATGCTGGCGCCGACTTTAGGCTTTCGTCGAAATGAGGGCCACGCTCGCGAGAACCGGCGCCCCGGGGGCGCTAGAGCGCCGGGGGGATGAGCAGCATGGCCACGGCGCTGACCACGAAGCAGGCCACCGCCACGAGGAAGGTGTACCCGACCACGTCCCCGAAGCGCAGGCGCGTGACCGTGAGGATCGGGATCGCGAAGAACGGCTGGATCAGGTTCGTCGTGGAGTCACCGTACGCATACGCCAACACGAGCGTCTTGACCGAGACGCCGAGTTCCTGGGCTGCAGGCACCAGGAACGGCGCCTCGATCAGCCACTTCGAGCCGGCAGAAGGCACGAAGAGGTTCATCACCGCCGAATAGACGTAGACGATCAGCGGGAAGGTCTGCGTGGTCGCGACCTGGGCGAACAGGTCCCCCAGCCAGGCGCCGAGGTGGGTGTTGGTCATCAGGCCGAAGATGCCCGCGTAGAACGGAAACTGGACGATGATCCCCCAGGTCGCATCGAGGCCGCGGCGGCAGGCCGCGAGGAACGACAGCGCGCGCCCGTGCAGCAACAGCGCCACCACCAGGAACACGATGTTGTACGCGTTGATCGTCCAGGACGTGCCGAAACCACGAGTCAGGATGGAGTGGACGAGCGGATAGGCCAGCAGTACGACGGCCAGCAGCACCCAGCCGCGGAACGCGTCCACCCGGCCAGCCGGCGTGTCCGGGGCCACCGGTGCGGCCGGCGGCTCGGGCAGGATCGCCTCGACCTGTTCGGGCGTCAGCGTCACCACGCCGCTGCGCGGGTGCAGGGCCAGCACCGTCGCCATGCCCACCACGGACATGACGACGAGATACACGAGGTTGAAGGTCGAGAAGAGCGTCTCGGTCACCGGGATCAGCGCGTCCACCACGGGCGCGCCGACGGCGGGCGCGAGCAGGGGATTGCCCGGTGTCGCCAGGATCAGCGGAGCCGACCCCGAGAGCCCGCAGTGCCAGACCGTGCCCATCCCCACGTAGCAGCCGGCGATCAAGACGCGAACGTCGGCCTTCGGGTTTCGCTTGCAGAGGAACGGCACGAACAGCGCACAGCCGACCAGGCACAAGGCCCAGTTCAGATAGGCGGTCACCAGCGACACCGCCGCCGCGAGGGCCACCGCCTGCAGCGGCCGCTCGGCATCGGGCCAGGCGGCGACGCGGTCGAGGGCGCGATACACCGGCGCCGACGCGACGCAGGCGTGGGCCGCCACCATGGCGATCGTGAACTGCATCGCGAGGGTGAGAAGGTTCCACGTCCCGGAGCCCCAGCCGAGAATGGCTTCCTGCAGGCCGACGCCTGCACCCAGCACCGCGAGCAACAGCGCGATGCTCGTGAGGATCATGCAGATCACCCACGAGTCGGGGACCCAGCGCTCCGTCACCCCGGAGAGGCTGGCGCCCGCACTGCGAATTCCGTCGAGAAGCGACATCGGGTTGGGCCTGGCGAGTTACCCTACTGAGTTGGTCGCCCGAGGCCAAGCCGAAAGGAGACGACCCGCTCGATGGCTCCCGAGGAATCGCCTGAAGGTGCTCACACGAGCGAGCGCGAGGCTCGCGCAGGCGGCGCCGCGCGCGAGCGTCAGGCCGCGCTGCAACGGCTGGGCGAAGGGGGCGAAGACGATCGCCTCGGCTTCCGGCTCGTCGTCCAGATCTTCCTGCGCTGCGTCCGGCTGCTGCGCGGCGTTCGGCGCCACATCGTGTTGCTCGTCGTCGGCTGGACGCTGCTGCTGACGATCCTGATCGCTCCGGGCTTCATCCTCTCGGACCTGCTCGCGACCCGGGTGCTCGTGGGCGAGCCCCTCACCGAACTCCAGGCCTGGCTCGTGAGGATGGACCCGGCCGAGACCGTCGCCGTCGAGGCCCTCACGCCCGAACTCCGGCGGGTCATCGCGCGCCGCGGCCTGGTGCTCGGTGCCGTGGCCGCGGCTTTCCTCGTCCCCCTGCTGCTCGCGCTCATCTACTACTACGTCTGGATCCTGCAGCGCGTGAACCAGCTGCTGCGGATCGAGCTTCTGGAGCGTCTGCAGACGCTGTCCCTGCGCTTCCATTCCGAGAGCCGTGTCGGCGATGCGATCTATCGGATCTACCAGGACAGCGCGATGGCGACGCAGTTGATCCAGGTGCTGATCCTCACACCCGTGCGGGCGGGGGCGATCTTCCTCGTCGGGCTGGCGACGGTGACGTTGCTCGACCCGTGGCTCGGACTCCTGCTGCTCGCCGTGGTCCCACT
>JAFDDA010000210.1 GCA_019311105.1 Deltaproteobacteria bacterium
CTCCGAGGAGGACACCTGGCCCCCGCCCCTCGAGCAGACGCTCATGCCCGAGGCCTTCACCCGCTACCTCGACGTCTGGACCCGGATGCCGGCCGACCCGAGCGCGGTGTCACGCTCGCTGCGATCGGTCGAGGCGCGGCGTGAGTTCCGCAGCCTCATCCCGCTCACTTCGCCGGAGGCGAGCCCGCAGCAACGTTGGTGGGTCGTCCAGTGGCGGGATCTCTCACCGAGCTACGGAGCCGGGCTGGCCCTCGCCACGCTCATCGCGGCGCTCGCCCTCCTGCGCGTGGGGCGACGCGGCGACTGGATCCCCGCACTCGTCGTCCTCGGGCTCGCACTGCCGCCGGCGCTCGTGGAGTATCCGTACGGCCGCTACCGGCAGCCGCTCATCCCATTCATGTTGCTGATCGTGGCTTCCGCGGGCTGGGAGGCCGTCGTGCGGTGGCGCGCCTCGGTTCCTGACGAAGGGGACGGTTCTATTCCCTGAGGAGACGATTGGATACGCAAGGCCAGACCCGATTCCGCCTTCGGCGGCCTAGTAGTGCAGCAACGAGTGCACGCGCTCGACACCGAGCTTCGCCCGGCCTTCGAGGAAATCGAGCTCCACGAGGAAGGCACACGCCACGACCCCGCCGCCGGCATCTTGAGCCAACCGGACGGTGGCGGCGCAGGTGCCGCCGGTGGCGATCAGGTCATCGACGATCAGCACCCGTTCTCCGTCGGCGACGGAATCGGTGTGCATCTCGACCGTGTCGCTTCCGTACTCGAGGTCGTAGGTCACGCCCTGGGTCTTCCAGGGGAGCTTCCCGGCCTTGCGCACGATCACGAGCCCGGCACCGAGGGCGAGCGCGATCGGCCCGGCCAGGAAGAAGCCGCGCGATTCGATACCGACCACCTTTTGGATCCCCGCATCCACGAAGGGTGCGGCCAGGCGGTCGATGGCGATGCGGAAGCCCTGGGCGTCCGCCAGGAGTGGCGTCAGATCCTTGAAGACGATCCCGGGCTTCGGAAAGTCCGGGACGTCGCGGATCAGGCTCTTGAGGTCGAACTCGGAGTCGGTCAATGGGGTCTCGCTAGGGCAAGTAGAGCATCGGGTCTTGCGGCGACTTCCCGCGCCGGACCTCGAAGTGTAGGTGCGGCCCGGTGGACCGGCCCGTCGACCCGACCTCGGCGATGCGATCGCCCTTGTCCACCCACGCGCCCTTCTTGGCCAGGAGCTTGCGGTTGTGGGCGTAGACCGTGCTGTAGTTCTCCGAGTGCCGAACGATGACGGCGTTGCCGTAGGCGCCGAGGCGGGCGCTGTAGATGACCCGCCCCGACTCCGCGGCGCGCACGGGCGTGCCGGGTTTGGCGGCGAGGTCGAGGCCCTCGTGGTTGCGCCCCCAACGTCGGCCGAAGCGCGATGTCAACCGGCCCTCCACGGGCCAGCGGAATTCGAGCTTGCCGTTCTTGCGGGCGTCGGCCCGGGCCTTGTCGCGGCTCGGCCCTGCCTCGCGCCAGACGCTGCGGATCGCAGCCGGCGTGCCCGAGCCCGTGCCGCGCGGCGGCGTCCCGCCCGGAATCCAGAGGCGTGTCCCGGCTTGCACCTCACGAACGTCGTCGATCCGGTTCGAGCGGACGATGCGCTTCACCGAGGTCCCGTAATTCTTCGCCACGCGCCAGACGGTTTCGCCCGGCCGCAGCTGGTGCCACGCGCCTTCCGGCTCGGGATACTTCCCGCAGCCGGCGAGGCCGACGACGAGAGTCGCGGCGGCAATGTGAAGTGTTACGCGGCCCACCCACCGGCCCCCACGAGGTCGACGAACCGGCACGGCCCGAGAACCTCTCGTTCGTAGAGCCCCGCCCGCGTGCGCCGGATGCGCAGCAAACGCTGCTCGCCGCGGTCCCCGAAGGGCCCCACGAGCCGGCCCGTGGGCGCCAGCTGTTCGAGCAGTGCGACGGGGATGCGCGGGCCGCCGGCCGTGACGACGATGGCGTCGAAGGGGGCATCGGTCGGGCGTCCGCACGTGCCGTCGCCCTCATGGACGACGACATTCTTTACGCCGAGGCGCGCGAGCGACACGCGGGCTTCGGCGGCAAGGGAGGGCATGCGCTCCACCGAGACGACTCGGGCGCAAAGCTGCGAGAGCACGGCGGCCTGATAGCCCGAGCCGGTGCCGATCTCGAGCACCGTCTCGCCGCCCTCCAGGCTGAGCGCCGCGGTCATGGCCGCCACCGTCCGGGGCGCGGAGATCGTCTGGCCTTCGCCGATCGGGAGCGCTTCGTCTTCGCGGTAGGCGCGCCCGACCAAAGCTTCGGGGACCAGGAGATCGCGGGGGACGGCGGCCAGGGCGCGCAGCACGCGGCGGTCGCGGAGACCGTCGCGGAAGAGCCGCTCGGTCATGCGCCGGCGCGCGAGCGCAAAGCGACCAAAACGGCGTTCGAGCCGCAGTGCGTCGATCTCGATCAAGCGGTTCGCCCCCCAGCGAGACTCGCAGCTTAGAGAGGAACCCCTTGGAATGCCATGGGAATCCGGAGTCGATGCGGGGCCGTTTGCCCGCGCCACGGGCCAGCGCGGCTCAGGCAGCGCGTGTGTGCGCTCGACGGACCTCGGCACGCAGCGCCGGTTGCTGGAAGAGGTCCTGGACCGTACCCGCCAGGGCCGAGGCGGCCTCGACCAGGCCGGCCTCGCCCGCCGGCGTCGTAGTGGCAGCCGCGAACTCACGAGTGTGGAGCTGGAGCGACCGTCCAATCGGGAAGTTCGGATGGATGGTCGGCAGCGCGTGCGAGACGTGGGTGATGTCGCTCGACCCGATGTTCTGGTCTGGGGCATGCCCCGTTTCGGGCAAGCCGAGCCGCTCGAGCTGCCGGCCGTAGCAGACCGCCAGCGGGAGGTTCGGCCACATTGCCGGCGACGACGACTCGAGAGAGGTGGCCTCGAGACGGGTGCCCGTGGCCTCGGCAGCGCCCTGCGCGCAAGCGAGCACGCGTTCTACCGCCGACTCGAGCTCGCCTTCGTCGAGGGCCCGGATCCAGATCTCGGCGGCTGTCCGCTCCGGGATGATGTTCGCGGCCTGCCCCCCATCGGTGATGATCCCGTGGATGCGCACACCACGGGGCAGCTGCTGACGCATCAGTCCCACGCTGCTCATCAGTTGCACGACCGCGTCGAGCGCGTTCACGCCTCGTTCGGGATAGGCCGCCGCGTGGGAGGCCCGGCCGTGGAAGACGAGATCGAACTTCTGATTGCCAAGGAAGAGCCGATGGGCGCGCCGCATGTCGGAGGCATGGGCCATCATCGCGACGTCGATGCCCTCGAAGACGCCCCCTTCCACGAGCCGGCGCTTGCCCAGGCCGGTCTCCTCAGCCGGGCAGCCGACCACCACGAGGCGTCCG
>JAFDDA010000124.1 GCA_019311105.1 Deltaproteobacteria bacterium
CTGGAAGACCCGGCGAGCTAGCCGGGCTGGGCGAAGCTGGATTCGTCGAAGCCCGCGAGGCGTTCGATCCACCACTTCGGCGCCTGGGCCATCAATGTCTCTTCTCCGCTTCGGACGCGGGCGATGAAAACACGGGCCCGGGTGCCGCGCCACGGTGTAGGCTCGCTTCCACACCAGGAGGTTTCGATGAACGCGCGCATCTTCCTCGGCTTGAACACACTGATCTGGCTCCCGTATGGGCTCTACTGCTTCATCGACCCCGGCTTCCTCGCCGGCGCCGCCGGCGTGACCTCGACGACGGCGACGGGCAGCACCGAACTCCGGGCGATGTACGGCGGCCTCCAGGCAGGCATCGGCGCCCTCTGCCTCGTGGCGGTGCTTCGTGACGAGTTCGTCCGCCCGGCCCTGGTGACGGTCGCGTTCCTGGTCGCGGGCCTCGCCTCGACTCGCCTGGTCGGCTCGGCACTCGACCACGGATGGTCGCAATACACGGGGATGGCCCTGTTGTTCGAGATCACCCTCGTGTCGGTGTCGGTCGTGTTGCTGCGCCGCCAAGGCGTTGCAGCCTGAGCGTGGTCGAGCTCGTCGCGATCGCGGCGCGCGATGCCGTCCTCGAAGTGACCGAGGGGCGCAGCGGGGTCACGAGCCGGGTCGTCGGGTCCGGGAACGCCGCGGCGGGCGACCCGGTGGCCTTCGAAGACGAGGGTCCGTGAGTCCGACCGTCGAGTTCTGGTTCGAGTTCGCGAGCACCTACTCCTATCCGGCCGCCCTGCGCGTCGAGGACGAGGCCCGCGCGCGCGGCGTTGAGGTCGCCTGGCGCCCCTTCTTGCTCCGTCCGATCTTCGCGGAGCAGGGCTGGCAGGACTCGCCCTTCAACCTCTACCCGGCCAAGGGCGTCTACATGTGGCGCGACCTCGAACGCATCTGCGCGCGACTCGGGTTGCCTTGGCGCCGGCCGTCGGTGTTTCCGCGCAACGGGCTCCACGCCGCGCGCGTGGCCTGTGCGAATGAAGAGGCGAGCTGGCTGCCCGACTTCGTTCGGTGCGTCTACACCGCGAACTTTGCCGAAGACCGCGACCCCGCCGACTCGGCCGTGCTGGCGTCGATCCTCGAAGGCCTCGGTCAGACGGCTGCGCCCATCCTCGAGGCGTCACGCGGCGACGAAGCGAAGGCGAAGTTGCGCCGCCGCACCGATGAGGCGGCCGCCCACGGCTTGTTCGGCGCACCGAGCTTCCGGGTGGCGGGGGAACTCTACTGGGGCAACGACCGCCTCGAAGCGGCGCTCGACCATGCCGCCGGTTGACCGACTCGCCCCCGGGCGGGCATCTTGAAATTCAAAGGGAGGATCCATGGCCTTTATTCTCGATCGGTACGGCAAGGAAACCCATGCAGCGCTCCGCATCGTGGCGGGCCTGCTCTTCCTTTGGCACGGCAGCTCGAAGCTTTTCGGGTTCCCGACT
The DNA here is from genome assembly GCA_019311105.1 of Deltaproteobacteria bacterium. Classification (GTDB taxonomy): domain Bacteria; phylum Myxococcota_A; class UBA9160; order UBA9160; family JAFDDA01; genus JAFDDA01. The sequence continues at coordinate 1,461 of JAFDDA010000124.1, forward strand.
TCGGCGCCCGACGCACCGGCCGCCGTGATCTACGTCGCGGGTGGCATCGAGTTCGTGGGTGGTGTGCTCGTCATGATCGGCCTCTTCACGCGCCAGGCGGCCTTCGTGTGCAGCGGCCTCATGGCGGCCGCCTACTGGATGGCCCACGGGACGAACGCCCTCTTCCCGATCCAGAACGGCGGCGAGCCGGCCATCCTCTATTGCTTCATCTTCCTGTTCCTTTCTGCCCACGGGTCGGGGATCTGGAGCGTGGACGGCTCGCGCTCCACCACCTGACGGCTCGCGCTCGGGCTCTCACGGCTCGGGTTCAGCTCGGGTCTTCAGCGGAGGGGCGGTCGCGCCGACCCATGCCTCATGAAGCCCGAAGATTTCGAGATGGTCGAGACCCTCGATCGAGCGGCTCTCGAGCGCCACCCGGTGTGGAAGACCTATCGGCCGGGCGATCACGCTTCGATTCTCGCCTGGGGCATCGAGCCGAGCTGGCTCGATGCCGAGCTCGAACGCTTCGGCTACTGCGGGCCCGAGCCGCTCTTCCCGGTGCTCGAGTGCGACCCTCTGCCCGAGGGTTCCGAGATCGTGGTCGCCGCCGAGATCCGCCTGGCCTCGGGGGCAACGCTTCCCGGGTATCTGCTCGAGCCCATGGCCTTCGGCGTGTTTGCCGACTCCGAGTACACATTCAATCGCGGGCTCGCGCGCCACGCCCTGCAGACAGCCGAGCGCCTCGGCGCGGAGTTCGACGTCTCGCGCGAGGAGATCTTTCCCATGAGCTACCGCTGTGTCGTTCGGGGTACGGACGGCCGCCCCCTCGTAGGTGAGATCGTCGCACCCTGGTGAACGGCAGCCCGTGAGACGGGCCGCAGAATGGTCATCCCGAGCTGGGACTGGCGCCGGCCCTAGCCGCACGCGACCGTCGAGGATGCCCCGCGTCACTCGACCTTGCGCCGCCCCGTGATACGGTTCGTGCTCAGGGAGGGATCCGATGAGCGCCGCCACGTCGACCCCGTTCTATCTCGAAGGAAACTTTGCACCGGTCACCGAAGAGGTGACCGCGCAGGGTCTCCCGGTCGAGGGCGCCATCCCGCCCGAGCTGCGCGGGCTCTACCTGCGCAACGGTCCGAACCCGCGCAACGGGAAGGACCCCGGGCACTGGTTCGGCGGCGACGGCATGGTCCATGGGGTTCGCCTCGACGGCGGTGCGGCCCGCTGGTACCGCAACCGCTGGGTCCGCACGCGCCCCTTCGAAGAGGGCGAGGGCCCCCAACTCGTGAGCGGCGCGGGCGTGGTCGATCACAGCGTCGCCATCGCGAACACCAACGTCATCGGGCATGCGGGCCGGATCTTTGCCCTGGTCGAGTCGTCCTTCCCCACCGAACTGACGCACGAACTCGACACCGTGGGCCCATGCGACTTCGAGGGCCGCCTCAACACGAGCATGACCGCGCACCCGAAGCTCTGCCCGACGACGGGTGACCTCCACTTCTTCGGTTACCGCTTCGTGCCGCCGTTCCTCACCTACCACCGGCTCGACGCGGCGGGCAAGCTCGTTCAGAGCGAAGAGATCCCGGTGAAGGGCGCGACGATGATCCACGACTTCGCGATCACCGACGGCCACCTGATCTTCATGGACCTGCCGATCGTGTTCACGCCCGAGTTGGTCGCGGAGGGCCGCTTCCCCTACCAGTGGAGTCACGACTACGGCGCGCGCCTCGGCGTGCTGCCCAAGGGCGGGCGCGGTGCCGACACGCACTGGCTCGAGGTCGACCCCTGCTACGCATTCCATCCGATGAACGCCTTCGAGCGGGATGGCGAGCTGGTGCTCGATGTCGCCCGCTACGAGACGCTCTGGGAGGATGGGCCCGAGGTTTTCAACGCCGCCTATCTGCACCGCTTCACCCTCGACCTCGAAGCCGAGAAGGTTTCGGAGGCGAAGCTCGACGACCGCGCCATCGAATTCCCGCGCGTGGACGAGCGCCTCGTGGGCAAACCGAATCGCTTCGGCTACGCCGCCGCCGACCCGATCGTCCCCGGACGGCTCGAGAACCAGCTCGTGAAGTACGACCACGAGACAGGCAAGGTCGAGGGGCACGACTTCGGGGCCGGCTGCCGACCGGGCGAGGGCGTGATGGTGCCTGCCGCCGACGGAGCGGGCGAAGACGAGGGCTGGGTGATGTGCTTCGTCCACGACGCGGCCCGCGATGCCAGCGACCTCGTGATCCTGGATGCGGGCAACTTCTCGGGCCCGCCGGTCGCGAAGGTGAAGCTTCCGCAGCGCGTGCCGTTCGGCTTCCACGGCAACTGGGTCCCCGACGCCGCATGAGCGAGACGACTCGCGAGAACGCGGGCATCGCGCGGCGCTTCTGGGCGGCGGCGTCTCAAGGCAACCCCGACCCGGTCCTCGAGTTCGACCCGAATGTCGTGTGGCGCACCTATGGTCAGGGCCCCCACGCCCGCGAGATCAGCGGCCTGGATGCCGTGCTTCACTACCTCGAGAGTTTCGGCGCAAGCGCGGAAGCGTTGCGCCTGGAACTCGTGGACATCTTTTCGAGCGAAGCGGGGGCCATCATCCAATATCGGGTAATCGCCAACCGGGGACCGAAGGATCTCGAGACCCAGGCCTTCCTCCGGCTCGCCATCGAGGATGGCATCGTCTTCCAGGCCGAGGTCGTTCCCTTCGACCAGGCCAAGAGCGCCGCCTTCTGGCGGCTCCAGTAGGCGAAACCCTATCGCGCCCAGCCCTTGTCGTGCGGGGCCATGAAGACCACGGAGAGCTTCATGCGCGTGTGCAGCCAAGCGCCTTGAGGTTGCGGATCGCTTCGGAGGCTTCGAGGGTGGCCAGCCGGCCCTCCGGGGCCTCGATCCGCACCGTGAGATCCGCCTCGGACATCTCGCACCTCTGGGCCCGGCGGCCTGACCCGAGCGCGGCGAGCCTGGGGATCGCCCTCTCCATTTCTTCCTTGATGCTCCGGCGGTTCCAAGGTAAACGAACGATCGTTCATCGCGGAAGGAGGCCCCCTTGGCCCGACCCGAAGCCCGACCCGGCGACCAGACCCGCGAACGCATCCTCGACTGCGCCGAGGCCCTGTTTGCCGAGCGCGGCCTCGCCGGGACGGCCGTGCGGGACATCGCTCGCGAGTGCGACCTCACGGCGGCGAGTCTCTACAACCATTTCGAAGGGAAGCAGGCGCTCTACGAAGCCGTCCTCGAGAGGGGTGTCCGCCCCCTGCTCGACCTGCTCCAGACACTTTCGGCCGAATCGCTCGATGCCGCGGCCGACGACGTCATCGAGGCTGTCATGGCGCACCTCGGTCGCCACCCGCGCCTTCCGCGGCTGATCCAGCACGAGACCCTGACCGGTGGCGCCTATCTCTCGAAACTCGGCCGCAGCTGGCTGCGTCCGCTGATCGAGCAGGGGGTCAGCGCCATGAAGGTGGAGCCGCGATCTCCGTGGGCCGAAGACGAATACCCACTCGTGATCTCGGCCTGGCTGCACCTGATCTTCGGACATTTCACCATGGCGCCGGTGCTCGGCGTCGTGTTCGACGACGACCCGCTCTCTGCAGAGAACCTGGATCGTCAGACGCGCTTCTTGCGCAAGCTCGCCCACGTGATGATGAAGGCCCGTGGGGCCGAACCCGATGAGTTCGACGCGAGCTCACCCAATCCTGCTGAGCTCGACGTGAGCTCGCTCAAACCGGAAGGACGATCATGAGCGTTGCCGATGTCGACCTGAACAACCTGGACGTTTTCGAAGCGGGGACTCCGCACGAATGGTTCAAGACCCTGCGCGAGGAAGACCCGGTGCACCGCCACGCCGGCGCGGCGGGTGAAGAAGACTTCTGGTGCATCACCAAGTACGCCGATCTGAAGTCCATCTCGAAGGATCCCGGGCGTTTCTCGTCCGAGGAGAAGGGCACGCTCATCCGCGACCCCGAGCCCGGGACCATCGAGCAGTTGCGCATGATCATGCTCAACATGGACCCGCCGCGGCACCGCAATTTCCGCAACCTCGTCAACAAGGCGTTCACGCCGCGGATGGTCAGGAGCCTGGAGGCCAGGGTCGATCGCATGGTCGACGACATCATCGACTCGGTGATCGAGAGGGGCGAGTGTGAGTTCGTCGCCGACCTCGCTGCACCGCTTCCCATGCAGGTGATCTGCGAGATGATGGGCGTTGCCGAAGAAGACCGGAAGGCCGTCTACAACCTGGGCAACGCCATGGTCGGCTTCGACGACCCGGAGTTCGATGAGACGCGCGGAACGAAAGCCGGCGAGTCCTTCCACAAGAAGGAACCCGGGAACAACGAGGAGATGATCAAGGCGTCGGCCGAGATGTTCGGTTACGCCGAGAAGCTGAAGGCCGAGGCCCGGGCGAACCCCTCGGACAACCTCGCCAGCGCATTGCTCGCGGCAGAGATCGACGGCGAGAAGCTCTCGGACATCGAGTTCAACTCGTTCTTCCTGATCCTCGCGATTGCGGGCAACGAGACGACCCGAACCGTCACGACCCACGGCATGTACCAACTGATGGCCCACCCCGGCGAGCGACAGCGGGTGCTCGACGACCCCACGCTGCTGCGCTCGATGATCGAAGAGATCCTGCGCTACGACCCGGCCGTCCACTGCTTCCGGCGCACAGCCATGGCCGACCTCGAACTGCGGGGCAAGGAGATCTCCCGGGGCGACAAGATGATCCTCTGGTATCCGTCGGTGAATCGCGACGAGGACGTCTTCGACGAGGCCGACCGCTTCGACGTGGGGCGCCATCCGAACGACCACCTGGCCTTCGGCATCGGCGAGCACTTCTGCCTGGGTGCGAACCTGGCCCGGATGGAACTCAACAAGATCTTCGCCGCGCTCCTCGAGCGCCTGCCCGACCTCGAACTGGCTGCTCCACCGCGCCGCCTGCGCTCGAACTTCATCAACGGAGTGAAGGAGATGCGGGTCGAGTTCTCGCCCGGCCCGCGCAAGCGTAACTAGCGCGGGTGGGAGGCCTACAGCGTCGAGGGAGCGACGAGGCCCTCGGCGTGGGGCCAATCCGAACCGAACAGCAAAGCTCCAGCCCACACGACGGTGCGGGCGGTGAGGCAGTGCGGCGGCGCTAGGCTCCGCCGATGGCACGCCGCCGACGCTATACGCCGAAGAGCCTCGCGAGCGGTGTTGCCGTCGCGCTGCTGGCGTTGCTCTTCGCACGCCTTGGCCTCGACGAAGTCGTGCCGGGTGCCTTCGAAGCCGCGGCCCCACGCGGGCCCTCGCTTTCGCGGCTCTTCGAGGAACGGGCCTCTGGAGTCATGGTCGAGGGCTCCGGCCGGGTGGAGGCGGTGCTGAGCGACGATCGGAAGGGCTCGCAGCACCAGCGCTTCCTCCTCGAGACGGAGTCGGGCTTCACCATCCTGGTGAGCCACAACATCGACCTCGCACCGCGGGTCGCGGGCATCGCGCCGGGCGACACGGTCGCCTTTCGCGGGCAATACGAATGGAACGAGAAGGGTGGCGTCGTGCACTGGACCCATCGCGACCCCGGGGGTCGACGCCCGGGTGGCTGGCTCGAACACGAAGGTCGAACCCACCGCTGAAGTTCTGAACCCATTGGGAGTGGCTCGCCATGGCCCGAGAGCAAAGAGAAGTCTTCGACGAGGTCGCCGGCGCCTACGATCGGGCGCGGCCCGAGTACCCGAGCGCGCTCGTCGACGACATCCTCGACTTCGCGCGCCTCGCGCCCGGTGATCGAATCCTCGAGATCGGCCCGGGCACCGGCAAGGCAACCGTCGCGTTTGCTGCACGCGGGTTCCCCATGCTCTGTGTCGAGCCCGGCGCGAAGCTCGCCGAGGTGTTGCGTGCGAACGTCGACGGCCTGGGTCCCGAGGCGGGCGAGGTCGAGATCGCATTGTCCCGTTTCGAGGATCAGCCGCTCACGCGCGGCGGATTCGGCCTGGCCATCGCCGCGCAATCCTTTCATTGGGTCGACCCCGAGTTGGGCTTCGCGCACTGTGCGGAGGCGGTGCGCGCCGGCGGGGCACTCGCGTTGTTCGGGAACATGCCGCGGCGGGGCGAAAGCGAGCTGCACCGCGCCGTGGAAGCCTGCTACATGGAGCACGCCCATGCCCTTCGGCCCGACGCGCTGCGCAGCTATCGCGAGCGCGACTACGCCGCGGAGCTCGCCACGGCTGGCCAGTTCGGCACCGCGTTCGAGGCACGGTATCCGTTCCACCGCGACTACGGTGCAGACCTCTACATCGAGTTGCTCTCGACGCAGTCCGACCACCGCATGATCGAGCCGGCGGTTCGAGAGGCGCTGCTGGCCTCGATCCACACGGCGATCGTCGAGCACGGTGGCACGCTGCGTGTCGACTACGAGACGTACCTGCTGCTGGTGCGTCGGCGCTGAGAGGCAGCGCACCGGCAACTCCGCCCGCCGGGCGCTTCAGGGCCGGCGAGGGGTGAAACCCTCAAGTGTCGGCTCACACAGGCCGATTCGAGATGGATGGGGGCATCGGTCAAAGGCATCTTCCTCGCAGGCGCCGTGGCTTCCGTGCGCAAGGCGATCCGCGAGGGTCGCGTGGCGCGCGAGCAGGTCGAACTCCGACTCGACGGCTACGACGTTCCCTTCCTCGACGAGAAGGTCGACGTCGGCATCTGGTATCCGATCGCGACCCTCGGGCACTTTCTCGACGTGCTCGCCGACCTTCAGGACGGCGAGCACGACCTGGCCCTCGCCAACATCGGGCGTGCCGCCGCCGACATGGCCGCCCAGACCGGCCGCTACGCTCAGCTCGACACGTCGCGAAAGGCCGGCGACTCGCCCACCGAGGTCCTTCGCTACGGCCGCCTCGTCACCAGCGTGATCACCGCCTTCTACGACTTCAGCCGGATGAGCTTCGGCCCCGACCCGAACGATGCGGCCGCCTTCCAGATCGACTGGTTCGACGTCGGCGATCTCCCGGAGTCGAATCGCTTCGCGGCCGAGGGCTTCATCGAGCGCATCGCCTACCACGCGTCCGACGGCGAGCTGCGGGTCAGCAGCCGGCGCCCCACACCCGACCACATCGTCATCACGATCCGCTTCGCCTGACCCGGGCCGCTCTGCGTAGGGCCGGTGGCGGCGCTCTTGGATCGTGAATCAATATTATATTGGTTACTATAAAATGTAGTTCCAATGAGTCGAAGCTACGGACAATACTGCGGAATCGCGCGCAGCCTGGACGTCATGGGGGACCGATGGGCTCTCCTCCTGGCCCGGGAGCTGCTCTACCTCGGCCCCCGTCGCTTCCCGGCCTGGCGCCGAACCTGCTGACGCGACGGCTGCGCGAGCTGGAGCGTGCCGGCGTGGTGGCCCGCGCCGAGCTGCCCGACCCCGCCCGAGTTCCCGTCTATCGCCTGACGCGCCGCGGGCGTTCCCTCGAGCCCGTTCTTCACGCCTTGCACCAGTGGGGGCGACCCTTGCTCGACGACCCGCGCGGCCCCAGTGACCTGCGCGCTGCCCTCCCCGTGATGGCGCTGCGCGCCGTCTTTCGCCCGGAGGATGCCGAGGGCGTCGAGTCGGTCTTCGAGTTCCGGGTCGAGGGCCAAAGCTTCCAGGCCCTCGTTGCGGACGGCCACATGGAGCTGCTCGTCGGGAGCCAGCACCCGCCCGACGTCGTTGCCACCGCCGACGCCGTGACCCTCGCCGACGTGGCTGCCGGACGGGCCGGCGCGGTCGACGCTCTCGCTGCGGGAACGCTGCGGCTCGAAGGCGAGCCCGATGCCCTGGCGGAGTTCGTGCGCCTGTTCGGCCACAACCCGAGCCTTCACCCTCGCGCCTGAGCCGGACATGAATCGGGCGAGGCTGGCTCGAGGCCAGCCCCGCCTGGGGAAGCGGAGGGTCGGTCCGCTCGCTCAATCAGATCCGCAGCCCCTAGTGCCGGCGGTCCCAGCGTCGGTCGAAGCCTAGTGTCGGCGGTCCCAGCGTCGGTCGAAGCGCTGGCCCTTGCGATCGAGGTGACGGTCGATGCGGTCGCCCCGGTGGTCGAGCCGTCGGTCGATGCGGTCGCCCTTGCGATCGAGGTGTTCGGAGAGTCGGTCGTGGCCGAGGTCGGCGGCGTGCTGCGAGCGGCGGTCAAGGCGCCGATCGATGACGTCGCCTTTCCGGTCGAGGTGGCGGTCGATGCGATCGCCCTTGCGGTCGAGATGGTTCTCCACGCGGTCGCCGAGGTCGGGGACGCCGCCGGCGCTGGCTCCGGTGCCGCCGAGCGCGAGGCTCAAGACCAGGACGGACAGGATCGAGAGAGTTCGGGTCATGGTGGCTTCTCCTGCTTGGCTCGAGGCCTCGTGCCCCGATGACCCTTCCAACCCGGTGGCGCCCAGAAGGTTGCGCGGGCTGCCCCTCGCGCGGCAACCCCCCGGAATTCGGTGCGAACCGGTCGCCCCAGCCGCCCTCGGGCGGGGGACCGTGCTGTAGGATGCGTGTCCGCATACACGGAGGTGGCTCGGTGGGCGATCGTTTCGCGAACAAGAACGCACTGGTGACCGGGGCCGCCTCGGGGATCGGCCGAGCCGTGGCCGTGCGCCTGGCCGAGGAGGGCGCTCGGGTCGCGTGCCTCGATCGCGACCAAGCGGGCGCCGAGGCGACCGCTGCGACGCTCGGCCACGGTGCCCTCGTGCGCAGCTGTGACGTCCTCGGCGGGCTCGACGTCTTGTGTAACGCGGCCGGCATCGGCCGCTTCGAGCACTTCGGCGATGTGTCGGCCGACGGCTGGCGCGAAGTCCTCTCGGTGAACCTGGACGGCACGTTCTACGTGACCCACGCGGCGCTACCGGCGCTGCTCGAAGCGACCGGCGCCATCGTGAACGTGGCGTCCCTGGCCGGTCTGCGCGGGCAGGCCTACTCGGCGTCGTATTGTGTTTCGAAGGCGGGCATCGTGAGCCTCACCAAGTGCCTCGCCGTGGAGTTCGCGAAGCAGGGCCTTCGCGTGAATTGCGTGTGCCCCGGAGGCGTGCGCACGCCCTTCCTCGCAAACTTCGCGCCGCCCGCCGAAGCCGACCCGGAGCTGCTCGCGCGCCTCAACCTCGTCGCGCGTCTGCCCGAGCCCGAGGAGGTCGCGGACACGATCGCGTGGCTTGCCTCCGACGCGGCGAGTTCGATGAATGGCGTAGCGCTGCCGATGGACTACGGAACGATCGCGGGGTAGGGAGGCTAGCGGTCTGGCTGGTAGGGCTGCGCCACGGCGACCTTGATCAGCTGCCCCGCCGAGAGCGCGTCGGTGGCGAAGACGTCGTTCATCACCGCGGTCTCGTTGATCGACCATTGGTTGCCGCTGCGGCTCGAAAGCGTCGCCAGCGTGTCGCCCGACTGGGCTTCGATGATCCGCAGCCTGTTTTCCTTGATCCCCTTGGTGAGTTCCGGCGGCAGCGCGCGGAAGCTGCGAGCGGCGCTCACGAACAGCGCGCGGTTGCGGTCCTTCTCGTCGCGCGCCACTCCGGTGATCCGAAACGTCTGATCGCCATGGGTGACGAAGGTGACCAGAACCTCGACGCCGCCGAACCGCGAACTCGCGTGCCCATAGGCCCGCAGTGCTTCGCGCCCCGCCACCTTGATCCGTTCGCTGGACTTGATCTTCAACCCGGAGTTGGCGGCCTTCTTGGTGAAGGCCATCAACGCCTTGTCGAGGTCGGTGCCGGGTCCTGCATGCTCGAGGACGAGCTGGGCGCTGCGGTCGGGCGCCAGCGCGCCGACGGCCGTGTGGGCGTTCTGTGTGTTCCATCCCGTCGGGAACCGGATGGTGAAGCCCATGTCGGCATGGATGAACCGGTCGCCGCGGAAGATGCCCTCGGCCGCGCTCGTTCCGATCACCACGCCCTCGATGCGGCGCAGATAGTCGGCATCGTCGCTGGCGATGCCGGGCTTGCGCTGCCAGGCGATCACCCGGGCGCGTTGGGCGGCGATGGCGACGCGCTGGCGCGCGGCGGGGTGGGTGTCGAGGAAGTGGGGCCGACGCCCGGCGCCGAGCTTCAGCCGCTCCGTGAACTCGAGATGCTTCAGGAACTTCGCCATGCCCTCGGGGTCGTAGCCGGCGAGGCCGGCGATGCCCTGACCGAGGCGGTCGGCTTCTTTCTCCTGGCTGCGGCTGTAGCCCGCGATGCTCCCCCGCGAGAGGAAGCGGACGATCCCGGGCATCGCCTGCTGCACCGCCTGGCGTGCTGCGGCGTGGCGCGCGGCGACATGGGCGATCTCGTGCCCGATCACGTTGGCGAGTTCGTCCTCGGAGTTGGAGAGCGCGAGCAGGCCGCGCGAGACGAAGATGTAGCCGCCGGGCAGGGCGAAGGCGTTGGGCTCGTTCTGATCGACGACCGCGAACGTGTACTGGAAGCGATATCGCGGCGCGTGGCGCGCGAGCCGCTTGCCGATCGCCTGGACGTATTCGTTCAACGCTTCGTCCTTCACGAGGCCGATGGCGGAATCGACCCGCTCCGATTCCTCACGCCCTACGCGTTCGTCGTCGTAGACGGTGTCGAGGATGGGCGGCTCGCGCTTCGCGTCGGCCTCGTCCTCTTCGGCGTCGGCGTCCTGGGCTTCGCCGTCGCTGGCTTCGGCGTCGGGCTCGGCGCTCGGTTCCGTCTCGTCGGCACCCGGCGTGCCCGCGAACAGAAGGAGCGCAGCCAGTGCCAGGCCGAGGGCCAGGCGGAGCCAGGGCGTGGGGCGGCGGCTCACGGCGTGGCCTTTGCGACGGGCGGGTTCAGGCGTTCGAAGGCCCGCTCGGTGACGTCGATGTCGCGCTCGTCGAACTCCGCTCGCGCGCGTTCGGAGAGCGTGCCAGAAACGAGCAGCCGGATGACGTCCGCGCCGAGCTCTTGCTTTGCCTCGCGGAGGCGATCGGCGAAGTCGGCGGCCGGGCGCGACCAGACCGTGTGGTCGAGGATCAGGGGGACGACCAACTCCCCGTCCAGCGTCAGGCCCATGACCGCGTTGCGGTGCGCGGCAACCCGCGAGAGCGGGTCGCGCGTTTCGTGGTAGGCGCGCAGCAGCTGAGCCGCCCGCTGGTAGAAGCGTGCGTCGGCCTCCGACCCGGCGCCCATGGCCGTCTCGATGAAGGTCGCGCGGTCTTCTGCGAGATCGAGGGCGACCAGCGACTCGATCAGGATGGTCCCGTGGCGCGGGGAGTACCAGAGGTGTGTCAGGAATCCGTCCGCGAGCTCGGGGCCGACCCCCATCACGGCCAGTTCGATGCGGTTCAGCCGTCGCAAGTCCTCTGGCGCATAGCTCCGCAGGATCTCGCGCAGGCGTTCGTCGGCGCTCTCGCTGGCGGGGCCGATCTCCTCGCCGGTGGGTGAGCCCTGGAACGGCACGAGCGCGAAGGGCAGGCCACCGAGGTAGGCGGCCCAGGCGAAGCGGTTCATTTGCTTCTGGAGTTCTCGGTTCGAGCTGTAGGGGTCGACGCCGAGCTGGAAAGCGAGGGCGCGCTTCTTCGCTTCGAAGCCGATCACCTCGCGGAACCCCGAATCCTCGAGTTCGCCGCGTTCGCGCTTGCTGATCTCGGCCGTCTTCTTCACCGCCTCCCAGGCCGCCTCGGGAACGCCACGAATCGAATCCACCGGGTCGCGGATCAGGTTCCAGGCAGCGACGAAGGGGCTCTTCAAGCCCTTCGTCACCGCCTTGGCGAACTCGTCGCGCTTCTGCATCTGGTCGAGCTCCGCGAGGGCACCGATCTCGTGGATGCGAACCCGGAGGAGATCGTCGCCGGCGACCTCGAACACACCGAAGTCGGATTCGACCGTGTAGAGGTTGAGGAACCCGTCGCTCCCGACCGCCTCGTGCACGCGGTAGTGGGGGCCCTTCAGCAGGTCGGGCGGGAGGACCTCGGCGGCGGTCCGACTCGGGATCGCCTCGTAACCGGCGCTCGCATCGAGGTCTGCGGCGCCGAGCCCAGGGAGCACGTTCCGAACCTGAGTCGGGCCCGCACAGCCCGCCACGGAAAGCGCCGTGGTGGCGAACGCGACGGCGAGTGTCGCCCCGAGAATCCTCGGCTTCATGCTTCTCCTCGCCGGTTTCCTCGGCAACAGGGACAGGCTACGCACGGTGCGTTGCCCGCTGGGGGCAGGGCCGCATGGTAAGCTGGCCCGACCATGGCGCAAACCTCCTTCTCAAATTCGCTGCCTGGTCACGGCCGATGTTGAAACGAGTCTTCCTCGGCGCCGTGGTGATCGCCCTCGCGCTGGCCGCCGCCGCGTACGGCCACATCCAGGGCTTCTTCGTCTCGGCCCGGACACCCGCCGAGATCGACGCATTGCTCGCGCCGCACGACGAGATCTTTCGCCCCGAGGGTACGGGCCCCTTCCCCACGGTCGTCTTCTTCCACGGGTGTGGCGGCCTGCGGGGGAGTCTCCGAGAGTGGGGCCGTGAGTTGGCAGACGCCGGCCTGCTCGTCGTCGCGACCAACAGCCTGGCCGGCCGCAACCTCGACTGGGCGCAGACGTGCAACGGGCGAAAGCTCCTCGGCAGTGAACGGGCCGGAGACGTCTGGGTTTCCATCGCGCGCGCACGCGCCCGCAGCGACGTCGACCCGGAGCGTGTGATCCTCATGGGTTGGTCCCATGGTGCCTGGTCGCTGATGGACCTGTTTGCCCTCGCCGACGGCGAGTTGCCCGCGAACCTGAGTGCCGCACCCGCGAGCCCATTCGGGGACGTCTCCGGACTGGTGGTGTTCTATCCGTACTGTGGGTTCGGCGCCGGTGCGCGCGCCGGCTGGCCCCACGACCCCGCGACGCTCATGTTGTTGGCGGGAGAGGACTCGATCACCTCCGCCGAAGAGTGCCGCGTCTGGGGCGAGGGGCGCGAAGGTGTGGAGACGCACGTTTATCCCGGCGTGGATCACGGGTTCGACCAGGGCGTCGTGGAACCCGAGTGGCCGAGCACTCACGACGTGCCGGCTGCGAGCGATTCGCGGCGGCGCGTCCTGGCGTTCATCCGCTCCCAGCTGGGGCCGGCCGGCATCGCGCGGTGAACGCGCTGCCTCTGCACCGACGGCCCGTCGACGCGGTGCTGTTGGCGTTCTTCTCGTTCTCGATGTTCTACGGGTTCCTGTTCAGCCTGCCCGAGGGCCTCGGCGTTCCGGTGTCGGCGGACAGCCCGTGGCCGCCGCTCCGGGCACTCCACGACTGGGCCGTCACCCAGGAGCCCGCCCACCTCGACCCGCCGCCCATCCTGATCGCGAACTGTCTGTTGGATGGCTTCGCGCACGCGCCGTTCTGCGCGTTCCTCGTCTATGCCCTGGTGCGCGGCCGGAGCTGGATCCGCATCCCGGCCTTTCTCTATGTCGGGTCGGCGGTGACGAACATGTTCCTCTACTTCACGCAGACCTTCCTCGGCCCGCATCCGCCGCTCGAGCTCGGCACGTACCTCGCATTCAATCTGCCATGGTTGGTCGCGCCGATGGTGCTGGCCTATCGGATGCGCAGCCCGGAGCCCTTTGCGCCCTAGAAGTCGAGGGGCAGCGTGAGGTGCTCGCGGTAGACGTGGTCGCGGTGCTCGAGCAGGATCGGGTCGGCGGCGGCGCGAAGCTCCGGGTCCGATAGCGAATAGCCCGCGCGGAGGGGCTCGGGCATCGGGCACTGCTTGGCGGGCAGCGGCTCGACCATGGCCGCGAAGGTCGCCCAGTGAAGATCCACGGCCGAGAGTGAACCACCGACCAGGTAGGCGCTGCCGCGTTCGCGCTGGGCGTGGAGCCGGTTCGAGAAGAGCCGGAGCAGCGCCGCGATGCGCTGGCGCACCGCGCCGATCCGGGCTGGGTCGTAGCCGTAGCGCGACGCGAGCGTGCGCAAGATCGCGAAGGCGGGGTCGTCGAGTCGGTCGCTCGGGATCTGGGAGAGCGTCGCGTGGAGCATCCACAGGCGCCGGCACCAGCCGAAGCCGTCGGGGCCGCAGATCTCGTGAGACAAGCCCAGGACGAGGGCGCGTGCCTCGGCGTCT
>JAFDDA010000043.1 GCA_019311105.1 Deltaproteobacteria bacterium
CATGCGCGAGCTGATCGACGCGCTGATGGTCGAAGCGAACGACGCGAACTGCACGCTCGACGATCTGCTCGAGAAGATGCCCGGCCCCGACTTCCCGACGGGCGCCTCGATCTGTGGGCGCGAAGGGATCCGCAAGGCCTATGCGACGGGCCGCGGCCTGCTCACCGTGCGTGCCACCGCCGACTTCGAGGAGCCCAAGCGCGGGGGGCGCCGGATCGTCATCTCCGAGATCCCTTTCATGGTGAACAAGGGCGCGCTGCTCGAGCGGATCGCCGACCTCGTACGCGACGGCAAGATCGACGGCGTGACCGACCTGCGCGACGAGTCGAACCGCCAGGGCATGCGCATCGCTGCAATCGACTTTCGGTGTCAACCTGCTCGCGCTCGTCAACGGCCGGCCCGAGACGCTCACGCTGAAGCAGGCCCTGCGGCACTTCATCGACTTCCGACAGGAAGTGATCGTGCGGCGCGCCACCTACGACCTCGCTCAGGCCGAAGCGCGCGCGCACATCCTCGAAGGGTTCGAGATCATCCTCGACGCCCTCGACGAGGCGATCACCATCATCCGCGCGGCACCCGACGCCGCGGCTGCCCGCGAAGCCCTGATGGAGCGGTTCTCTCTGTCGGAGCGCCAGGCCCGCGCCATCCTCGAGATGCGCCTGCGCGCACTGACCGGGATGGAGCGGCAGCGCGTCGCCGACGAGCTGGCCGAGCTGCGCGCCAAGATCGCCGACCTGAAGAACCTGCTCGAAAGCGAAGAGCGTCAGCTCTCCGTCGTGACCGAGGAGCTCGCCGAGATCCGCGAGAAGTATGGCGACGAGCGCCGCACCGAGATCACCGACGCGGTGCTCGACCTCTCGACCGAGGATCTGATCGTCGAGGAGGACATGGTCGTCACCGTGTCCCACTCCGGGTACATCAAGCGCAACCCGATCACCCAGTACCGCTCGCAGCGACGCGGCGGCAAGGGTGTCGCGGGCATGGGCACACGTGAAGAAGACTTCGTCGAGAATCTCTTCGTGGCCTCGACCCACGACTTCGTGCTCTTCTTCACGAACCGCGGTCGAGTGCACTGGAAGAAGGTCTACGAGCTACCGCAGCTCGGCCGTGCAGCGCGTGGCAAGTCGCTCGCGAACATCCTGCAGCTGCAGGAGGGCGAGAAGGTCCAGACCACGCTCTCGGTCCGAAATTTCGCCGAGGAGAGCGACAGCTTCATCCTGATCTGCACGCGGCGCGGCGTCGTGAAGAAGACCAAGATGGACGCCTACGCCAATCCGCGGCGCGGCGGCATCATCGCCATCAACCTCGCGGACGACGACGAGGTCGTCTCGGCACGCCGCGCGAAGGTCTCGAACGAGGTCATCATCGCGAGCCGGCGCGGCAAGTCGATCCGCTTCCCCGAAGATCAAGCGCGCGCCATGGGGCGCACGGCGGGTGGCGTTCGCGGCATGGCCCTCACGGCGGACGACGAGGTCGTCGGCATGGAGGTCCTGACGCCGGGCGCAACCATCCTCACCGTCACCGAGCAGGGTTACGGCAAGCGGACGCCGCTCGACGACTACCGCGTCCAGAACCGCGGCGGTCAGGGGATCATCACGATCCGCACGAGCGCCCGGAACGGGCCGGTCGTCGGCGTGGCTCAGGTCGTCCCGGACGATCAGGTCATCCTGATCACCAACGGCGGCAAGGTCCTGCGCTGCAAGGTCGGCGGCATCTCCCAGATGGGTCGCGCGACCCAGGGCGTCCGCCTGATGGATCTGAAGGCGGGCGAGCAGGTCGTGGCGATGGCCCGCCTGGCCGACCGCGAAGAGCCCGAGGTGCCCGCCGCCGAGCCCG
Source organism: Deltaproteobacteria bacterium (assembly GCA_019311105.1). Lineage (GTDB taxonomy): Bacteria > Myxococcota_A > UBA9160 > UBA9160 > JAFDDA01 > JAFDDA01. The sequence goes on from JAFDDA010000043.1 coordinate 1,837, forward strand.
CGGCGGCGCCGCCCGCGCCCGCAACGGAAGCCCCGGCCGCTGAGCCCGATGCGGCTCCGGACGCGGAGACTCCGCCCGAAGGCGACGAGAGCTAGCCTCCCGCCATGGCACGCGATCGATCGCGAAAGCTCATGACGCGCGCCCGGCGCGTCATCCCCGGCGGTGTGAACAGCCCGGTGCGGGCCTATGGCTCCGTCGGCGGCGTCGCCCCCTTCATCGAGCGCGGCAAGGGTGCTCGCGTCATCGACGTCGATGGGAACGAATACATCGACTACGTCGGCTCCTGGGGCCCGTTGATCCTCGGCCACGCCAACCCCGGCGTGCTGCGGGCCGTTCGCAAGGCGATGGCGCGCGGGACGAGCTTCGGCGCGCCCACCGAGATCGAGGTCGAGCTGGCCGAGGCGATCTGTCGGGCCCTGCCGTCGGTCGATCGCGTCCGCATGGTGAGTTCCGGCACCGAGGCGACCATGTCGGCCATCCGATTGGCGCGTGGCGTGACGGGCCGCGACCGCATCCTCAAGTTCGACGGCTGCTACCACGGCCACGTCGATTCGCTGTTGGTGGGCGCCGGCAGCGGCGTGGCGACCCTCGGCATCCCCGGCTCGCCGGGCGTCCCCGAGGCGATGACGGAACTCACCGTCCAGGCTCCGTACAACGACCTCGATGCGGTCGAGGATGCTTTCCGTCGCTGGCCCGACGAGTTGGCGGCGGTGCTCGTCGAACCCGTGGCCGGCAACATGGGCTGCGTTCTGCCGGAGCCGGGCTTCCTGCAAGGGCTCCGCGAGTTGTGCACTCGCCACGGGGCCTTGCTGATCTTCGATGAGGTGATGACCGGCTTCCGGGTCGCCTGGGGCGGCGCCCAACGCCGCTACCGCGTAAAGCCCGACCTCACGTGCCTCGGCAAGGTCGTGGGCGGCGGGTTGCCGGCGGCGGCCTACGGCGGGCGGCGCGACTTGATGAAGCAGGTCGCCCCGGACGGTCCGGTCTACCAAGCCGGCACCCTCTCCGGAAACCCGCTCGCCATGGCGGCGGGCCTCGAGACCCTGCACCAGCTCGAGAAGCCCGGTGTCTACGAGGGGTTGGCCGCCCGGACCCAGCGCCTCGCCGAAGGCCTGGAGGCCCGGGCCCGGGACGAGGGGGTGGAGCTATGCGCCGTCCATGTGGGCGGGATGTTCGGTTTCTTCTTCCATCCCGGGCCGGTGCGCTCCTTCGACGACGCGAAGAAGGCCCACGCGGGCCGCTTCCGGAAGTTCTTCGCCACCATGCTGGACGAGGGCGTCTACCTCGCGCCCTCCCCCTTCGAGGCCGGCTTCGTCTCCACCGCCCACCGCCCGGGTGACCTCACGCGCACGCTCGAGGCGGCCAGCCGGGCCCTCCGCCGCGCCGCGCGCACCCGCGGATGAGGGCCCCGGGGCCGTTGAGAAACGGGGACTTGCGGGCTAGTCTCCCCGCGCTTCCGGCACCGCACAGCGGGCTGGTCGCATCATGAATCGCGCCCAGGACGAGGGACCTTCGACCCCTTCCGGCTCAGGCCGAGATGGCACCGGCAAGCCGCCGGGCATGAAGATGGGTCGGGCCTACCAGGGTGCGTTCGAAGCCACGATCGCGGTCGTCGTTGCCGGTGCAGCCGGTGGGTACGCAGACCAGCGGTTCGACACGGCCCCGATGTTCTTGATCGCGGGCGTGTTGCTTGGCTTCGGGACCTTCGTCCTGCGGTTGGTCAAGCTGATGAACGAGTTGGCCGCGAAGACCGCCGAAGACGCCGCCGCCGAAGGCGGAACGAAAGAGGATGGGGTTCCCCCTAACCAGGAACCCCACGACGACTAAGGAAACGATGGCCCTCGACCACACAGAGCAGCTCAACTGGACGATCGCCGGCAGTGCGTTGGCGACTTCCGCCGCGCTCGCGCCGACGCCGTTCACCATGAGCCTCGCCCTGGGCGTCGCCCTCGAGGCCGTGAACTACCGCGCGCTGCGCCGCTCGACCGAGCTTTTCTTCGGCGGTGAGATCCGGGGCGGCAAGGCCTGGAGCGCGGGCTTCGGCCTGCGATTCGCGTTCCTGGCCTTGACCATGACGGTTGCCGTCGGCACCGGGGTCCACCCTGTCGGCCTCGTACTCGGGCTCTCGACCATCGTGCCCGCCGTCGTGATCGCAGCATTCCGGCACCCGGTGACGTCGGTCTCGAGCGTCCCGGTCCCGCCGCCCGACGACCCGAGCTGGGACGACGCGTGGAACCCGTGGACGGCCACCGAGCGCTATCCGACCGAGGAGGACGAGGAGTCGTGAGCATCTACGGGCCGCTCGAGCACGTCGGCGTCGCAGCCGTCTTCCAGTCGGCTGCGCTCGTTTCGATCCTCATCGTGGCCATGGGCCTGATGGTGCGCCGACAGCTCGCGTCTGCGAACGGAGGCGTCATCCCCGACGAGGGCGTCACGCTCCGCAACGTCACCGAGCTCGTTGTCGACGGCCTCGCGAACCTGGCGCGCGAGAACATGGGCGAGGACTGGCGACGCTGGTTCCCGCTCGTCGGCACGCTCTTCGTCTTCATCCTGATCGGCAACCTGCTGAACCTGCTCCCGGGTGTCGGTGGCCCGACGGGTGACATCAACGCCACGGCGGGCTGGGCGCTTCTCTCGGTACTCGTTTCGGAGTACGCCGGGATCAAGAAGCACGGCGCCAAGTACGTGAAGCACTTCCTCGGGCCCGCGTTCGAGATCGGCGGGCGACACATCCCCGTGATGGCGCCGCTGTTCATCGTGCTCGAGCTGATCGGCCACGTGGCGCGCGTGCTGACGCTGGCCATCCGGCTGCTTGCCAATATGTTCGCAGACCACACATTGGTGGTGATCTTCCTGGGCCTGGTACCGATCGCGATCCCGGCGATCTTCCTCGGCCTCGGGACCATGGTTTCCGTTCTTCAGGCCTTCGTGTTCGCGTTGCTCACGATGGTCTACATCGGCTTGAACCTCGAAGACGCTCACTAGAGGACGTCGGGGTCGGGCAAGTAAATCGACTAGACAGACAAGGAAAGGGAAATCCCGATGCGTAACCTCGCCAAGATGTTCTTTCTCACCCTCGTGGGCCTGCTTCTCCCCGCCGTGGCACAGGCTGCCGACGGCGCCGCGGCTGGCGGCGACTCGACCTGGGGCTACGCGCTCGGCGCCGGCCTCGCCATTGGCCTCGCCGGCCTCGGCTGCGGCATTGGCCAGGGCCTGACCGCCGGCAACACGACCGCCGGCATCGCCCGCAACCCGGGCGCTGCGGGCAGCATGAACACGCCGTTCATCCTCGGCATGGTGCTCATCGAGTCCATCGCCATCTACGGCCTGCTGATCGGCCTGCTGCTCGTCTTCAAGTTCTAAGCACCGCCCTTGGGCGGAATCGAGGTTGGGGCCCGGCCCCATCCAAGATCCGAACGAAGACCAGAACGTTCGAAGGGCGCCCCCGCAATGCGGAGGCGCCCTTCTTCGTTTCGCGAAGGAGTGATACTTCGCTCGCTAGTAGTGGAGGCCCCGAGCAGCAACCATCGACGCGGTCCTCACCCCGTTGTTCATCCCGCGTCGAAGCCCAGGCTCCCGCCCGAGGCCCCAGACCCGCGCACCCCCGGTCCCGTAGTAGGGGTGTGATGCAGGCGACGTCTCCACGTCTGCCCCGGTGCTAGAGCAACCCGCGTGCCACTCGCGCGCCGCGCCGCGCCTCGGCAGCAACCCTCCCGATCGCCTAAGGTTTTCCGCTCCGCGACGGTTTGGCGCCGCGGCTCGAGAGAACGCTGCGGCACGAGCGACCCGTGAATCCCGGTTTCCTGTTGGCCCTGGAAGGCATCGACGGCAGCGGCAAGAGCACCGCCGCCGAGGGGATCGTGCGCGCACTTCGCGAAGACGGCCACGACGTCGTCGCCACGTGCGAGCCCACCGACGGGCCTTGGGGGCGGCGTATCCGCGAGATGGCCCGCACCGGCGAGACGGTCGCCCCCGAAGAAGAGCTGCGCTGGTTCCTCGAAGATCGCCGCGAGCACGTGGCGCAGGTGATCCAGCCCGCCCTCGATGCCGGCCAGGTTGTGTTGACCGACCGCTACTTCCTTTCGACCGTCGCCTATCAGGGCGGCCGCGGTCTGGATTGGCGCGCGCTGCTCGCCGAGGCCGAGGCCGAGTTCCCCCTACCCGACCTCGCGCTGATCTTCGAAGTCGGCGTGGAGAAGGGCCTTGCCCGGGCCGCCGGCCGCGGCGGCACCGCGGAACCCTCTTTCGAGGAGAAGGGGTTCCTCGAGCGGGTCGCCACGGTCTACGCAGCGATCGTGAGGCCCTGGCTCGCCCGGGTGGACGGCAACCGAGCCCCGGAGGCCGTGCTGGCCGCGGCCCTCGGGCGCATCCGCCCAGCGATCTCCGTGCCATCTGAGAGAATCTAGAAAAACTATTAGTTGGCAAGCAGTTAGGAGAAAGAGATCAAATCGCGGCTGCGAATGGGAGAGACAGGGAATGTCATATGGCAGACATTTTGTGTTCGGTTCGCCGTGGGACTGAGGGTGCAGATGAAATATTGCATTTGACTGACTAGATCAGTCAGTTATAAAGGGTGCTGAATCCAACCCGGAGGTCTCCCCATGGCCAAGCCCGAGTTCATCGCCCGCCAGTCCGCCCACCCCACCGGCCTGTTCGGCCACCTGGTCGCCCGCGTCATGGCGTTCGACACCGCCGGCGCCAATCGCCGACTGCTCCAGCGGCTCGACCCGAAGCCCGGCGAGGCCATCTTGGAGCTCGGCTGCGGCCACGGCCGAACGCTCCGCCAGGTCTCCGCGAAGAACGCGCCCGGCCTCGCCGCGGGCGTCGACCCCTCGGGCGTCATGCTTCGTGTCGCGCGGGGCCACCTGCGGCGCGGCCTGGCATCCGGCCAGGTTCGCGTGGCGGAAGGCGACGCGGCCCACATCCCCCACGCGGACGAGAGCTTCGACAAAGCCTTCACCGTCCACACCCTCTACTTCTGGGTGGATCTACGCGCGGGTTTCCAGGAGCTGCACCGAGTCCTGCGCCCGGGCGGCGAGTTGATCCTCGGCTTCCACGACGGTGCCGACCCCGCGCTGCACGAGGAACTGCCGGACAGCGTCTACACGCTGCACACCGCCGAGGAAGTCGCGGCCGCGCTCGAGGCGGAAGGCTTCCACGACATCACCTCCGCCATCGACGAAAAGACCGGACTCACCTTCGCCCACGCGCGGCGCTAGGAGAAGCCATGCCCGCGTCCTCGTCAGCTTCGCGTGAACGCTCTGCCCCGCGCTCCGTCCTGATCGCATACGCCGCACCGGCGGTAGCGACCTCGTTCGTCTTCACCGCCGTCAGTCTCTACCTGCTGAAGTTCTCGACCGACGTCCTGCTGCTCGCGCCGGCGACGATCGGGCTCATCTTCGCCGTCGGTCGTTTCTGGGATGCCTTCACCGACCCGATCGTCGGCCACCTGAGCGACCGCACGCGAAGCCGCCTCGGACGCCGTCGCCCTTGGCTTCTCGCCGCAGCTCTCCCGGTCGCGGGGGCCTACCTCGCGATCTGGTCGCCGCCCGCCGGAGTCGAAGAGGGCCAGCTCGCCCTCTGGATGGGCGGCGCGATCCTCCTCTTCTACACCGCGATCACCGCCTTCACCGTGCCCTACACCGCACTGGGTGCCGAGCTCTCTGCCGGCTACCACGACCGCACGCGCGTCTTCGGAGCCAAGGCCTTCGGTGACCACATCGGGATCGTGCTCGGCGCCGCCTCGCTCCTCTTCATGGAGAAGGCGGCGGAGCCGCGCGCGGCCGCGGTCTGTGTTGCCACGCTCGCCGGTGGGTTGATGATCGCGGGCACGGTCTGGGCCACGGCCGCTTTGCGCGAACCCGCCGAGCACCAGGGGCGCGGTGGCCGGCGCCGACCCCACGATGCCTTCGCCGACGTCCTCCGAAACCGTGAGGCCCGCATCCTGGTCGCGGTCTTCTTCCTCGAGATGCTCGGCTACCAGACCTTCGTGGTGATGCTTCCCTACCTGACCGAGTACGTCCTCGAGACGCCGGGCGCCACGGCCTACTACCTGTTCGCTGCGATCCTGACGACGCTCGCAACCCTCCCGGTCTGGGTGCCGTGGTCGCGCCGCTTCGGCAAGGCTCGCGTCTGGGCGGTGTCGCTGGCGGTGAAGACCGCCGTGTTCGCCGGCATGGCACTCGTTGGCCCTGGGGACTGGCTGCTGATCGGGGGGCTCACCGTCGTCTTCGGCGCGGCCACCGGCGGCGGCGCCGTCCTCGGGCCCTCGCTCAAGGCCGACGTGGTCGACTCGGATGAGGCGCGCACGGGCGAGCGAAAGGAAGGCACCTTCTTCGCCGCCTGGGGCCTCGCCATCAAGATGGCGGTCGGTTTCGCGATCCTGATCTCCGGCACGCTCCTCTCGAGCGTCGGCTTCGAACCGAACGTCGCCCAGCGTCCCGAGGTCCTCATCGGGATCCGCACCACCGTTTCGGCCCTGCCCGTCGCGTGCCACATCCTGGCTCTGCTTCTCCTGGCGCGGCTCCGCATGAACGAGGCCGACCACGCGGCGCTGCGACGCAGTGCCCCTCGCTTTGGACCCATCCCCACACTTCGACAGGAGGGCGCCCGATGACCCCGATGAAGAGAACCCTACGAGTCGCCCTGGCCGTCGGCGCGATGAGCCTTGCCAGCGGATGCGGGATCCTCGGCAAGACCGATGTCTCCCGCGTCCTCACCTCGGGCCGCGATGGCTTCCAACACCCCGAGCGGGTGGTCGAGGCCCTGGCGCTGCGCGAGGGCGACCGGGTCGCCGAGATCGGTGCCGGCGAGGGCTACTGGCTCCCTTGGCTCTCCGAAGCCGTCGGAGCGGACGGCCGCGTCTATGCCGTGGAGGTCGAGGACGATAAAGTGGAGAGCCTGCGCGGGCGCGTCGAGCGCGACTCGCTCGACAACGTCGTGGTGGTGCGCGGCGAGTACGAGGACCCGAAGCTACCCGACGGAGAGATCGACCTCGCGATGACGAGCCTCACCTACCACCACATCGAGGGCCAGGTGGCCTACTTCCAGAAGCTGCGCGTCGACCTCGCGAACGGCGGACGCGTCGCGCACCTCGACGACCGCCACGACGTCGGCCCGCCCCTGCGCTGGGTCATGGCCGGGCACTGGAGCGACCCCGACGAGATCGTGAGCGAGATGGGTGAGGCGGGCTACCGCCGGACCGAAAGCCACGAGTTCCTCCCCGTGCAATCGTTCCAGATCTTCGAGCCCCAGCCTTGAGACGGATCCCCGAACATCGCTTCGACGATCTGATCGATGCGGCTACGGAGGTCTTCATCGAGCGCGGCTACCGCCGCACCCAGATGGCGGACATCGCCGACGCGGTGGGCGTCGCCAAGGGCACGATCTACGGCTACGTCGAGAGCAAGGAGGCGCTCTTCGCACTCTGCCTGCGGTGGGCGTCGCGCACCGGGCCGGTAGAGCGGCCCCAGGTCTTGCCCTTTCCGACGCCGCCCCCCGGTCGGCTCTCGCAGCGCTTGAAGGAGAACCTGGCGGCGGAGGCCGTCCCGGCCCGGTTGGCTGCCGCCCTCGAGCGCGAGCGAGCCGACGACCCGCGCGCGGAACTCGACGGCGTGTTGCGCGAGCTCTACGAGCTGAATGAGCGGAACCGTCGCAGCATCAAGCTCCTCGACCGCTGCCACGACCACCCGGAACTCCAAGGCCTGTGGCAGCAAGCGGGTCGGGAGGGGAGCCGCCTTGCGATGCGGCGGTACTTGGAGCTGCGTGTCGCGGCCGGCCAGCTCCGCGACGTCCCGAGCCCACAGCTAGCCGCGCGAATCGTGATCGAGACGGTTGCGACCTGGGCAATCCACATCCACTGGGATCGTGCTCCGGAAGCCTTCGACCCCGACGAGGCGCGCGAGAACGCGATCGACTTCCTCATACGGGGCCTCCTGCCGTAGGCGAAGCCCGAACGCAGGCGGGGCCCCGTCTCTCGACGGAGCCCCGCGTTTCGTTCCGATCGAACCGGCTCGCAGCTAGCGCTGCGCCGTGCGGAACCCTCGGCCGTCCCAGCCGCGGGAGCCTCGCTGGTTCCACGCCACATGTCGGCGCGGCTCGAAGCTCTCATCGAGGGCGGCGAGAACGCGATTCACGCGACGGAAATCCTTGCGCAACTCGGGCGAACCGTGGAGCGCGCGGGCCTGGTCCCGCGCGTTGCGGAAGGCCGCCTCGACGGTCCGCAGCTCGTGTCGCAGTTCGCGCACGGCCTTGGGCCCCCGTCGCTTCGCGCGCCGACTGAAATCGTCGGCCGCGGCCTCGAGCCGGTAGATGGCTCGCAGGGCGCGGGCCTCGTACCGATTCACACGGCCCACCGCATGGCGTGCATCACGCCGCAGCTCGTCCGTTGCACGCTCGAGCGTGACGGCGAGGCTGCGGATCTCCTTCACCTGGCGCGCGTGCAGTTGCACCGTATGGGGTGCGAAGCGCTTGCCCCCGTTCCACTCGTTTCGAGTCTCATGCTTGGATGCACGGTCCTCGCGAGCCTCGGCGGCCGGCGCGATGCCGACCGCGAGCGTTCCCATCAACAGAGCCATCGTCGCGATCGTCTTCATGGTGTTTCTCCCGTTTGCCCGGATCTCCCGGGTTCTGGGGGGTCCGACGCGCTGGGGGCCGGCTTATTCGCGGTGAATGAAACGGGGCCCGCTGCGTCCAAGAACGCACGAGCCCCTGGCTCCAAGGGAGGCAACGCCATGACCGACGCAACGCAACGACGCAGCTGGGCGCCTCGTATCGCCGCCACCGCACTGCTTGCCGCGACGGCGCTACTCGTGGGCTGCTACCACCCGCACCACTCTCGTCATGCGAGCCGCGACGGTTGGTATGGGTATGAGCACCAGGATCGTTCCTACCGGAAGGAACGGCGCCACGAGCGACGCCCTCATCGGCGTCACTACCGCGGCTGCGGTCACTGATCACGATCGAAGTGATGGCCTAGGAGGCGGCGCGCTCTTCCATGCCGAGTGCTTCGGCCACTTCGACACCGCCAGCCGAAACCATCGCCTCATCGAGGCGGATGCCGGTGCCATCGGCGACGCGGTTGATCCCATCGAAGCTCGCGACCACTCCGGCTGCCAACGCGGCACCGTCCGCGCCCACGGCTTCGATGCAGGCCGCGCGCGCTGCGTCGAGGTCGCTGCGGTCGGCCAGGATCGCGCGCGCGAAGCGACGCAACACCGCGCCGTGTTCGACGCCGCCGTTCGGGTCGTCCGCGGTGCCGTTGGCCACGCGCACGTCGAGCGTCTGTCCGCTAGCCAGCCCACTCACACGGAGCAGGTTCGCGTGGGCCACCGTTCAGTAGAAGCATTCGTTGATGGAGGATGTCGACGAAGCGAGTAGCTCGACCTGGGGCCGCGACAGCGTGCCCTTGGTCTCGCCGTGGGTGTGGTAGTTCGCCGCGAACGCACGGAAGAAGGTCTGCATCGCGTCAGGCACCGAGGTGAGCGCTCGTGCCACGTGGAAGACGAAGCCTGCGTCCGCCTGGATCATCCCGTACATCATCTTCGTGCGGCCTTCGGCCTTGGCCGGGTCGACGGTCGGGACCCACGCGCAGCCGACTTCGAGTCCGTGCTCGCGCGCGCGACTCGGCTCGCCCGCCTTCGGCGCCGGGAGCGGCCGTTCGGGGTCGCCACACGCGACGTCGAGGGTGTCGGCCAGGGAGACGAAGGCGACGATGGCCACGATCTCGACCACGGCTTCCGGCTCGAGCCCCGTGGTGACGAGGTCGTCGAGCCAGCGCTTGGTAATTCGTCCAGGGTCGGTCACCAGGCGATGGATCGCATCGACGACCGCTGCGCTGAGCCCGCCCACTGCGCCGTGGGTGTCCGACTTCGAGTAGGGCGAGAGCGCGGCCTTGCGCTCGGTGCACAACGCGCAGGCTCGGGCGGCGCGAACCTCGGTGGCCATGGCCACGCGCTCGGCAGCGGCCCACCAAGTGCCCGGGTCCGCCAGCTCCTGCCAGCTTTCGGAAGTAGCCTTCGCGCTGGTTTCGAGGGGTTCGAGTTTCGCCACGGCCTCCACCCTACTCCGTGAACAGAACGGGTGCCAAGGCCTGACCCGTGTGGCTCTCAGGGCTGCGCGCGACCTCTTCGGGCGTGCCTTCGACCACGATCCGCCCGCCCTTCTCGCCGCCCTCGGGGCCGAGGTCGATGACCCAATCGGCCTGCTTCACCACGTCGAGGTGGTGTTCGATCACGACGACCGTGTTGCCGAGCTCGACCAACCGGCCGAGCACCTCCATCAAGCGCTCGACGTCCGCGAAGTGGAGGCCCGTGGTCGGCTCGTCCAGCAGGTAGAGCGTCTTCCCCGTGCTCTTGCGCGCGAGCTCCTTGGCGAGCTTGATGCGTTGCGCCTCCCCGCCCGAGAGGGTCGTGGCCGGCTGGCCCAAGTGGATGTAGTCGAGTCCGACGTCGTGAAGCGTCTGCAAGGGCCGCCGGATGCTCGGCACGTTCTCCATGAACTCGAGCCCTTCTTCGACGGTCATCTCGAGCACGTCGGCGATGGACTTGCCCTTGTAGGTGACTTCGAGCGTCTCGCGGTTGTAGCGCCGCCCGCGGCAGACCTCGCAGGTGACGAAGAGATCGGGCAGGAAGTGCATCTCGATGCGCAGGATCCCGTCGCCGCCGCACGAGTCGCAGCGGCCGCCCTTCACGTTGAACGAGAAGCGCCCCGGGCCGTAGCCGCGCATGCGCGCGTCAGGCACCTGAGCGAAGAGTTTGCGGATGCCGTCGAACGCCCCGGTGTAGGTCATGGCGTTGCTGCGCGGCGTGCGGCCGATGGGGGCCTGGGAGACATCGACGACCTTGTCGATCTGGTCGATGCCCTTCAGGCGGTCGTGCAGGCCGGGCATTTCGCGCGCGCCGTGTAGCCGCGCCGCCAGGGCGCGGTGCAGGGTGTCGTTGATCAGGGTGGACTTGCCCGAGCCCGAGACGCCCGTCACCACCACGAGGAGGCCGAGCGGCAGCCGCAGGGTCACATCCTTCAGGTTGTGCTCGCGGCAGCCCGTCATCACGATCGCCTTGTCACGCGGCGGCCGACGTTTGGCGGGGATCGGGATCGCGCGCCGCCCCGAGAGGTACGCACCCGTGAGCGATGCCTCGTTCGCGAGGATCTCGTCGGGCGTTCCTTCGGCGACGATCTCTCCGCCGTGTCGCCCCGCGCCCGGCCCCATGTCGATCACGTGGTCGGCGCGACGGATCGTGGCTTCGTCGTGTTCGACGACGAGCACGCTGTTGCCCTGGTCGCGCAGGCGTTCGAGGTTCTGGAGCAGTCGCTCGTTGTCGCGCGGGTGGAGCCCGATGGAAGGCTCGTCGAGGATGTAGAGCACGCCCATCAGGCTCGAACCGACCTGGGTGGCGAGGCGGATGCGCTGCGCTTCGCCGCCCGAGAGTGTGCCCGCCGGGCGTGCGAGGGTCAGGTAGTCGAGTCCCACGTCCGCGAGGAAGCGCAGCCGTTCGCCGATCTCTTCGACGATGCGTTCAGCCACAGCGCGTTCGGTGCGGCCGAGTTCGAGGCCGAGGATCCAATCGCGCGCTTCGCGGATCGAGCGGCCTGCGAGTTCGTCGATCGAAACGCCGCCGATGCGCACGTGCCGCGCCTCGGCGCGAAGGCGCGTGCCGTCGCAGGCGCCGCAGGGCCCCGGGCTCGTGAAGGCGGTGAGGGCGTCGGTCTCGTCCTTGCTGGCCGCGCGCCGGCGTTCGAGCTCGCCGAGCACACCGTCCCAGACGCGTTCGAGCGTCTCGGTCTTGCCGCCGCGCCGATGGAACGTGAAGCGCACGGGCTTGCGGCCCGCGCCGCGCAGGATGCCGTCGCGGGCGCGCTGGGGGAGGCCTTCGAAGGGAGTGTCGAGCGAGATGCCGTAGTGCTCGGCCAGGCCGGCGAGCAGGTCGCGGTAGTACGGGGCGAGCTTCCGCCCGCCCCAGGGCGCGATGGCACCGCGGGCGAGCGAGCGGGTGGGGTCGGGCACGATCCGCTCGGCATCGAGCACGTCCACGGTGCCGAGTCCGCCGCAAGCTTCGCAGGCGCCGTGAGGGCTGTTGAACGAGAAGCTCCGCGGCGCGATCTCGGGGAAGGACGTGCCGCAATCGATGCAGGCGTTTGCTTCCGAGAACAGCCACTGTTCGGCGTCGGATTCCACCTTCACCAAGCCGTCGGCCATCTTGAGCGCGGTCTCGATGGATTCGGCGATGCGGCCGCGCGCCGACTCCTTCGCCGCCACGCGATCCACCACGAGGTCGATGTCGTGCACAGCGGAGCGCACGAGCTTGATCTCGTCTCCCAGGTCGTGGTCGACGCCGTCGATGCGCACGCGCACGAAGCCCTGCTCGCGGAAGGCGGCGAGCTCCTTGCCGTAGGTCCCCTTGCGGCCGCGCACGACGGGCGCGAGCACTGAGACGCGTGCGCCCTCGCCGAGCGCGAGCACCCGATCGCTCATCTGCTCGACGCTCTGGCTCGAGATCGGCTTGCCACACTGCCAGCAGTGCGGTTGCCCCGCGCGGGCGAACAGCAGACGCAGGTAGTCGTAGATCTCGGTGATCGTGCCGACCGTCGACCGCGGGTTCTTCTGCACCGTGCGCTGCTCGATCGAAATGGCCGGCGAGAGCCCGTCGATCGACTCGACGTCGGGCTTCGCCATCTGGTCGAGGAACTGCCGCGCGTAAGCCGAGAGGCTCTCGACGTAGCGCCGCTGCCCCTCGGCGTAGAGGGTGTCGAAGGCGAGCGACGATTTCCCCGAGCCCGAGAGGCCGGTGATCACCACCAGCCGCTCGCGCGGGATGCGGACGTCGATGTCCTGGAGGTTGTGTTCGCGAGCGCCGCGGACTTCGAGATGGCTGCTGGCCGTCTCCAAGGGCAAGCCGGGTCGGGTCTTACGGCTGCTCAAGGGGCGTGAGCCCGCGTTGCCCGCCGAGCCTGGTGCGGTCCTCTGCCTCGGCGTCGCCGCCGAGGCGTGCGGCCTGGGCGAACAAGCCCTTGCGATCGATGTAGGTGTGGCTGCGGATCTCGTCGATCCACTTCTCGTACTCGATCTCGAGCCGTTTGTTGTAGATCTCGGTGAAGAGTTCCTGCTGGGCGTCCTCGAAGCTCACGGCGGTGAAGCTCCGGCGTTCGACGACCTGGAAGAGATTGCAACCGAAGGGCATCTCGATCACCTCGGAGACGGCGCCGACGCTCAAGCCTTCGACCGCCTCGACCATCCACGGTGCGAGGTCGTTTTCGTGCACCCAGCCGACGTCGCCGCCCGTGCGCGCGTTCGTGTCCGAGACTTGCTGGGCGAGCATCGAGAAAGCCTCCCCCGCGAGGATGCGGGCGTTCGCCGCGCGCACGGTTTCGCACGCCTCGGCGTGGGAGCGCGGGAACTCGTCGCCCTCCCCCCCCGCCACCACGAGGTGGCGCAGGTGCATCTCGTTGCCGCCCTCGCGCTGGCCGGAGTAGCGCTCGGCGTAGAGTGCGTGGACCTCCGGCTCTTCGACGCTGACCTTGGAACGCACCATGCCGTTGAGGATCTTGCTGCGCTGGATTTCGCCGCGGATCTTCTCGCGATAGCCGTTCCATTCGACGTCGTGGCTCTCGAGGCTTTCGCGTAGTTGATCGAGGGTGAGGTTGTTCTCGGCCGCGATGCCCGCGATCGCCTGGTCGACTTCGGCGTCGCTGGCATCGAGCTCCATGCGGCGCACGACCTGCTCCACGAGTCGCCGCTCGATCAGGCGCTCGAGGAGGTCGGCGCGAACCATGCTGATGTCGCTAGCACCGCCGCCGGCCTCACGGATCTGGGCCTCCATCGGGGCCGTCACGGTCGTGACCTCCGAGACGAGCACGACGTCGGTCCCGACCTGCGCGGCGATCCCATCGATCAGGTGCTCGGCGGCGAGGGCGGGGCCGGCCACGAACAGTGCGAGCGCGAGAGCGAGGAATTTCTGCGGCATGGGATCTCCAGCAAGGGCTCGCCCCAAGCGGGGCGCCGCGGATGGTAACGCCGGCAGGCCCGAGCGCGAAGCCGGCCCAGGCTGCCTGTCAGCGGCTCCCGCCACATTGGTCCCTGTTCTAGCCATTAATTGGATCTGTTGGTCCCAGATTGGCTCCACTAGGCTCGGGGCATGCTCGAGATCGCCTTCCAGCCCGATCGCTCCGGCCGAGAGCCCGTCTACCGCCAGCTCGAGGTCTACCTCCGTGAGCTGATCGAGAGCCGGCGGATCGCACCCGGCGAGCGGCTGCCGGCGAGCCGCGAGCTGGCGGCGAGCCTCGGGCTCTCGCGCAACACGGTGAACCAGGCCTACCAGGCGCTGATCGAGGATGGCCTGCTCTCTTCGCACGTCGGGCAAGGCACCTTCGTTCTGCGCCAACCCGGCCCGGCGCTGCGGCCCGTGGCCGAGCCCGGCGCCCGAGGCTTCGCCTGGGCCGGGCTCTTCTCGCGCCGAGCGACTGCCACCGCCCTGCCCCGCGCCCTGCGCGGCGGGCGAGCGCCAAACCCGCCCTTCGACTTCCGAGGTGGCCAGGTCGACGCCGGCACCCTGCCCCGAGCGGAGCTTCGCCGGGCCTTCGGCCGTGCGCTCGAACCGCTCGACGAGCTGGCGGGCTTTCGCGACCCACGTGGCTGGCCGCCCCTGCGCGAACAGATCGCCCGCAGCCTCGTCGGGCGCGGCATCCGTTGCGCGGCCGACGACGTGGCCATCGTGAACGGGGCCCAGCAGACCCTCGACCTCGCGGGCCGCGTACTCATCGACCCAGGCGACACCGTGGTGATGGAGCAGCCGGGTTACTTCGGCGCCGCGCTCGCCTTCGGCGCGTCGGAGGCCCACATCGTCGGTTGCGCCGTCGACGAGCAGGGCCTCCGCACCGACGAGCTCGCGCGCATCCTTCGCGCGCGTCGGGTGAAGCTCGTCTACACGACTCCTGCCGTTCAGAGCCCGACCGGTGTGATGATGAGCGAGACGCGCCGCCGCGAGCTGCTCGAGCTGGCCGACGCGTATCAGACGCCGATCCTGGAAGACGATTACGACTGCGAGCTTCGCTACGGCTCGCCGCCGACCCCGGCCTTGAAGACCCAGGACGACGCGGGCCAGGTGATCTACACCGGCACCTTCAGCAAGGCGCTCTTTGCGGGCGTGCGCATCGGATACGTGGTGGCGGCGGCGCCGCTGCTGCTCCAGATGGTGATGTCGCGCATGGCCGTCGACTTCCATACCGATGTCGTGGCCCAGGCCGCGCTCGCCGAGCTGCTCGAGAGCGGCGGGCTCGAACGCCACGTCCGGCGGGTGCGACGCGTCTACGCATCGCGCCGCGCGGCCTTGCTCGAAGCGCTGCGCGCCCACATGCCCGAGGGTACGAGCTGGGTCGAGCCGGCCGGCGGCAACACCGTGTGGGTGTCGCTGCCGATGGATCTCGACCCCGTGGCACTCCACGCAGCGGCCCTCGACGAGGGCATCGAGTACGCCCGCGGCGACTTATTCACCCTCGACGGCACGCTGGCGGGCCACGCCATGCTCTCTTTCGCGCGGATGAACCGGACGAAGATCGACGAGGGCGTCGAACGCTGGGCTGCACTCACGCGCCGCGAACAGAAGCGGGCGCAAAAGAGCGCCTGATGGAAGGGACTCTGCGATGAGCGAAACGAAGCGCGATGCCTGGTTCTGGGGCCTGCTGATCCTCGGGTCGATGAGTCTCGCGAATGCCGTGTGGATGCTCATCGACCCACTGCGCTGGTATCACGACCTGCCTGCGGGCGTGCCCGACTTCGGTGACTTCAACCCTCACTTCGTGCGCGACATCGGCTGTGCATTCGCGACGGTGGGCTTCGCACAGGTCTGGGCTGCCTTCGCGCCGCGCCACCGCTACCCGCTGGTGGCGATGACCGCGGTCTTCCTCGTCGCCCATGCCGTGTTGCATGTCTACGACACGACCCGCGGCGCCGTCGATCACACCCACTGGTGGCTCGACCTGCCGGGCGTCTATGCGCCCGCCGTGCTGGTCACCGTGCTCGCCGTCCTACTCGCGCGCCAACAAGGAGACTCCCATGCGAGTCCAACCCGTCCCTAAGCCGAAGAGCCTGATCGTCCGCGCCGCCTATTGGATGGCTCGTCGCCAGCTCGGCAAGACGCCGACGGCGTTCCAGGTGATCTACGGCAACGCCCCCCATCTGGCACGCGCCACCTATGGCCTGGTGCAGACCATGGAGAAGAAGCTCGCGCTCCCCGAGGAGTTGAAGCTCCTCGTGACGACCCAATCCTCCCTGATCAACGGCTGCACCTTCTGCGCCGACTTGCACCGGGCCCAGGCGATCCAGGCCGACATGGGGATGGAGCGTTTCCGCGACCTGCTCGAGTTCCGCACGAGCCCCCACTTCAGCGAGTCTGAGCGGGCGGCGCTGGCCTTCACCGAGGAGGTCACACGCGATCGGAAAGCCTCCGACGCGACCTTCGAGGCGCTACGGTCCCATTTCGACGACCGCCAGATCGTCGAGCTCGCCTGGCTGAACGGGATCGGGAACTTTTTCAACCTCGAAGCGGTGGCCCTCGGCCTCGAGAGCGACGGGTTGGCGGCGCTGGCGGAGCAACGCCGCCACTAGCCGGAACGCTGAAGCGAGGCGCCGTGGGACGACCGAAAGCCCTCCTCTCCTGGAGCAGTGGCAAGGACAGCGCGTGGTCGCTGCAGCGGCTGCGGCAGGACGATGCGGTCGAGGTCGTCGGGCTCGTGACCACCATCAACCAGGTGGCGGGCCGGGTCGCCATGCATGCGGTGCGGGAGGCTCTGCTCGAGCGCCAGGCTGCGGCGACCGGGCTCCCGCTGTGGCGGGTGCCGATCCCGAGCCCGTGCAGCAATGCCGAGTACGACGCCGCCATGACGCAGGTCGTGACGCGCGCCGTCGCCGAAGGAGTCGAGGTGATGGCCTTCGGGGATCTCTTCCTCGAGGACATCCGCGCCTACCGCGAGAAGCAGCTCGCGGGGACGGGGCTCGAGCCGCACTTCCCGATCTGGGGCATCGACACCGCGGAGCTGGCTCGCGAGATGGTGGCCTCGGGGCTGCGGGCCCACGTGACCTGCGTCGATCCGCGCCAGCTCGACCCGAGCTTCGCCGGGCGAACCTTCGATGACGCACTCCTCGACGACCTGCCCGAAGGGGTCGACCCCTGCGGAGAGAACGGCGAGTTCCACACCTTCACCTTCGCCGGGCCCATGTTCGACGCACCCATCGCCATCGAGCCCGGGCCGGTCGTCGAGCGCGACGGCTTCCACTTCGCAGACCTCTTGCCCGCCGCGGTCTGAACACCTCGAAATTCGTCTGCTTTAAGCCCGGGTTTTTCGCCTCGACGCCGCGCTTTTCGGGGATCGAGCCGCCCTTTTTCGCGATGTGTCGTCGAATCCCATGTTTCGATTTGAATCTGCTTGACAGAACGAAGATCCATGCTAATATCTCTGAACTCGTTACCAGAAATCCCAACCCGCCCTTCGGCGGGCTTTTTTGTTTCTGGGCCCCTTCGACATTTGTTCGCCTGCCCACGCCGCTTCCGCGTGGTTCCCTACCGGCCGAGGAGAGACGCGATGAAGGTGACGATCGACTCCGACCTCTGTCAGGGCCACGGCGTCTGCATGGGCGAGTGCCCCGAGGTCTTCGAGGTCAACGACGATGGCGAGGTGACCCTCCTCCAGGAGCAGCCCGACGCGGCGCTCCAGAAGAAGACGCAGAACGCCGCCCGCTTCTGCCCCACCGGAGCCATCTCCCTCACCTAACCCCTGTCGAAGGGGACGGTTCTCTTTGATGACGAAACCAGGGACCGGACAGAACGCCGCAGCTTTGGTGGTTTCGTCATCAAAGAGAACCGTCCCCTTCGACAGGGGCTGTCACTTGCTCCAGGAAGTCTTCGAGGGTCTTGCCGGGCTCGGGTTCGAACGTGTCGTCCTGGAGGGCCAGGCGCTCGATCCGGTCGACCCGGAAGCTGCGGAAGTCGTCGCGCAGCTCGCACCACGCCGTCAGGGTCCAGTTGTAACCCCAGAAGAAGAGGCCGATGGGCCGGACCGTCCGCTGCGAGGCCTCCTCGTCGCGCCGCTCGCCCCGATAGTTGGGTGCGAAGAGCGAGATCTCGTCGAGGCGCGCGTGCAGACGCTCGGGTAGGACGGCCTCGATCTTCACCAGCGCCGAGTCCGCCGCCTCCGCCAGCTCTGCATCGGACCAGCTCTTCACCAGCCGGGCGCCGAGGACGAGCGACTCGAGCTCGCGTTGGTTGAACATGAGCGGGGGCAGGTCGAAGCTCCTCGGGAGCGCGTAGCCCACGCCCGCCTCCCCCTCGATGGGGACGCCCGAGATCATGAGGTCGCGCACGTCGCGGTAGACGGTGCGCTCGGAGACCTCGAGGGTTTCGGCCAGCTGCGCCGCGGTGGTGACGCGCCGCGCACGCAGGATCTGGACGATCTGGAACAGACGGTCGGCTCCTCGCATCCCCAGCTACATATCTGCCGTGACCTCGCGGGGCGCAAGGGGAATGATCACTTGGGTCGCTGTGGCTTTGCCTGCGATGCGCCCGTCCCCGCAGGTGAAGACCACCTCGGCGTGGATCCGCGAGCGCCCGCGGTGGACGACCTTGGCCTCGATCCGCAGCTCGCCGCCCGGGAGGACGGGGCGGAAGTAGTGCATCTGGAGCTCCGACGTCGTGAAGGCCTGGCCCTCGCGGAGGACGGAGCAGGTCTCGATACCGAGGGCGTGGTCGGCGAGCGCCGCCAGGTAGCCCCCGAAAGCCGTGCCCGCCCCGCTGGCCAGCTGGGGGTCCATCTTCCAGCGCAGCCAGACGCGGCCGTCGGCCCAACCCTCGGCCCGGGGCATCCGCAGCGGCTCCACGTAGGGCGGCGGCGGGTCCGCCCCCGAGATGATCGCGCTCATGAGCTCGGCGCGCGGGCTCTCGATCTCACTCTGTGCCTGCCAGACTCGCATCGGTCTTCTTCTCCCCCGAGACGGCCCGCTTGCGGACGGGCCGGAACGTGCCACCTCTCTCTCAGACGAGTTCCGTTGTACGACAGGCCTCCCGACAGCCTCCTGTCAGTGGGGTTTCCACCTCCTGACACCGTCGTGTCAGGAGAGATCGCACCCACCCGAGGCGGCGCCGGTTAGACTGCGCCCCGTGAGCGAAGCACTCGAGACCGGAGCCCTCGACGGGAAGCGCTGCATCGTGACCGGGGGGACCTCCGGGATCGGGCGCGCCACCGCGGTGGGCCTGGCCCGAGCCGGCGCCCGCGTCGCGATCGTCTGCCGAGACCCGGTCCGCGGCGAAGAGACCGTGGCCGAGATCTACGAGCGCACCGGCAGCGAAGCGGTCGAGGTGTTCCACGCCGATCTCTCGTCCCAGGCTTCGATCCGCCAGGTCGTGCGAGAGATCTTGACGCGCTGCCCGCGCATCGACGTGCTCGTCAACAACGCCGGGGTCGTCGAGTGGAGCCGGCGCGAAACCGCGGACGGGATCGAGGCCATGTGGGCCGTGAACCACCTGGCCTATTTCCAGCTCACGAACCTGCTGCTCGAACGGCTGTGCGAGAGCGCCCCGGCACGAATCGTCAGCGTCTCCTCCGGGGCCCACAAGTTCGTCTCGGCCCTCGACCCGGAAGACCCCGCCCCGGCCGGCGAACGCATGCGCTGGTGGCGCAGCTATGGACGCTCGAAGCTCGGGAACCTGCTCTTCACGACGGAGCTCGCACGGCGGCTCGAGGGCAGCGGCGTCACGGCCAACGCGCTCCACCCCGGCGCGGTCTCGACGCGCCTCGGCACCCAGAACGGCCGCTGGGCGGCGGCCATCACCGCACCCCTCGGCCTCTTCTTCCGCAGCCCCGAAAAGGGGGCCGAGACTTCCCTCTATCTCGCCGGCTCAGCCGAGGTCGAAGGGCGGAGCGGGCTCTACTTCACCGACTGCAAGGAGGAGACGCCCAGCCGGTTGGCCCGCGACGCGGAGCTCGCCGCCCGGCTCTGGGCTTCCAGCTCTCGCCAGGTAGGCCTAGAAAGACCTTGATCTTCCATTAGTTGAAGATTACCCAAAGCATCTGCTTGAACAGTCTGGTCAATGTTACTCAGGGACAAGCGATCGATTGGTTGATTCAAGCAACTGCTTGTGTCGAAGTCTGGTGGCGAATTTAGAACGAGTCGTTATCAAGCAACTGCTTGATCATGCCCGACACCGCCCCGCGAGAACGAATCCTCGACGCCGCGCTCCGCCTATTCGGCCGCGATGGTGCAAGCGCGGCGCCCCTGCGCCAGATCGGCGCCGAGGCCGGGCTCCACAACAGCTCGCTCTTCCATCACTTCCGCGGCAAGGGTGCGATTCATGACGCACTCGCAGAGCGGGTCATCGACGCGGCGGCGGCCCACGTGGCCACTCTGGCGGAAGAAGCCTCGCCGCGGCTCGAAACCCTGAGCCGGGCCCTGGGCGACCTGGCCGAGCACCTCGCCGGCCGCCCCGATGAGGCGAACTTCCTGGCGAGCACCCTGCTCTCGGGCAACGACTCCGCTCTGGCGGGTGCCCGGGCCCGGGCGGAGACGGCCCTGCTCGAACCCCTCTGGAAGTGGATCGTCCGCGCTCGGGATGCGGGCGAGATCCGGAGCGTTCGCCCGCAAGCCGCGACGCTCCAGATCATGGGCCTCGTGTTGTTGGAGCCAGCCTGGGGTCAGCCCCCTGGGGCGACGGGCATGCGCCCTGCGGCGCGCGCGCGCCGCCGCGAACTCGACGCCTGGCTCCGGGGCAGCCTCACCAAGTAGGCGCGCTCTCGGCGCGCCGCGCGATAGCATGCGCTCATGACGCGCCCCGCCCTGGGTTGGCTCTGCTTTCTCACCGCCCTTCTCACCGTCGTACCGGCCTGCGCCGCCGCACCGGCGGGCGCCGCCGAACACGACCTCGTCCTGCGGGGTGGCACGCTCTACCGGGGCGGCTTCGAGATGGCAGGCCCGGGCGACGTGGCGATAAAGGGCGACCGGATCGTGGCGGTGGGCGAGGTCTCGGGCCGAGGCACCCGCGAGGTCGACGTCCGCGGCCACATCGTCGCGCCCGGCTTCATCGATCTCCACAACCACACGGACGAGATCTACCGCGTCGCCGGCGGCTGGCCCTTGCCGGGTGCGATCCACCAGAACCGGAACTTCCTGACCCAAGGCGTCACCACGATCGTGACGGGCAACTGCGGAAGCGGCCCCGCCGCGCCGGACGCCGTCGGGGCCTGGCTCGACCGCGTCGACTCGCTGCCCTACGGCACGAACGTCGCGCACCTCGTGCCCCACGGTCGGTTACGGCGCGAGGTCATGGGCGAGAACCAGGGCGAGCGCGCCGACCCGCACCCGACGCGCGAAGAGCTCGCCACCATGAAGGCCTGGCTCGACGCGGGCATGCGAGCCGGTGCCTTCGGCATGGCGACGGGCCTCGGCTACGACCCGGGCTCCTACGCAGGCACCTTCGAGCTCGTCGCGCTCTCGCGCGTGCTCCGCCCGCACGGTGGCTTCTACGCTTCGCACACGAGGCACGAAGGGCCGGACCCCGTTCGGATGTTCGCGTCCTACGCCGAGGCGGTGACCATTGGCGAGCAGGCGGGTATCCCCGCGCACATTTCCCACATCAAGCTCGCAGGCCGTCGCAGCCACGGCATGACGCCCGAGGTGATTGGCCTCGTCGAAGCGGCGCGCGCCCGCGGCGTGGCGGTGACCGCGGACCAGTACCCCTACACCGCGTCGAGTACGACGCTCGCCGTCCTCGCCCCGGCCGAGATGCGCGAAGGCCAGAGCGCGGCGCCGCGCTACTGCGAAGAGGGGCCCGGCCGCGACGAACTCCGCGCCGCCATCCAGACTGCACTCACCGACTACGTCGAGCCCGAGAACGTGACGATCTCGGTCTATCCCTGGCGTTGGTGGTGGCAGGGCCGGAGCCTCGCCGACGTCGCAGAGAGCAAGGGCATGGAGCCCGTCGACCTCGCCGTGCAGATCGCCTGCGGTCGGCCCGGTGCGGGCATCTATCACGCGCAAAACGAGGACGATGTTCGCGCGTTCATGAAACGCCCGTGGGTGGCGACGGCGTCGGACGGGACGGCGATGGTGGACTTCGTGGGCCGCTTCGCTCATCCGCGACTCTACGGGACCTTCCCGCGCAAGATCCGTCGCTACGCCCTCGACGAGGGCGTGATCGATCTGGCCTTTGCGCTCCGCAGCATGACCGAGCTCCCTGCAAAGATCCTCGGCCTGCCGGACCGCGGCCGGCTCGAGCCGGGCCAGTTCGCCGACGTGGTGGTCTTCGATCCGGATCGGCTGCGCGACGTCGCGAGCTTCGAACGCCCGGGTCGCCACAGCGAGGGCATCGAGTGGTTGCTCGTGAACGGCGTCGCCGCCATCGAAGACGGCGAACTCACGGGCGAGCGCGCTGGCCGCGGCCTTCGCAACCCTCGGCGGCTCGTTGAAGCCGCGCCCTAGCGTGCTGCTCGAGAGTCTTCCCTGCATCGACCCCACGCGCCGCGTGCAGGGCAAGACGCGATGACCCCGTTCGGCGGGGACGCCATCGCCTGGGGCTGCGTCTCGGCCGCCCTCGCGGCGAGCTTCGCCGCGTGGCGCGTAAGCCGGCGTGGCCGCTTCGTCATGGCGGCGCTGCTGCTTGCGACGGCTGGCATCTTCCTGCGCGCGAACCTGTCCGAGCGGCACTGGCTCTCGGATTGGGACGAGCGCTATCACGCGGTCGTCGGCCGCAACGCCATGGACGAGCCCTTGCTGCCCAGGGTGGTGCGGGTTCCGTTCGACGAGTACAGCGTCCGCAACTGGGGCCAGACCCCGGTCTGGCTCCACAAACCTCCCCTGGCCACGTGGATGATCGGCGCCTCGCTTGCGGTCTTCGGCGAGAGCGAACGCGCGGTTCGCATCCCGAGCATCTTGTTCGCTGGGCTCGGGATCCTGCTCACGTTCCTGATCGGGCGGCGCATGCTCGGTGCACCGGTCGGCCTGCTCGCGGCGGGTCTGCACGCGTGGCATGCACGCTTGGCCCAGCTCGCCGCGGGACTCCGCGCCACCGACCACGTGGATCACCAGTTCACCGTCCTCGTGGAGCTCGGCGTCTACGCCGCGCTCTGCACGAGCGATGCCCTTTCGCGTTCGCCTCGCGGGTTCCGCGGCTGGTTTCTCGCGACGCTCTGCGGCCTCGTTCTCGGCCTCGCACTTCTGACGAAGTCGCTGCCCGCGCTCGTGATTGCCGGTGTCTTGGCCATCGCCTTGCTCGTCGCGGCGGTGCCGTGGGCCGTTCGCATCGCGGCCCCGGCCTACGTCGTGGCCCTGGGCTGGTTGGTTCAGCTCCCGTGGCAACTCTATACCGAGCGCGCCTTTCCGGAGCACGCGGCCTACGCCGCGGCTCGCAACGCCTACTACTTCACCGAGGTCGTGGCCGGTCAGGGTGGGCCGCCGTGGTTCTATCTCACCGACATGGCCGATGTCTTCGGTTGGCTCGCGCCCGTGGCGGTGGGGCTCTTCCTGTTGCACGTCGCCTGTAGGCGGGAGCTGTGGCCGCTCGCGGGTTGGCTCGGCGCGGCTTACGGCATCTTCTCCCTCTCCCAGACGAAGATGACGGCCTACGTCTTGATCGCGGCGCCGGTCGTGATGTTGGCGCTGGCGTGGGTGTGGGTCGAGGCCTGGCGCGTTCAAGCGACGGTCGGAACGAGGTGGGCTTGGCGCGCCCTCGCCGTGGTTCTGGCCGTGGGTTTTCTCGTCGGTTCCGTCGCTCGCGTCCATCGGCCTTGGCGTCACCCCGAGCGGCGGACGCTCTGGGCAGAGGAACTCCGCTACTTCGGCGAGCAGGTCACGGCCTTGGGCGAAGGCCCGTGGCTCATCTTCAACGCGCCCAGTCGTCAGGAGGCGCGCTTCTATACGCGCGAGACCGTCGTGTCGCGCCCACCCAGCGCCGACGACCTCAGCCGCGCCTTGGAGCGGGGCTTCCGGGTCGCGATCTACGGCGAGCCTGCCGGGGCTCCGTCCGCGACGGAAGGCCTCGTCTTCATCCCCCACGACCCTCGCGCTTCGGCGCACCGAGAGATCCTTCGCCAGTTGCCACGTCCGCCGCGCCGTCGCGAGGTCTGGCTCTGGAACGCGCGCGATCCCGACGCGCTCGAGGAGTATCTCGAGCGGACCGTCCGCGTGGACGTACGCGAACGCATCCCCGACGAGGCCGACCTGAAGCGTGTCCTTTCTGCAGAGGGCGTGGTCGCGATTCTGGTCGAGCCTGGTGCCCCCGACCCGAGCATGCCGGTGGGTTACGCTTGGACGCGAGTCGAGAGTGAGGCTTTCGCTCGCTAGCACCCGGATCGGCTCCGCCCGCTCCGCCGCGCGACGTCGCGGCACACTACACTCGTCCCCCGTGTTCCCGCTTCGCGACGACAACCCGACCCTTCGCACCTCGATCACGACGTTCTCGCTGATCGGCGCCAACGTCGCGTGCTGGGCTCTCGTGCAGGGCTTCGGCAGCGACCCGAAGCTCGCCGCTTCGGTGTGTCAGCTGGGCGTCATCCCCGGGGAGCTGCTCGGCACGGTGCCGGCCGGGACGACAGTCCCGCTCGGGCCGACCGCGAGCTGCCAGATCGAAGGCTCCGGCCATTGGGCGACCCTCGTGACCTCGATGTTCATGCACGGGGGCTGGATGCACCTGATCGGGAACATGTGG
>JAFDDA010000044.1 GCA_019311105.1 Deltaproteobacteria bacterium
CATCCGCTCGAGGTACCGCATGAGCGGCCCCGCCCACCGCTCGAACAGGGCGTCAAAGGCCGAATCGTCGCCATCTCGGAACGCCTGCATCAAGCCGGCGCTCTCGTCCGTCGCGTTCACATCCGTCTCCGCCCCAGGTCTTGAACCCCGGGTGCCGGCAAAAGTTGCGGCGGCGCGCGGCGCCCGGCGAGGGGCGGCGCAAACCCCTTTTCGGTCAGGAGGTTTCGGCGTCGAGCTGCGAGAGGAACTGGGTCAGCACGCGGTTGAACTCGTCGGCCTTCTCGATGTTGCAGATGTGGCCGGCGCCCTCGATGTCGACGCGGCAGGCGCCGGGGATCTTGCCCGTCATCACCTCGGCCGCACGCATGTAGGGGTCGTCTTCCTCGCCGACCACGATCAAGGTCGGAACGCCGACGCGATCGAGGTCGTCGATGACGCCCCGGGCGACGGCCGAAACGTTCTTCCCGAATCGGCCGAGGGCCAGCGGATCCTGGGCGATGATGGCCGCACGCGCCGCCTGGGCTGCAGGCAGCTCCGGGTGGCGCCCGATGGTGGTCGCCCCCGCCTTCCCGTCCACGAAAGCCTTCAGGCCGCGCGACTCGAGAAAGAAGGCCGTGCGATCGACCTGGGCGGCCCACTTGGCTTGAGCGTCGGGGTTCTTGAAGCCCGGGCCGGAATCGACGAGCACGAGCGCCCGCACGCGGTCGGCGTGGGCGAAGTAGTAGTGCAGCGAGATCATGCCACCGAGCGAGAGCCCCCCCACAACGCACTGCTCGTCGGGCGCGGCCCACTCGAGCACGCGGTGAAGGTCTTCGACCACCAGCTCGGGCGCATAGGAGGCGTCGTCCGGGGGCGCTTCGCTCTTCCCGTGGCCCCGGTAGTCCCACAGGATGACGCGCGCGCCGTGCTCGACGAGCGCAGAGACCTGAGGTCGGAAGTTCTCGTGTGTGGTGCAGAACGCACACGACAGGACGATGGGCGCCCCATCCCCGTGGGCTTCGACGTAGATGCGGGTGCCGTTGGCGCCTTCGATCTCGGGCACGCCTACGCCTCGATCTTCTGCCGGAGTGCTTCGGCCATCTGCTCGACCTGCTCCTTCAAGGGCCCACGGACGGTGAACTCGGGCACCAGACTCTGGGTGTGACCTTGCAACGTCAACGTGACGCAACAGCTGGACCCGAGGTCTTCGAAGTCGAGCTCGCCACGCAGCTCCTGCCAGACGTTCCCGTCGCAGACCTTCTCGAAGCGGACGCTTCCATCCATCAGGTAGTCGAAGTGGAAGGTAGCGGTTCCCTCCTGACCGAGCGCGTTGTAGTGGGTGCGAACCGTGACGCGGTCGCCCTTGCGATCGACGATCTCGGACTCGCCTTCGCCGAGCAAGGAGAGCACGGTCTCTTCGCGTCCCACCACGTCGACGGCGTGGTCCCGATCGCACCCGGCGTCGAAGCTTTCTTCGAACTTCATGGCTAGCGGATCTCGATGGCGAGCGGAGGCAACCAGGCCTGCGTCCCGGGCGGCAGATCCTGCAGCCAGGATGCTGCAGTCGCGAGGGGTTCCGGGATCGGCAGGGCCATGGCGCGCGAGGCGCCACCCATGCTCTCGCTGAGCTGCGCCATCAGGGGCTTCGGTGCGGGGAACGCCACGAGTTCGACGTCGGCGTCGGGCTCGAGGTCGAGTTTGACCTTGGCCGCGATCACGGCCTCGCGCAGCCCCCCGAGTTGATCGACCAACCCGTGCACGAGGGCCTGCTCGCCCGTCCAGACGCGGCCGCGCGCGACCGGGTCGACTTGACTCGCCGACATGCCACGACCCTCCGCCACACGATCGAGAAACTGAGCGTAGGAGCCCTGGATGTCTGCGTGGAACAGGCTGCGTGTCTCCCTCGACATGGGCTGCATCATCGCGAGCAGGTCGGCATGCTTGCCGCGCAACAACGTCTGGTGGCCGATCTCGAGCTTGTCGAGCAAGCCGCCGAGGGAAGGTCGCACGACGAAGACGCCGATCGAGCCCGTGTAGGTGCCGGCCTGGGCCACGACATGGTCCGCGGCGGCGGCGACGTAGTAGGCCGCGGAGGCGGCGAGGTCGCTCATGCTGGCGACCACGGGCTTGACCGCCCGGGCGCGCCGCACGGCACGCCAGACCTGTTCGGCCGCAGCGCCCGAACCGCCCGGGCTGTCGAGCCGCAACACGATGGCGGCGACCGAGTCGTCGCGCGCGGCCGACTCGATGGCTTCGACGACGATGTCCGAAGCGAACACCGGGCCCGAGCCCCGGCCCTTCCCCTGCACCACGTTGCCCGCCCCGTAGACCAGGGCAAAGCGGGCCACGGGCTCGAAGCCGACGCTCTTTGCGGGCACACGGGAATAGACGCTGCGCTCGACTCGCGGCGGGTCACCGAGCGCGCTGAAGACCTCGTCCCAGTGGGCGATGCGATCCACCAGGTTCCGGCTCACGGTGGCGGAGGGTGGCAACGGCGAAGCATCGACGGCGGCGCGCACTTCGCTCGACGCCAGGCCCCGGCTCTCGGCGACGTCGCGCAGGAACTGGCCCTCGATCGAGTCGAGGAGCGAGTTCGCCATCTCCCGGTTCGGGTCCGACATGTCGCGGTGTCCGAGGGTCTCGACCGCGCCCTTGTACTCGCCCACGCCGAGCACGTCGATCTCGAGGCCGAGGCTTTCCCACAAGCCGCCGAGGAAGAGATACTCCGCGCGCAGGCCCGACAGCGGCGAGGGCACGCCCTGGGCGAGCACGACCTCGTCGCAAGCGCTCGAGACATAGTACTCGAGGTTTCCGCCGTAGGACTGCACCTCGAGGTAGGCCACGGTCTTCTTCCCCGCCTCGCGGAGCCGGCCGATCGCCTGACGCAACTCCTGGGCTTTACCCCAGCGGATGCCGAGCCCGCGCACGCGGAAGACGACGGTGTCGATGCGCGCGTCGCGTTCGGCCTTCGACAGGTCGGACACGAGTGCCGTGAAGCTCGGCGCGGGTGGGACGAGCAGCCCGGACAGCTGCGCGAGCAGGCCCGCACTGGTGGCCTCGACGTAGGCGCCTTCGAGGGGGATCGTGAGCGCCGACCCCTCCGCGATGATCGGCCCGCGCCGCTGCATCTGCAGCACGGCCAGCACGCCCAAGGCAATAAGGACGAAGAGAATGATTCGAGATCGCCGCATCGGGCCCCCTGTTCCCATCGGCCCTCGTGCGTTCGAGGCGCCGTGGGCATGCCGGTCGCTTGCGCGCGCCCTCCTCACGGGATGAACTGCGCGCCCACCCGCTCTTGTTAGCTATCCTGCGCCCGATGGCCAAGGACGTCTACGTCGCCGGCGTGAGCCTCACCAAGGTCGATCTCACCGGCAACATCTTCGCGAGCGTGTTCGAGCTCTTCGCCTAGGCCTATCGACGGGCGCTGCAGGACTCCCCCGTCCGGGCCTTCGATGCCATCCAGCTCGGCATCATGGACAGCGAGGAGTTCAAGAACCGGGCCAACATCGCCACCAGGGTGGCCGACGTCCTCGGCCTATCGAGCCTGATGGACCGAGGCCACCGACGACGCGGACTCCGGCTCGTCCTGAGCGCGGAGGCGGCGGAGCGGCCGGCGGGGGTTCCCTCCGCCAGTGACATGGAGAGAGCCGTCATCGGCGAATCGCAGCGTCACTGGCGGGTCGGGCGTCGGAGAGTTCCCGCAGCGAAATAAAGCGGAGCGGCGCCGCAGCTCGATAAAACAAACCACCCTCCAGGCCCACTTCGCCGATAGCGCTGGCAACGGCGAGCCCGATGCGGCGCAGTCGCGAGCCATTCGCGGAGGGAACTCTCCGACGCCCGACCCACCTCAAAGAAAAGGGCCGGCGTGGCTCCCCACACCGGCCCTTCAATTTCATCCGAAGGATCGAGTTCAGTCGAACAGGATCACGCCGCGCGCGTTCAGCCCTGCCTTCAGGTCATCGAACGCCTGCTGCGCATCATCCACCGAGTACGTGTTCGTCACCAGCTCGTCGAGCTTCAGACGATTGCTGCGGTAGAGGTTCAGCAGCCGCGGGTAGTCGCGCCGCGGCACGCCCGAACCGAACCAGCTCCCCGACAGGTGCTTCTCCTGAGTCGTCAGAGCGATGGCCGGGATCGGCACCATCTCCGTCGGCGCCGAAACGCCGACCACCACCGCGTGGCCGCCCTTGCGCGTCGCCGCGAAGGCTTGCAGCACGACCGGGCCGAGGCCGATGCACTCGAACGCGTAGTCGGAGCCGCCGCCGGTGATCTCGTGGATCTGGGCCACGGGGTCGCCGTTGTTCGGGTTGACCGTGTGGGTCGCGCCGAACTGCTGCGCCATTTCGAGCTTCTTGTCCTCGAGGTCGACGGCAATGATCTTCTCGGCGCCCGCGATGGCACAACCCTGAACGACGTTCAGGCCGATGCCACCCACACCGAAGACCGCGGCCGTGCTACCGGCCTTGACCTTCGCCGTGTTGAGCGCGGCGCCAACGCCCGTCAAGACGCCGCACGCCACGAGGCACGCCTTGTCCGACGGGAGGTCGGAGTCGATCTTCACCACGCTGTTGCGCACGACCGTCGTGTACTGGGCCATGCAGCCGCAGCCGGAGAAGATGAAGAGCGGGTTGCCCGCGCCGTCCTTGGCACGGGTCGTCCCGTCGGGCAGCGTGAAGTAGACCTTGGCGTGGTCGTCGCAGAGCTGGCCTTCACCGTCTGCGCAGAAGCGGCAGCAGCCGCACTGCGGGATGAACGACATCAGGACCTTGTCGCCGACCTCGAGGTCCGCGATGCCTTCGCCGAGCTCTTCGATGATCCCGCAGCCTTCGTGGCCGAGGATCAGCGGCGGCGGAAGCGGCATCTTGCCCGACAGCGCAGCGGCGTCGCTGGCGCAGACGCCGCACGCCTCGATCTTCACCATCACCTCGCCGGGGCCCGGCGATTCGACGGTCACTTCTTCGACACTCACACCACCACCGTGCTCACGGACGACGACGGCCTTGCCGGTCTTGGCCATTGCAGGATCTCCTTGGGTTGGGCGCCGGGGCGCCGCGCTGGGGGCTATCGGCGGCCCACCCTCGGAACCCGCGTTGGGGGCTTCCGGCCGCGCAGGGAGCCCAGTCTAGGTCAACCGATTCGCGAGTCAAAAGACGGCTCCGCGGATCAAACGCAGTTCGGCAGTGGTACGATGGCGTTGGAGGTCCAAGGGATGAAGATCCGCGCGTTCCACCGCGACGACGCCGGCCCGCTGTCGGAGCTCTCCGCCGGTTGCCTGAAGGGCGAAACCGACTTCGTGCTGAACCCGCTGTGGGAGACCTCCGACGAGCTCTTCGCCGAGTACGAGCGCTTCGGGATCACGCCGGAGGAGAGCCTGCTCGTGGCCGAGGACGACGCGGGCGCGCCGGCCGGGATCGCCGGCGTACTGCGGCGCGCGGGCGCGCGCAACGCGGGGCTAGTGGCCCCCGTGGTGGGGCGCGAGCTGCGCGGCCAAGGCGTTGGCGGCGACCTCCTGCGCGCAACTCTCGAGCTCGGCAAGCGCCTCGACGTCCACACGATCACGGGCGCGCTCGGCACGCGAAACCGCGGGGGCTACTCGTTGCTGACGAGCCTCGGGTTCCAGCCGCTCCGCCAGCACTTCATGATGCGCTGCGAAGAGCGACCGGTGACGGTGGATTTGCCCGTTTCCGGCCTGACCTTGGAGGCGGCGAAGCCCGAGGACGCCGACGCGATTCTCGAGATCTACGGGGCGTCGGGCTTCGACGAGGCCCGGGGGCCCGACCGCATCCGCGAAGTCCTGTCCGACGGCATCCACTTCCACGCGGTTGCGCGACGCGAGGGTCGGGTGGTGGCCTTCGTCGAGCTCGAGACCCACTGGCCGACACGGGTGTGGGTCGCCTATGTGGGCGTCGACGCATCGCTGCGCAACCAGGGTGTGGGTTCGACGACGGTCTCCTGGGCGTTGCAGCGCGTGTTCGACTCGGGCGCCACGTCGGCGCTGCTGCTCCTCTCCCCGGTCAACCGGCCGGCGGTGCGCGCGTACCAGAAGGTGGGTTTCCACCTCCACCGCACCATCGACGTCCTCCACCGCCAGCTCTAGCTGTCGAAGGGGACGGTTCTGTTTGATGACGAAACCACCATTGCCGTAGCGTTCTGCCTGGTCCCTGGTTTCGTCATCAAACAGAACCGTCCCCTTCGACAGCACTTCGACTTCAGCGGAGTTCGATGGTGGCGATCTCTCTCGGGCAGTTGAAGCGGATCGCCGGGCCGGCGACCCCGATGCCGCGGTTCACGTAGAGCGTCGAGCCGTTCTCACGATAGAGACCGCGGTGGTAGCGCGTGACGATTCGCGCGAGGTTCAGGTGGCCCGAACCAGGCAGCGCGAGCTGACCACCGTGGGTATGGCCCGCGAGCACGAGCGGGAAGCCCAGACGTTGTGCCTGCGGGAAGGCTTCGGGCCGATGGATCAGCAGGACGACGGGCCCGTCCGCGGGCAGTGCGTTCCCGAGGTCTTCGAGCTCCTGCAACACGACGCCGCGCGCCGTCCAGTCGGCGCCCGGGTCATCGACCCCAGCAAGATAGAAGGGCGTCTCCCCCGGCACGCGCACCATGTCGCCACGCAGGAGTTGGATGCCCGGTGCGTGCCGACCGAGCGACTCCGCAATGTACTCGCGTCCGGTGTAGTGATCATGATTCCCGAGGACGGCGAAGACGCCGAGCCGTGCGCGCAGGGCGCCGAGCCTTCGCGCCCCGTCCTCCACGTGTCGCGGGTCGAAGTCGAAGATGTCCCCGGTCAGCGCGATGAGATCCGCCTCCATGGCATTCACGCGCTCGACGAGCGCATCGAGGCGGGCATCCTCCAGGCCGTTCCCGATGTGGAGGTCGGAGATGTGGGCGATGCGCAGCCCGCTCAACGAATCCGGCAGCCCAGGCAGGTCGACCGGAATCCGTGTCTCTTCCACGAGTCGCTGCCCGCCGGTGAATCCCCAGGCGAACATGGCCACGAGGGTGAACACGACGACACTACTCATCAGGCGGAAGAACTCGAAAGCCGTATCGCCGCTCACACCGAGCACCGTGAGCAGCCCAGCCAAGGGCAGGAACCCGAGCCAGGCAATCGCGATCACCAGGCCCGTGACGAGACTCGTGATCCCGAGCGCCATGTAGCCGCGCGAGATGCGTCGCGGCCAGCCGCCCGCGCGTGCGGCGCGGCGGAGGTTCGGCATGGCGAGCATGTTGGCGGCCACCAGCGCCGCTGCGAGCAAGAGACCAGACACCCAGCCCGGCCCTTCGCGCCCGGCGAAGACGACGACGATCCAATGCCCGATCAACACCTGGAACACGCCCAGCAGGCCCGAGAGGATCGTGAACAGGTTCCCGAAGAACCGTGACCGGAGCTCGCTCCACTTCATGCGGGCCGGAGAGTAGCGGGAGGCGCCGCCGAAGGCGGAATCAGCATTGGCCTGACAATCCAATCTTCCCACCCACCCACGCGCCGCGCAAAGCGAGCCATTCGCGGCAAGGCCCCCCATGCCGAAGCCCCTTGAGGTTCAAACGGTCAGAAGCGGTCGGCGGGCCAGAAGGCGAAGCGCGGCGGCGGGAGGACGCGGGCGAGGAGCCGGCGTTCGCGCTCGCCCGGCTCCTCGAGGTCGCCGGTGTCTCGCCTGCGGTAGGGCTCGCCGAAGCGGTAGGCGAAGGCCTCCGGGTTCGCGACCCAGAACATGCTGCCCGCATCCTCGCTCGTGGCCACGTCGATGCCGCAGCCTTCGAGCGCGGCCTCGAGAGATTCGTCGAGGATCGGCGACGCCGACGCAACGCTGCGGAACTCGAGCGAGGGCCGTCCGGCCGGCGCCAGCGGATCGTCTTCGCGCCGAGTGAGCAGCGCGGCGAAGAGCGACGCGAGTGCCTGGGTCGCTCCCTGCTCCCGTCCCCATTCCATGATCACCAGGAAGCGAGAGAGGCAGACCGCGCGGACGTAGGCGACCACGCGCCCCGCGTCGCGCGCCACGAGAAATTCCTCACCCGGATGCCCCGAGTTGCGCAGACTGATCCACCAGTCGCGCGAATCCCGCGCACAGAACCCGTCGCGAAGGCGCGAGTAGCTCGCGTGGATCGCCTGCACCTCGGCAAGATCTCGGGCTGGGTCGAAGGCCTCGGCAGCTGCAAGGGCATCGGGGTCGCCTTCGCCGCGCGGCCGAAGCAACGGACGCTGCACCTCCCAAGAATGCCAGCCGAGCTTCTCGTAGAACGGCACCGGGCCCGCGAAGAGCAGGCCGAGCTCCATGGCGCGCCCCTGCATGTCGTCCATGGCCGCGCGCATCACCGAAGCCGCCAGGCCACCACTGCGGTGCTCGGGATGCGTGAAGACCGTCCCGATCCCGCCGATCGGCACGGACTTCCCGTGCATCACCAGCTTTCGGGGAAAGATCTGCACGCACGAGACGAGTGCGTCGCCCTCGGCCACCCAAACGTCGCGCGGATCGAAGCGCGCGTCTTCCTCGACGTAGCGCGCGAAGAGGTCCCGCATCGGATAGTCGTCCGGCGAGGGCCAGAGCCCCGCCAAGTCGAGGAGGGCGTTCTGTTCGCCATCACGTAGGGGCCGGACGTTCACAGCGCGGGAAGTATACTCACTCCATGTCTGCAGCACGGCCCCTCTACAAGGAAGGCTTCGCGCTCTTCGCGAAGCAGGATCTCGACGGCGCGATCGCCAAATACACGGAAGCCCTCGAACTCGACTCGACCTTCGTGCTCGCCTGGAGCGCGCTCGGCATGGCCCATTCGCGCAAGGGCGAGATCGACGAGGCCATCGCCGCCGGCCTGAAGGCCGTCGAACTCGAGCCCGAGGAGACCCTCGGCTACACGAACCTCTCCATCTTCTATCAGCAGAAGGGCATGATCCCCGAGGCCGAGGACGCAAAGGCCCGCGCGATGCAGCTCTCGATGAAGGCCCAGGGCAGCAGCTAGAAGGCGAGCCACCGGCCGCGCCGCGACGAAATGCGCGGCCGTCACTCGTGAATCCGAACATTCCAAGGCGAGTACCCGCCCACGTCCGCGCCGATATCATGTCGCGACTGGAGGTTCCCCATGCCCAAGTCCGCCTGGCTCAGTGAAGAGCTTCACGCCTACATCGTCGCCCACGGCACCGAGCCCGATGCCGTCCAGCAAAGCCTGATCGAAGAGACCGCCAAGCTCGGCGGGATCTCGATGATGCAGATCGCACCCGAGCAGGGCACGTTCATGACACTGCTCGTCCGCGCGCTCGGCGCGAAGCGCGTCCTCGAGGTCGGGACCTTCACCGGCTACTCGGCGCTCTGCATTGCACGCGCGCTGCCCGACGACGGCGAGCTGCTCTGCTGCGACGTCTCCGACGAGTGGACCTCGATCGGCAAGCCCTACTGGGAGAAGGCCGGCGTCGCCCACAAGATCGACTTGAAGATCGCCCCGGCCGTCGAGACCCTCGCTGCGCTCCCCGAGGACGAGAGCTGGGACATGGCCTTCATCGACGCCGACAAGCCCAACTACCCGAACTACTTCGAAGCCATCCTGCCGCGGCTCAAGCCGAACGGCGTGATCCTGGTGGACAACGTGCTCTGGAGCGGGAACGTCGCGAAGCCCGACGCCGACGACGACAACACGAAGGCCATCCGCGCCTTCAACAAGAAAGTCGCCGACGACCCCCGAGTCGAGGCCGCCATCATCCCGCTCGGAGACGGCATCACCCTCCTACGAAAGAAGTAGCCCCGAAGGGGAGCAGAAGGGGACGGTTCTCTTTGATGACGAAACCAGGGACCAGGCAGAACGCCACAGCAATGGTGGTTTCGTCATCAAAGAGAACCGTCCCCTCCGTCATCAGCCGAGGAAGAGGCCGCAGTCGGGGCACTCGGCGTCGTCGGCAGCTATGGCGTGACCGCAGGCGGGGCAGCCTTCCTCGCCCTCGCCTGCCACATCCTCGGTCGGCATGTCCGGGATCTGCTCGCGCTGGACCTCGGCATCGATCTCTCGCGCCCGCACGACGTCGACTTCGCGCACGAACAGGCCGCACGCCGAGCCCGTGAGCCCGCTGCGCGCCCCGTGTTGCTCGGGGTCGATGATCTCGACGCGGCTCGGGATGTCCGCGGCTCGGAGGGCGGCCGCCAGCACGTCGATCCAGGCGGGGCCCTCGGCCCGAATCAGCGCGAGCTCGCTCGCCGGCGGCAACCCGGCCCCCGCGTCGGGGCCCTCGAGTTCCGAGACGAGCTTCAGC
This sequence comes from Deltaproteobacteria bacterium, assembly GCA_019311105.1. Taxonomy (GTDB): domain Bacteria; phylum Myxococcota_A; class UBA9160; order UBA9160; family JAFDDA01; genus JAFDDA01. Next base: position 10,220 of record JAFDDA010000044.1, read on the forward strand.
GGCACGCCGCAGTCGCTACACACCTCTGTGGTGTGGAGGAAGTCTTCGCCGCATTCCGGGCATCGCTTGGGTTCGGGCCGCACGCCGGGATTCTAAGGGTTTTCCACGGGTTTGGAGGATTCTTGCGAGGTGGTTCCCCGGGGATTGTGACGCAGCTCACCGACCTTCCTGGTAAATTGTGGCACCGGGTCTCTTTCACCGGAACCATCTGCACGCACGCAGAAACTCACAGAAAGAACGAAACGGATGGCGGAGCCCAAGCGTTCCAGACAGGAATGGGACGCAGAAGACGAGGTCCTGGTCAGAGAGATCGCGCAAGGCGACACGGACGCTTTTCGCAAGATCTTCAAGCGTTACTACCCCCGCGTCTATGCCTTCGTCCTTCGGCGCCTTGGCGAATCAACAGCCGCCGAGGACACGACAGTCGAGACCTTCGCGGAGCTGTGGCGGACCGCGAAGAAGTTTCGGGGGGAATCCCGGCCTTCGACCTGGATCTACGGGATTGCCCATTTCAAATCTCTCGCCGCACGCAGGGCCGCCGGCAGGAACAAGCGGTCGAAGGTGATCTCGGTGGATTTCGAAACGCTCTCGCGGGCCCCGTCGGAAGAAGACCCCGTCGAAAGGCTGGAAGCCCGAGAAGAGGTGCGCCGTGTGCGCCAAGCCATCGAGGCGCTCCCCCAGCGCTACCGCCAGGTGATCGAACTCGCCTTCTTCGAGAATCTCCCGTACAGCGAGATCGCGCGACGCCTCGGCATGGCCGAGGGAACGGTCAAGACCCAGATCTCCCGGGCCCGCGAACGCCTGCGTCGCCAGCTCGCGATGCTCCAAGCCGGTGAGGAAACCGACCCCGACGACGGCCCCAGCGGCAACCGCAAGAACGGCCCCAGCCGCGGCCGCGGCGCGAGGATGCACTGATGCCGGACCGCAAGCAGGAGCCGCTGACCTGCCCGCCCGAGGTCCTGGGCTCGATCCCCTGGTATCCCGACGATCTGACTCGCGAAGAGCGCGAGGCCGTGGACAGCCACGCCTCGGAATGCCTCGATTGCCGGCGCGAGCTCGAAGCGCGACTGGCCGACCCCGACCACGTGGCCGAGTGGCCGACGCCCGACGCGAACGAAACTCTCACCCGCGTCCTGGCGCGCATCGAGATCGCCGAGGCCGAAGAGCTGGGCGAGTGGGCACGAGCGCCGCGTAGCACGCGAGCGGTTCGCTGGCTGCAGAACAGCGTGGTTCGTGTTCCGGGCTTCACGCAGCCCGTCTCCGTTTCGCGCGGCTTGCGTGTGGCGGCGTCGTTCGGTGCGGCCGTGGCGGCGGCGTCGCTCTTCCTCGGTGCCGGCCCGAACGGCTCGGACGCCCCGCAGACGCCGACCCCGGTCTATCGCGAGGCGCCGCGCATCGACGTGGTCTTCCGCAGCGACCTCACCTCTGCCGAAATGACGGGCGCGATCGAAGGGATCCGCGGCGAGATCATCGCCGGGCCGTCGCCCCGCGGCCGCTACCAGATCTCGTTGCCCTTTGGCACGAGCCCCGAGTCGGCCTCCCAGGCCTTGGCCGACGGTGGCTTCGCGATCTACGCCGAGCCCACCGTCGATTGACCGCGCCGCCAGCGGGCGGCGCACTCCGCGACCCAGCGCCCGTGGGATCGCGCGGCGACGAGTTGCACCTCCGTCGGCCCCGGCTCCCCTCCGTGAGGCTGGGTCGCCGCCACCGGGCCCCAATGCATGCCCCCTTCCGCGAAGCCCTCGAGCCGCGGGTGCATCGGAACGAGCAACATGCCGTGCTCGGCGAGGGTCGAGAGCATCGAGACGAGCGTGAGCTCGGCGCCACCCTGGGCGCCGTCGCCGGCCGATGCGAAGACGGCCGCGAGTTTTCCGCGCAGTTCTGCTTTGAGCCACAGCGGCGCGGTCTCGGCGAGGAACGCGCGGAGCGTGGCCTCCGGCCCGCCCATATGGACGCCGCTCCCCACAACGAGTGCGTCGCAACCTCGGAGATCTTCGTGCGTGGCCGCCTCGGCTTCGCGCAGCAGCACCGCGGCGCCCGTCGCTTCGGCGCCTTCGGCCAGGGCTTCGGCCATGCGTCGCGTGCGGCCCGTCCTCGACGCGAACACCACCACGACCCGCACGGGCTCGCCGGAGGCCGGGCCGTCGCTCATGCACCGGTCCGTTGCAGGGCGATCGCTTCGCAGAAGTCCTCGGGGTCGGGGCTCTGGGCCTCGATCTCCTCGAACACGAGATGCGCGCAGTGGAGCATCTGGCGCGGCGCGGCACCGGCGGCCTCGGCACCATAGACGGTGTCACCCAGCACGGGGTGCCCGAGGTGGGCGAACCCGACGCGAACCTGATGCAAGAAGCCCGTTTCGAGAGCCACCTCGACCAGCGTCGAACGTTCGAATCGCTCGACCGTGCGATAGCTCATGCGAGTGGGCCGACCGCCCTGCCCTTCGGCAACCTTGACGAAGGCAGGCTTGTGTTGCGCCACGGCCAGCTTGTAGTCGAGGCGCCCCTCATCGGGAGCGGCACCTGCGACCAGCGCGCGGTAGGTCTTCGCAAACTCGTGGCGCGCAAAGGCACCGCGCAAGCGGTCCCAGGTTTCGGCTTCGGTCGCAAAGAGCATGGCACCCGAGGTGTCGAGGTCGAGCCGGTGGAGGATGCCACTCCGCAAACCGCCTTCGCCCACACCCTGCATCTCCGGCCAGCGCGCCACCAAGGCGTTCAGCAGCGTGCCCGTCTCGTCGGCTTCGAGCGGGTGCACGGGCGCGCCCGCAGGCTTGTCGATGGCCACCCAGCCCGCTCCCTCGGCCAGGACGACCAGGGCCGCATCGGGTTCCGCAACGGCGTGACGATCGCGCGGGTGGACGAAGCCCACCACGCCGACGCGCGAGCCCGGTTCGACCGCCAGCCCCTTCACCGCACGGCCGATGGGGGAGCCGTCCAAGTGGACGCCTCCTTCTTCGAGAAGTTTGCGCGTCTGCGCGCGGGAGAGATTCAGCCGGCGCGCCAGCACGACGTCGAGACGTTCGTGTGCCTCTTCGTCCGTGATCTCGAACTCGTGGGTCAACGCGGGGCCAGCAGGGTTTGCCGTGGAGTCGGCGTCGGTCTCGGTGGAGGTGGGGTCGTGGGTCGGCATGGGGCTCCAGGGTAGCGGTTGACAGGGCAAGGCCCGCCGGTACTCTCGACCGACGATGACGAACTCGAGCGCCATGGCCATCAGCATTACCGCGATCATCGGCCCCCTGCGAGGGCCCGCGGCCAGCTGACGCGCATCGCGCGAACGAACACAGGGCCGCGGGAAACCCCCGCGGCCCTTTTTTTTGGCTCGCATCGGCGCGAGCGCAACCAAGAGGCCCCTCCCTGGGGCCAGAGACCGAGCACGGCACGAGCCGCGCCGGTCGGGTGATGGCGATGGCGAGACGCGAGGGCAAACGGATCGAGGTGATGGACACCACCCTGCGCGACGGCGAGCAGACCCCGGACATCGCCTACTCGCCGGCCGAGAAGCTCCAGCTCGCACGCATGTTGCTGGGCGAAGTGAAGGTCGACCGGATCGAGATCGCCGGAACGCGTGTCTCCGAGGGTGAGCGCCAGGCCACGCGCCGCATCACCACCTGGGCGCGCAAGAATCGCGCCCTTCAGCGCGTCGAGGTGCTCGGCTACTGCGACGGCAAGAAATCCGTCGATTGGATCGCGGGGGCGGGCGGCAAGGTCTTGAACCTCCTGACCAAGGGCTCGGAACGCCACTGCCGCGAGCAGCTCGGCCGCACCCCCGAGCAGCACTGGAAGGACGCCGCGAACACCCTCGCCTACGCGAAGAAGAAGCGGCTCACCGTGAACGTCTACCTCGAAGATTGGTCCCAGGGCGTGCGGGAATCGCCGGACTACGTCGTTCGGATGATGGCGGCCCTGCTCGAGCACCCGGTGAAGCGCGTCTACCTGCCCGACACCCTCGGTGTCTTCGGCCCGGACGACGTCTCGCGCTACATGGGGCTGATGGTCGACCTCTGGCCCGACATCCACTTCGAGTTCCATTCCCACAACGACTACGGGCTTGCCACCGCCAACTGCCTGGCTGCGGCAAAGGCGGGCGCGCGCGGCGTCCACACGAGCGTCAATGGCATGGGTGAGCGGGCGGGCAACACACGCCTGGCCGAAGTGGTCGCGGCGATCCACGACCGCTCGCCGCTCCGGACCGGGGTCGAGGAGACGCGGCTCGAGGCGATCTCGCGCCTGGTCGAGGCCTTCAGCGGCAAAGACCTCGCGGCCAACACGCCGATCGTCGGCCGCGACGTCTTCACCCACACGGCGGGCATCCACTCCGACGGCGACGCCAAAGGCGGGCTCTACACGACGGTCCTCGCTCCCAAGCGCTTCGGCCGGAAACGCCGCTATGCCATGGGCAAGCTCTCGGGCAAAGCCTCGGTGGATCACAACCTGAAGTCGCTCGGGATCGAACTCTCTGCCCAGGATCGCGACCTCGTCCTGAAACGAATCGTGGAACTCGGCGACAAGAAGCATGTGGTCGGGCCCGAAGACCTCCCCTACATCATCGCCGACGTGCTGGCGACGCCGGATGCGACCCGTGTCGAGATCCTCCGCTACGAGGTGAACGTGGCCAGCGAGACGGCACCGAGCGCCGAGGTGACGGTGCGCCTCGGTCGACGCAAGGCCACCGGCCGCTCGAGCGGCGACGGCGGCTACGACGCCTTCATGAACGCCCTGCGGAAGGCGATGAAGAAGTTCGACGTCGCGCTGCCGCGATTGGCGGACTTTCGCGTGCGGATCCCGCCGGGCGGCCGGACGGCCGCGCTGGTGGAAACGTTGATCTCCTGGGAGTCCTCCGAGCGCGAGGGAGGCTCCTTCACGACCCTGGGCGTCGATTCGGACCAGATCGCTGCCGCGGTGATCGCCACGGAGAAGATGCTGAATGCCGTGGTCGGCCGGGGCAACTAGCCCACTCGCGCTTCGGCAGCGGGGCGATTGACCCGGCCCGAGGGGCCGCCGATATTCCCGCCCATGCCGCGCCCCGCTCGCCCGCCGCTTCTCCACTCGCTCGCGTTGGTGGCGCTCGTCCTCGTGGCCGGCATGGCAGCGGGCTGTCGCAAGACGCCGCCCAGCGACCCACGCTATCGACCGAGCGAGAACGTCCTGGAAGTGATTGCCGTGTTGCGTCGCCACATCCCGGACGACACCTATCGCTTCGAGGCGGCGCGCGACTTCTCCGGCCGAAACGTCTACCGCGCTTCGCTGATCCGCCTCGAAAATCTCGAACGCGTCCACGAGGACGCGCTGCGCGCCGGCCACATGGACGGCGTGATCGCCTTCTCGAAGGCCCGCGCCCTGGAGCGGATCCGCGGCTTCGAGCTCGCGGCAAAGTTCTACCGACGCGCCGCCGAACTCGAAGAATCGCTTGCCCTCGACTCCCTTCGCGGAGCCGCCGCGTGTGAGACCCTCGAGGAAGCGGCGGCCCTCGGCTTCGACCTCGGGCGCCCGGCCCAGCCCGGCGATGCCGAGGCACCCCGCGACCCCGAGGGCGTGCTCGACGCCTTCGAGATCCGCCTGGCGCTCCTCGACGCCCTCGAGAGCGACCACTTCGGCGACCACTATCGGGCCGTCATTCGCGAGGAGCTGGAACGCACCGACCTGGCCCGGGCCCGCTACTTCGTCGCGTCACGCCGGGTCCTGCCCGACGGGAACGTCCGGGCCCTCGGCGAACTCCAAAGGGTGATCGTGCGGCACCGGGAGAGCAAGAACGCGAACCGGCACCTGCTCGAGCTGGGGGATCTGTATGCCGAGTTGGCGACGGAATACGTGGCGGCGCATCCTCCCGAGAGCATGGCCTTCGACCCCTCGACCTTCCAGGATCTCGTGGATGCCGCGTCTCGCCTCTACGAGGCCGTGGCGAACCAGGACGGGACCTCCGAGAAGCTCGAAGCTGCGCGCCGCCTCGAAGCCTTCCTCGCCTTCACACTGCGGGTGGACCGTGATCGCTTCAGCCGCTGACCCCCGCCCTCTCCTGGCACCGCTCGTCGCAGCGGCATTGATGCTTGCCGGCTGTAGTACGAGCGCGCCCCCCTCGTACGCCCCGATCCAACCCCTCGCCGTCCGGGGCGCGATCATGCCCACCGACGGCGACCTGGCCGCCGCCGACGTCGCCATCGCCGTCATGGCCAACGATTCGCTGGCCGGACTCCACGCGCTCGGTCGCATCCACGCCTACGAGAAGGCCGTTGCAGAGACGGAGGAAGAGGACGCGCTCCGGATCGGCCTGCCTGGCTACGCGCAGTACGCCCTGGCCTCGACGCTCGACGACCCCGAGCGGTTTCGGGAAGCCATGGAGCACCTGCTCGACAGCGACGACCTCGACCCGGGGCTCGAGCAGATCGTCAAGCAGTACCACGACGACCACCCGCTAAAGCTCGCCCGCGCACGCGTGCGCGACGCCTGGGTGCGCCACCTCGGGACGATCTTCAACCAATTCGCTGCGCCGATCGGGAAGTCGGCGGCAAGCGGCGCATTCGCGGTCGCCGGGTTCGTGCGCTCCACCTTCAAGGTGATGCTCTACGAGCTTCAGCGCGAAGAGATGGGCCTCGCCGAGCGTCAGGCGCTCGGCCACTGGAAGCGCTTCGTCGAAACCAACCCCGACTCCGAAGACGCGGAAGACGTGGTCGAACGCATCGAGAAGGATCAGGAGCGCTGGAATCGCCTCCAACGCGACCGAGCCGTCCAGGCCGGCGAGAAGGCTCTCGAACGCGGCCAACCGCGCGTGGCGCTGGTGATGGCCGAGCGCGCGCTCATGTACGAGAACGAGGATACGGGTGCGACGCGGTTGCGCGACGAGGCCCGCGACAAGGTCAAGCGCTGGCAGGAGGCGCGAGAATCCTCGGAGCAGGCCATCGGGTGGGGAGATGTCGCCCCGCCCGAGGCGCGAGCCCTGGCCCTGGCCCTGCTCGGCGGCGGTGGCGACCCGGCGGCCGAAGCCGAAGCGCTCTTCTTCCAAGACCCGCAGGGCCCCCTCGCCGACGAAGCACGCTTCGTGATGGCGACCATGCGGGGTGAGAACGGCAACACCGACGCCATGTGGGAGTACATGACGGCCATCAGCATGGTCGACCCATACGAATCCAACATGTCGCGTCACGCCCAGGCGGCGGTGCGGTCGCCCAGTCAACACCCCTATCGGGCCTATCGCTTGACTCGGAACAACGACCGCGTCGACCAGGTGAAGTGGATCTTCTTCGGCCCGCTCGGCGGTGGCCCCCAGGATCGAAACCTACCCCGGCCGCTCGAGTGGCTCGTGGACATGCCGACCTTGGTCGAACTGTTCATGTCGATGCCGAACCGGCTCGTGTTCTTCCCGTGGATGCAGCCGTGGCCGTTCGGCAAGGCACCCGCTGCCTACGCTCGGCGCTACCTCGAGCGCTACCCCGACGGCAGCCGCTTCAACGATGTCGCGGGGTGGCTCCAAGATTGGGAGCAGCGCCGGGGCAACCACGTCGGCGCCTTCGACGTGGCGCTCGTGCGAACGGATCTCGACGATGGCGACCTGTCCGGCCTCGAAGAAGCCGCGGCAGAACAGAAGTTCGAAGCATCGGAGCGCGAGCCGCGCACGGACGCGCGCCTGGTCCTGCTGAAGGGCATTGCGCGCGAGCACCCCCAGACCGAGTGGGGCCAGAAGGCCGGCCACGAGGCGCGCAAGCTCGCCCTGCACTTCACGTCCCAGCGCATCCGACTCTCGCGCGGCTTCCTCGAAGAGCACCGCTTCGTCGCCGGCCCCGACGGGATCGGCCTCGAGCCCTTGTATCTGGACGGGAACGAGCGCAACGGCGAGCTCCATCCCGACGGCATCTCCCTCGTCGGGGGCCGAACCCTCGAATTCTCCTTCCTGGCCGAGAGCGGCAAGGAGAAGGACGAACCCGAGCGGCGCTATCGGACGATCTCGAAAGAGCGGATGTCGCGGCTCGTGTCGCTACTCGACGAGACGTCGCTGCGGCTCGCCCAGCTCGAAAGCGACTACGAGTACGTCTCCGACGCCGACCGCGACACCTTCTTCGAAGCCGCACGTCTGGGTGTCGCCGACGAGACGGCCGTTCGATCGAGCGCGCGGTCGGAGTACGCCTTCGAAGGCATGCGCGAACAGTACGGCCTGGTCCGCTCGCGCGATTCGATCCTGCCCTTCGAACTCGTGGTCCAGGGCTCGCTCTACGATTTCGGCTTCGGGGTCTTCCCGCGCATCCGCATGCCGAAGCCGACGCCCGACGCCTTCCTCTACCGATAGGCGCTCCGCCGGTCCTACCGATAGGCCTCTTCGAGCAACTCGATCGGGTGCACCACGCGCGCGCGCAGCCCGCGCTCGGCCGCGCCCTTCGCAAGCTGCATCAAACACCCGGGGTTTCCCGTGGCGATGATGTCGGGGTCAGCGGCCGAGAGGGCATCGAGCTTTCGTGCGAGCACGGCCTGGGACATCTCGGGGTGCGTCAGGTTGTAGATGCCTGCCGCGCCGCAACACGCGGCCGCATCGGCGTGCTCGATCAACTCGACACCCGGGATCGATTCGAGCAGACGCCGCGGCGCGTCCTTCACGCCCTGACCATGGAGCAGGTGGCAGGGGTCGTCGTAGCAGACCCGGGCCTCGATCCGGCCCGTCGGTGCGCGGAAGCCCGCCTCGACCAGGAACTCAGCGATGTCCCGGACGCGTTCCGCGAGGTCGTCGCCCTCGCCCGGCAGCCAATGGCCAGCACCGCGCAGGTGCGCACCACAACCTGCGGAGTTCACCACCACGGCGTCGACTTCCGCGTCGAGGAAGGCGCGGCAGTTGCGATCGAGAAGCGAGCGGGCCGTGTCCGCATCCCCGGCATGGGCCTGGAGTGCGCCGCAGCAACCCTGTGCCTCGGGCACCACCACGTCGTAGCCGTTGCGTGCCAGCACACGGGCCGTGGCGCGGTTGGTGGCGCCAAAGAACTCGGGCATCACGCATCCCTCGAGGAGAGCGACCCGACCGCGCGGCTCCCCCTCGGCGCGGATGCGAGGCGGGAGCGGGCGGCGCTCGAGACGTGACGGCACGCTCGGAAGCAGACGATGGCGCTCGCGCAGTGCGGCGGGCAGGAACGGCAGGGCCAACCGGTCGAGGCGAAGCCGTTGGGCAAGGCCCAGGAGATTCACGAACGCGCGGAGCACGACCGGGTGCGGGACGATGCGACGCAGGGCGAACCATTCGATGCCCCGCGCCGGGCCCGTGCGCGCGTCTTCCCGCTCGACGGCGGCGCGCGCCTCTTCGAGCAACTCTCCGTAGCGGACGCCCGACGGGCAAGCGGTCTCGCAGGCACGGCAACCGAGGCAGGCATAGAACTCTTCACTCGCGACCCCACCGAGCGAGATGCGGCCCTCCGCGACACCGCGCGCGAGGTAGATGCGACCGCGTGGCGAAGACGCTTCGCGCCCGGTCTCGACGTAGGTTGGGCAGGAGCTGAGGCACAGGCCGCAGTGCACGCAGTCGAGGCTGCGCTCGTACAAGGCCCCGAGGCCGCTCGGCGTCTCGGCCACTAGAGCGCCCCCACGAAACGGCCGGGGTTCAGGACGCCCGCCGGATCGAATTCGCTCTTCAGCGTGCGCATCAAGGGAAGCGTCGCCGCCGGCGCATCGAAGACGTCCCGCCCATCCTTGGCCCACCCCGGCGCCTGCTCGAGGATGGCGTGGGCGCCGACGGTCGGGTCTACGGCCGCATGCACGGCACGCCATGCCGCGTCGACCCCGGTGGTGTCAGCCGACTCGAGATCGAAGAAGGCGAGGGTCTGGGAGAGGCCTGGGTGCGTAATGACCCCGGCCCCTCGTTCGCGCAGCATCGAATGCGCGGCCTCGAGATGAGGGGTCGGCGCAGAGATCCGGAAGCGAAGCGCGGCGGTGGAAGGGCTTTCCTGGAGCCCGTGCAGGCGACCGACGGCGTCTGGCGCTTCAGCGAGCTCGCCGGCGCGGGTGCGAAGCCACGCCTCCGCTTCATCCACGACGGGCTCGTCCCCGGCGAACTCGACGATCAACAGGTCGCCTTCCCCTTCCTCCGAGATGGCGCTCGCGAGCGTCCCGTCGACGATCGCGACCGCACGGGCACCGCTCCGCCGCGCCGCTTCGCGGGCGAGGGCCAAGCCTTCGTGACCGACGCGCCCGGCGAAGGCCCGCTCCGCCTCGGGCTTCGGCCGGAGCCGGAGCCATGCCTCGGTCAGGACGCCGAGCGTCCCGAGTGAACCGACGTAGAGCTTCACCAGGTCGTAGCCCGTGACGTTCTTCACCACGCGGCTTCCGCAACGCGTTCGATCGCCGCTGGCGAGTGCGACTTCGAGGCCGAGGGCAGCTCGGCGTGCCGGCCCAAGGCCGAGGCTGCGCGGGCCCGACGCGGCGGTGGCCAACACGCCACCCACCGTGGACAGTGGGTTCGAGGTTTCGAAGGGCGAACGCCAGCCCGCGCCGCGCGCTGCAGCATCGAGGTCCGCGGCGGGAGTCGCCGCCCCGACCCGCGCGACGCCCTCGTCGCCGTCCACTTCGCAGACGGGTTCGAGGGCAGCCGTCGACAGCCAGGCTCGCGCACCGCGCGGTCGATTCCCGAGGCCGAGCCGGCTCCCGCCCCCTCGTACCAGCAAGGGGAGCCTTCGACTCGCGCAGACTCCGAGTGTTGCTGCGAGATCCTCGACGCTCGTCGGGGCGATCGTGAGTTCGAGCCGTGCACCGTCGAGCCCCATCGGGTCGTGTTCCAGCACGGCCGCCTCTCCGGCCACCGCACGAAGTTCATCGAGAGCCGCCGCGTCGATCACGGTTCGCCCTCGCGAAGCGGCACGCGGTCGTAGCCCCGCGCCTTCGGATTCGCCTCCGTGCAGAAGCGCGTGGAGGGGAAGATCTTGCCGGGATTGCTGCGTTGCTCGGGGTCGAAGGCGCGCCGCAGCCGCTTCATCGCGCCGAAGTCGGCCTCGCTGAAGATCAGCTCCATGAAGTCGCGCTTCTCGGTACCCACCCCGTGCTCCCCCGTGATGACGCCGCCCGCATCGACACAGGTACGGAGGATCTCGTCGCCTGCCGCAAGCACGCGATCGAGTTCGTCCGGATTGCGGCGATCGAAGGAGATGTTCGGGTGAAGGTTCCCGTCGCCGGCATGAAAGACGTTCGAGAGCTTCAGCCCGTAGCGGTCGCCGATCTCGCAGACGCGCGCGATCACCTCCGGAAGTTTCGCGCGAGGGACCACGGCATCGTGGACGTAGAGGTCTGGGCCGAGGCGTCCCATGGCGCCAAAGGCACCCTTGCGCGCAGCCCAGAAGCGTTCCCGCTCGTCGGCATCGCGCGCGACGTCGACCCGGCTCGCGCCCTGGGCCATGGCGATCGCACGAATGCGCTCGCGCTGGCGTTCCAGCGCGGGGGGCGGCCCGTCGAGCTCGATGAGCAGGACGGCGCCCGCATCACGGGGCAAGCCCGCCGCGTACACACTCGCTTCCACTGCCTCGATCGTTCGGCGATCCATGATCTCGAGCGCCGCCGGCACGAGCCCCGAGCGGATGATCTCGCCCACGGCGCGGCAAGCGGAAACCACGTCGCCGAAGATCCCGAGCAGGGTGGCGATGGCCTCCGGGATCGGCTCGAGGTTCACGGTGACCTCGGTGACGACGCCGAGGGTGCCCTCGCTCCCGACCACGGCTCCAACGAGGTCGTAGCCAGGCGCCACGCCGCAGGCCGAGCCGAGGCGAACGACCTCCCCCGACGAAAGCACGAGTTCAAGGCCGAGCACATGGTCGGTGGTCGTTCCGTACTTGAGCGTGTGCGGCCCGCCCGAGTTCTCGGCCACGTTGCCGCCGATCGTGCAGGCGAGCTGGCTCGAGGGGTCGGGCGCGTAGAAGAGCCCGTGGGTCGCGACGGCACGGGAGAGGTCGGCGTTCACGAGGCCGGGCTGCACGCGCGCCCAGCGCGCCTCGGGGTTCACCTCGAGCACGCGGTTCATGCGCGAGCACTCGATCACCACCGCCTCGTCGCAAGCGAGCGCACCGCCCGAGAGCCCGGTGCCCGCACCGCGCGGCACGAAGCTGCGGCCGTGCTCGGCGCAGGCGCGCACGATCCGCACCACGTCGCTGGTGTCGCGCGGGAAGACCACGGCCCCGGGCGTCGCCGCGTGCAGCGACAGACCGTCGCACTCGTAGGGGAAGACCTCGTCCGCGCGAGACAGGCAGCCCTCGGCGCCGACGATCGCCGTCAATGCATCGACGAGGCCCGACATGGGGTCAATCTAGCTGATTGGAGACTCTGCCCACTGAGGAAGGGGGCTAACCGAGGCCGAGACGCTCCAGGTCGCCTTCGTCCAGGCCGAGGTAGTGGCCGATCTCGTGCTTCACCGTGATCTGGATCTGCTCGATCAGCTCTTCCTCGTCGCGGCAGGCCTTCTCGAGGTTGCGCTTGAACAACACCACGCGGTCGATATCGCTTCCGCCGTCGTTCGCACCGGCCTCGGTCCGCGGCACTCCCATGAAGATGCCGAGGATCTGGGGCGAGACGTTCTCGGCCTGCACCAGCTCGGGCGGCGGGAAATCCTCGATCAGCACGGGCACGTGGGCCACGTACTCCCGGATCGAACGCGGCAACTCGTCGATGGCCTCGCTGGCCGCCGCTTCGAAGACACCCGTATCGAGGCGAACCGGGCGCGGGTAGTGCTTCGGGTCGAGCGCGTCGGCCCGGGCGAAGCTCTCCTCGGCCTCGGTCTCCAAGCCGAGCCGCTCGAGCACCAGTGCATGGTGATAGAGCGCATGCGCCGACTCGGGGTCGAGCACCACCGCACGGTCGAGCCGCCGGCGCCCCTCATCGAACAGCCCGAGCTCGAGCAGGATCTGCCCCTCGAAGGCAAGCGAGATGGCCTGGTCTCCACCGCATTGCAGACCGCGCCGCACCAGGAAGAGCGCACCCTCGAGATCTTCCTGATAGAAGCAGGCCTTCGACTTCAGGTAGTGGATCTCGGCCTCGAGGCTCTTGTCGAGGCGCGGCAGCTCGTCGGCGCCACCGAGCAGGCGGTCGCACAAGCGCGTGGATTCTTCGTACTCGCCGAGCTCTTCGATCAGCAACTCGGCGCGGTTCAGGTGGGCGGTGGCGAACTTCGGGTCGGCCAAGGTCGCGAGCTCGAACTCGTAGAGGGCGTCGTCGACGCGGCCCTCGTCCCACAGAATCTCACCGCGACCGTTGTGGGCCTCGGCGCCGTTGGGGTTCTCCTTCAGCGCCTCGGCAAACCACGCCATCGCCTCGTCGGTGTGGCCCCCGTGCGAAGCTTCCATGGCCTGGTCCAGGCAGTGCCAGTAGCGGTCGTCTTTCATGACCCCGTTCGGTTGCGCAAGCCGGGCAAGGAGGACCCGGTTCGCTCGCGCCTGCTGCGCAAGGAGGCCGAGCATAGCAGACGGCCCTTGGCCCCCTGAGTGGTCATCCCCGTCGGGAAGGTTCCCTAAACCATTGATTTGAAATGGAAAAACGAGCGCGATCGGGGCGTTGCGCGAGGGGGCAAGGGGACTCGCAGCAAGCGCGCGCAAGTCCTTCAAATCCTGTTCGTTTCGGGGCCCCTGGGCGCGTGGGGCCGCCTCCCGGGCCCGCCCGGCACGGAGCTGTAGTAATCTGACGCACTGTCAGATTTCAGTGCGCCGCCCGCCATGGGCCCGCCCCGAGGAGCCGCCCATGCGCCCCGAAGACATGATCCTGGTGAGCGTGGATGACCACGTCGTCGAGCCCCCGGACATGTTCGAGCAGAACGTCCCGGCGCAGTGGAAAGCGCGCGCGCCGAAGGTCGTGAAGCTGCCGGGCGGCGCCGACGCGTGGACCTTCGAAGGCCAGCGCATCCCGAACATCGGGCTCAACGCCGTCGCCGGGCGCCCGCCCGAAGAGTACGGCGTCGAACCGACGAGCTTCGAGCAACTGCGGCCGGGCTGCTACGACGTCGACGCGCGCATCGGCGACATGAACGCCAACGGCGTGCTCGCGAGCATGTGCTTCCCGTCGTTCCCGTCCTTCTGCGGTGCGCTCTTCCTGCGCTGCGAAGACAAGGCGCTCTCGCACGTCATGCTCCAGGCCTACAACGACTGGCACATCGACCAGTGGTGCGGGAGCCACCCCGGCCGCTTCATTCCGCTCTCGCTGCCGGCCATCTGGGACCCGCAGCTCATGGCCGACGAGGTGCGGCGCGTCGCCAAGAAGGGCTGCCACGCCGTCTCGTTCTGCGAAAACCCCGAGAAGCTCGGCCTGCCGAGCCTCCACAGCGAGCACTGGGACCCATTCTGGAAGGCCTGCAGCGACGAGGGCACGCTCTGCTGCATCCACATCGGGTCGGCGGCCGGGATGGTCTTCACCTCCATGGATTCGCCGGTGAACGTGATGATCACGGTCTCGCCCATCAGCGTCTTCAGTTGCGCCGCGGACCTGCTCTGGGGCCGCCCCACACGCGAGTTCCCCGATCTGCGTTTCGCCCTCTCCGAGGGAGGCATCGGCTGGATCCCGTACTTCCTCGAACGCGTCGACTACGTCTACAAGCAGCACAAGGCCTGGACGCGACAGGACTACGGCAACCAGCTCCCGAGCGAGGTCTTCCGCGAGCGCTTCATCACGTGCTTCATCGACGACCCGGTGGGCGTGCACCACCGCGACCGGATCGGCGTCGACACGATCACATGGGAGTGCGACTACCCGCACTCGGATTCGACCTGGCCAAGGGCGCCGGAGATCTTGTTCGAGAATCACTTCACGGACGTACCCGACGCCGAGATCAACCTGATCACCCATGAGAACGCGCTGCGGGCCTTCCAGCACGACCCGTTCGCGCACATCCCGAAGGCCGAGTGCACCGTGGGTGTGCTGCGAGCCCAGGCGAAGGACGTCGATCTATCGCTGAAGAGTCACTCGGGGGTGCCGCCCGCCGAACATGACGGGCCCGTCACCGCCGGCGACATCACGAAGCAGCTCGCGCAATCCTTCGTGGCGCCGCCCGTCTCGACTTCCTGATCCGGTTCAGGCGACCCCACCGACCGAAAGCCCCGCCACACGCCCCGCCAGCAGGTCGGCCAGGGGTCGCGAGCCCTCGAAGCGCTCGCACAGGATCTTCACCACGACCATGATCGGCACCGAGAGGATCATGCCGAGGATCCCCCAGAGCGTTCCCCAGAGGATCAACGAGAGCAGGATCGTGACGGGGTGCAGGTCGAGCGACTCGCCCATGATCTTGGGCTCGAGGAAGTTCCCGATGGTGATCTGGATGAACGCCGGGATGACGATCGCGAGCATCGCAGTCTGGGGCGAGATCTCCGGGCTCACCACCAGGATCGGCAGCGGCAGGAAGGTGGAGAGGATCGAACCGATGCTCGGGATGAAGTTCAGCAAGAATGCGAACAGCGCGAAGACGAGCGCCAGCGGGACGCCGAGCAGCAGCAGCGTCACGCCCACCAGGAAACCGGTCGTGAACGAGATCGCCGCCTTCGTCGCGATGTAGCGCTTGATGCGCGTCTCGGCCTCGCCCCACATCCCGCTGGAGGGCCCGCCGCGCTCGCCGCCCAGCAGGAGGAAGAGCACGAAGATGAGCACGACGAAGGAGTTGGACAATGCACTTCGGATGGCGCTCACGGTGCCGAGCAATACCCCGCCCAAGTTCGAGACCGAAATGCTCCCGAACGCCTCCTCCTGCTGCGCCCGGATCCCCTCCGGTAGATAGGCCTCCGCCTTCCCGATCAATTCGATCACGTGGTCGTTGTAGAGCGTCGCCTTCTCCGCGAGCTCACCGACTGAAATCGAGACCACGACCGCCACCGCTGCCAGGGAGAGCAACCCGATCAACACCGTCACCGAGAGCGCCGCAGAGTGGGGGACACTCGCGCGTGCCTCGAGGAACTCCGCACCCGCGCGCAGCCCGAGCGTGATGAAGAGCGCCATGACGAAGGGCACCATCACCGGGCGCAGCCAGAAGAGCGCGGCGCCGGTGAGGACCGTCGAGATCAGGATCAGACAGACGGTCTGGACGCGCGTCTCCATGCGAACCCCCTCGAGTGCCCCGAGAGGTTGCCATCCCGGGCGAAG
>JAFDDA010000211.1 GCA_019311105.1 Deltaproteobacteria bacterium
CTCTCGTCGGGGGAGACGGCCGAAGCCGTCGCAGCCTTCGAGGCGGCCCACGCCGCCCACCCGGGTGACGCGGACATCCTGGCGGCCCTCGCAAACGTCGAGGCCGAGCGTGGCAGCGCCGAGGCGGCAGAGCACTATCGCTCGCGCCTCGGCGCACTTCGGGCCCCAGCGCCCTAGCCGCGTAGCCCGGCGGCTACCAGGGGCGCAGCGTGAAGGTCTTCGAGTCCTTCACCTTCTGGCCGGCGTCGGCGTTCGAGACCTTGACCCACTGCTCGGCCCACTCGGGCGTCGGCGTTCGAGACCTTGACCCACTGCTCGGCCCACTCGTGGATCGACTTCTGGACCTCGCCGAAGGACGTGGCCCGCGAGACGTTGATCGGTGCGAACTTGCCCTTCTCGCGGTCCTGGAACATGCCGACGACGTTGCCTCGGGAGTCCTTGATGCGGCCCTCGATGGCGATGCCGCCCTTGGCACCTTCCTTGGCGAGAATCGCGACGCCCAGGGGTGCCGCCAGGATCGTGGCCGCGAGGCCGAGCGCGCCGAGCGCCTTGCGGTTGGGCTCGACGTCGACGATCGCGAGTTCGAAGACGAGCGAGCTCGTGTTGGGTTGGCTCACGACGGCGAAGCGCTTTTTGTCATCCTCACGGAATGCCTTCTGGAACTCCTCGCGGGTGAACGAAGCGAGCTCACCCAGGTCCTTGTCGAAGTCGGCGACCTTGCCCTTCTCGGTGGCCTTCTTGTACCAGTCGGACTGCCGGACGAGTTTGGTGTCGACGGGTCGGATCACGATCGACGTGCGCTCGGGCCCGTTCCACCCGGGGGCGAGCCACGCGTTGTTGAAGGGCAGCTCGTCCTGTTCCGTCATCTTGGCTGTTGCGTTGGCCGAGAAGGCCGTGGGGTCGTCATCCTTGGCGCCGGCTTTGCAGCCGGGCAGGACGACGAGCGAGAGTACGAGTGCGAGGCTGGTGGCTTGGTGAAATCGGGCAGACATGAGGA
Source organism: Deltaproteobacteria bacterium (assembly GCA_019311105.1). GTDB lineage: Bacteria > Myxococcota_A > UBA9160 > UBA9160 > JAFDDA01 > JAFDDA01. Next base: position 998 of record JAFDDA010000211.1, read on the forward strand.
TCCTCCAAGGTGTGGCTGCGGCCATCTTATCAGGAGATGGGCTCGCAGACGAAGATGGGAATGTCACGGGTCGTTCGCTTTCGGTAGTCGGCGTAGGGCGCGTAGCGCTCGTCGCAGATCGGCCAGAGCGCCGGCTTCTCCTCGGGGGTGGCGAGGCGGGCGCACAGCTTCAGCGAGCGCCCGCGGTGCCGCACCGCAATCTCCGGTTGCTTCACGAGATTGTTGTACCAGACCGGGTTCTTAGGCGCGCCACCCTGGGAGGCCACGAGCAGAACGCCACCCTCGTGGGGAACGAACATCAGGGGGATTGTGATCGAGCGCCCGCTCTTCGCGCCCGTCATGGTGATGAAGCAGACCTCGTCCCCGGCGAGCGTGTTGAAGCGGCGGCCTCCGGTCAGGCGATTGAGCAGGACGTGGGCGCGGGTCATGAACTTCAGCACCCAGCGCGGCGGAGGCTTTCCGAGATCCTTCGAAGCGGGGGTGCCGTTGGCCATGGGGCCCTCCAGGGGGGACTCCGAGACGGATAGCACGCTGGGCCGCCGGGCGAGTCGCTTCGCTAGGCTGGCTCGATGGCGAGCGACGAGCGCGCGATCGAAGGGCTCCTCTATGCGTATGCCGAGCGGATCGACCTCGGTGACTTCGAGGGGGTTGCAGACCTCTTCGCGCACGGTCTCATCGCGCCCTTTCCCGGCGCGTCGGCGGAGCAGAGGGTCGAAGGGCGCGACGCCGTCCTCGCCCTCTATCGCGGGACGACCCGGCTCTATGAAGACGGGACGCCGCACACCAAGCACATCACGAGCAACGTGATCGTCGACGTCGAGGGCGAGCGGGCCTCGGCCCGCAGCTACTACACCGTGTTGCAGCAGGTGGGCGAGCTTCCGCTCCAGCCCATCATCTCGGGCCGCTATCACGACCGCTTCCACCGGATCGATGGCGCGTGGTGGTTCGACGCGCGCGTGATCCACGTCGACTTGGTGGGCGATCTGAGTCGACACCTGCTGATCGACCTCGGCTGAGCCTCCCCACACGCCGCAGGCCCTTGCGTAGTGGGCGGCCCCGGGGCGTGGATCGCCCTGTCGGCATCCTCCTGGGCCGCCTGCGTCCGCGCGCGGCGCATGGCAGCGAACCGGCAGGAGCAGCCCACCTGTCCTGAACTCCCATGCCTTTTTCATCCCGGCATGCCCGGCCGTGGATGGCGCGCGGCTTGCGACTTCATTTTTCTGGGAAGAGGATGCTCCGGCATTCCGATAGAGGACTTACGGCGTGCTGGGGGGCAGCGCCAATCAAACGGGTACCCCGATGAAATCTCACAATCTCCGAACCTACCTGCTCGGCGTGCTGCTCGCCTTCGGCCTCGCCGCGCCGGCCCAAGCCACGCAGATGCTGGTCACCGTCGATGCGACGATCACGGCCGGCCTCGCCCCCTTCGTGAACATCGGCGATGCGTTCAGCATCACCATGCTGATCGATGACGCGACCGCGGACGCCGAGCCGTTGCCGAACGACTTTTCGGCCATCAACGTCGGAACTCTCTCGAGCTTCCTGATCGTGGCTGTCACGGGCACCGTCGACTCCGTCGACGCGACTCCCACCACTTGGGATTCAGCCGCGACGCTGGACCTGTCCGCGACACTCCCGGGCGTGTTCCTCCCGGCAACGCTGGCCCTCATCGGCGTCGGGGCCACGCCCGATCAGGTGATGCCCGACTTCAGTTCGCTCACCAGCGGCCTGATCGTTGTCGACGTTGGGGCCTTCGTACCCGGCGGGTTCGTAGTCGCTTCGGTCGATGCGGTCACGATCGTACCGGTGCCCGAGCCCTCGCTGGTGGCCCTGCTCGGTGTGGTGGGCCTCGCGTGGTGCGGCCGGCGTCCCGCGGGCGGCGCGAAGGGCTAGCGGCTTCCCGAAGCTTCGCCTGGCCGGGTAAGCTCGGCCCATGCGAATCGGGGTGATGTTCGGGGATCGACGGGGCCGCGGCAGCTTGGACGAGCTGGTGTCGGCCGCCCGAAGTCTGGAGGCGCGGGGCTTCGCATCGCTCTGGCTGCCGCAGGTGCTCGGCTTCGACGCGGTGACTGCGGCGGCCGTATTGGGGCGCGAGACGGAGCGGATCGAGATCGGGACGGCCGTCGTCCCGAGCTATCCGCGCCACCCGACGGCCCTGGCCCAGCAGGCCCTCACCGCGGCCGCAGCCTGCCAGGGACGCTTCACCCTGGGCGTCGGCCTCTCGCATCCGGTCGTGATCGAATCGCTGCTGGGTCTGTCGTACGCGCGACGTGCGGCCCACATGCGGGAGTACGTCGCCGTGCTCGGCCCGTTGCTGGCGGGCGAGCCCGCCGCGTTCGCGGGAGAAGAGTTTCGAGTGAACCTTCAGCTCGACGTCCCGGGTGCCCCGAAGGTTCCGCTCCTGCTCGCGGCCCTTGGCGACCACATGCTCCAGATCGCCGGCCGGTCGGCGAACGGGACGATCCTCTGGATGACCGGCCCGCGAACCATCGAGGAGCACATCGCG
>JAFDDA010000212.1 GCA_019311105.1 Deltaproteobacteria bacterium
CCTCTACACGGCGGAAGAGGCCGTGATCGGCGCCGGGAATTTCGCGTCGAGCACTGGAATCTACCGTCGCAACTTCAACGGATTGATCGACGAGATCCGCATGTCCGATGAGCCATTGACACCGGCCCAGTTCCTCTCCCCGGCCGCAGCACCGCCCCCGGGAGGCTACGACAACAGCACCGGGGGCCACGACGTGATCATCGACTTCACACCCTAGAGGATCCGGGCTTTCGGCTCGTGTGCCCTGCGAGCATGCCGCCTAGCGTCTGGCCCCGGATCATCTGGTCACTTCGCAAAAATGAGGGCGGCTGCAACTAGGCGCCCTCGCTCGTCATCTGTCCCGCAGTCGGACACCAAGTACGCAACGCGCCGGTTTCGTTGGCGATTCGAGCAGCGGCGGCGGGTTTTGGCCACCCGGCAATTCGGCACGCAAGTATTTGTTTTGGCTAAGAAAATGGTGGAGGCGGCGGGAATCGAACCCGCCGCCGATCGGCGCAAGTGCGCGAAATCAAAGGGGTCTGGTGGCTAATACTTTGTCGCCAGGTTGTCGCCAAGCGGATCACGACGAGAAGGAGAAGGCACAGGCGTCCTTGCCGCGCTGCTTTACGGCACGCGCCCAGCCTTCCCCTGGGTCCCCCGGCCGGTAGGGGCGGTCCGGAGCTAGGGCAAAGCAGATCGATCGCCGCGATGGCCGGCGTCCAGCCCGGCCGAATAGTGGCAGCGGCAGAGTGGGCGCGGGCCTCCGACCCGGCCACGCCGCCATCGCGGCATCTCGGACGCACCCGGCGCGTGTGATACGTTGGCGGCCGCGCGATACGCGCAGGCGGGCGAGCGCGTTCAGGCCGGAACGGAGAGGCCTCCTGGCGGTTGATCCGACCCTAGGCGCGGAGCCCTCGCCGGGCGGGGTCGGCGGGGGCATGCACTTGAGGTTCTCGATTCGCAGGGGACTCGACCTACCCATCGCGGGGCGTCCCCAACAGGAAGTCGAGCCCGGGCCCGCCATCCGCCAGGTCGCTCTCATCGGCGACGACTATGTGGGCCTGCGGCCGACCTTCAGCGTCGAGGAGGGCGATCGCGTCCGCCTCGGCGAGGCACTCTTCCACGACAAGCGGGTGCCGGGCATGCGCTGGACGGCGCCGGCGGCGGGTCGCGTGGCGGCCGTCCACCGGGGTGCCAAGCGGCGCTTCGAGTCGCTCGTGATCGAGCTCGGCGATGGCGGTGAGGAGACCTTCGCGTCCGGCGCCGCGGATCGCGAGGGCGTGCGGGCTGCGTTGCTGGCGTCGGGCCTCTGGGCGGCCCTGCGCACCCGCCCCTTCGGCCGCATCCCGCACCCCGACTCCTCCCCACACTCGATCTTCGTCACTGCCCTCGACAGCCGACCGCTCGCGCCCGATCCCGTGCAGGTGATCGAGGGCCACGAAGAGGAGTTCGTGCGCGGCCTGAGAGCGTTGTCCCGCCTCACCGAGGGTGCGATCCACCTCTGTCAGCGGCCCGGGGCCGGGCTTCCCGGCGCCGACGTCGAGCGGCTCGAAGTGCACGAGTTCGCGGGGCCGCACCCGGCGGGCCTCGTCGGCACACACATCCACTTCGTCGATCCGGTGGACGACAAGAAGACCGTCTGGCACGTCGCCTACCCGGACGTCGTGGCCATCGGCCACCTGCTGCTCACAGGCCGCCTGCAGACCGAGCGCGTCGTGGCGCTGGCCGGGCCCGCCCTCCAGCGCCCCGCTCTGGTGCGAACGCGCCTCGGCGCGCGCATCGAAGACCTGCTCGTCGGGCGCCTCGGCGAGGGGCCGGTTCGCATCGTCTCAGGCTCGGTGCTCGACGGCCGCGCGGCGGTCGCTCCCCACGCCTACCTCGGCCGCCATCATCTGCAGGTCTCGGTGATCTCCGACGAGCGCCCGCGACCCCGGCTCGGCTGGGCGCGCCCCGGCTTCGACCGCTTTTCGGTGAAGCCGGCCTTCGCCGGCTTTCTTCGCGGGCTCGCGGGCCGGCGGCGCGAGCTGAGCTTCACGACCGCCGCCAACGGCGACCCGCGGCCGATCGTGCCGATCGGCAGCTACGAGAAGGTGATGCCCCTCGACCTGCTGCCGACGCCGCTCTTGAAGGCGCTTGCCGTCGGGCACGCCGAACGCGCCCGCGCCCTCGGCTGCCTCGAACTCGAGGAGGAAGATCTCGCGCTCTGCTCCTTCGTGTGCCCGAGCAAGCAGGACTTCGGGCCGCGCCTGCGCGAGGTTCTCGAACGCCTCGAGCGGGAGGGCTGAGACCCGTGGCGCTGCAGCTCCTGCAGCCGCTGCGAGAGGCCGCCGACGCCTTCTGGCGCACGACGGATCGCGCGACTCCCGGCGCGCCCCACGTGCGGGACGCCCTCGACCTCAAGCGCGTGATGCTGCTAACCCTGGTCGCGCTGCTGCCCGTGGTCGCCACAGCGCTCTGGAACACCGGCCTGCAGGCCAACCTCGCCCTGGCGAAGATGGGGCTCGAGCAGGCCCCCGGCTGGCGCGGCGCCGTGCTCGCGGGCGTCGGCCATGATCCGCAGAGCACGCTCGCGAACGTGCTGCACGGCGCCCTCTACCTGCTGCCCGTCTACGTCGTCGCGGCGGGAGTGGGGGGCTTCTGGGAACTCCTCTTCGCGGCCGTCCAGCGTCGGCCGCTCGGCGAGGGGCTCTGGGTCACGGGCCTGCTATTCGCGCTGACGCTACCGCCCCTGGTGCCACTCTGGCAGGTCGCACTCGGCATCAGCTTCGGGGTGGTGGTCGGCCAAGAGCTCTTCGGGGGCTACGGACGCCACCTCTTCAACACGGCGCTGCTCAGCCGGGCCTTCCTCTACTACACGTACCCGGACGGCATCTCGGGCGATGCGGTCTGGGTGGCGGTGGACGGCTATTCGGGAGCGACCCCGCTGGCTGCGCTCTCGTCCGCCGACCCGGACATCGGCATGGACGTGATCGACCCGAGCTGGACGGACGCCTTCCTGGGCGCGATCCCCGGATCGATGGGCGAGACCTCGGCCCTCGCCTGCGCGATCGGCGCCGCCTTCCTGATCGCCACCGGCATAGCATCCTGGCGCGTCGTCGCCTCGGCGTTGGCGGGCGGGCTGGGCATGGCGGCCCTGCTCTTCCACGTCGGGAGCGAGAGCTCGGCGATGTTCGGAATGCCCCCGCACTGGCACCTCGTGACCGGCGGCTTCGCCTTCGGTGCCCGAAGGCATCATGATGTCGGTCCTGCTGGCCAACGTCTTCGCGCCGCTGATCGACTGGTGCGTGGAGGAACGCAACATCGCGCGACGGGCGGCACGCAATGGCTGAGGCGTCCACGCGCAAGACCTTCTTCGTGGCGCTGATCGTCGCTGTGGCGTGCGCGGGCCTCGTCTCGCTGACGGCCGTGGGACTCGCCGAGAGGATCCAGGCCAACAAGAGCCGCGAGCTGATGGGGAACGTGCTGCAGGCCGTCGGCCTCGACGATCCCGCCGCGGTGGAGTTCTTCATCGTCGAGCTCGACACGGGCGACACCGTCGCGGCGCAGGAAATCGGCCCCGGCACCTACGACCAGCGCGAGGCGGCCGGCGACCCCGAGCTCTCGGATCCGATTCCGGAAGCCGAAGACCTCGCGGAGCTCGGGCGGCGCGAGCGCTACGCAGTGGTGGGCCTGGTGCGAGAAGGGGAACGCATCGAGCAGCTCATCCTGCCCGTCCGCGGCCTCGGCTACGGGGGAATGATCCGGGCCTTCGTAGTTCTCGACGGCCGGGACCTCTCGACGGTGCGCAGCATCCGGTTCACCGAACACTCCGAGACGCCCGGCCTGGGGAGCGAGATCACACGCCCCGAGTGGCGGGCGCGGTGGGCGGGCAAGCGCGTCTACGACGACGAGGGAGAGCTCCGCATCCGCGTCGTGCAGGGCGCGGCGGCGCAGGGGACACCCGAGGCCCTCTACGAAGTGGACGGCGTCTCGGGGGCCACCATCACGAGCGAGAGCGTATCGGCGATGATCTGGTTCTGGTTCGGCGACCGCGGTTTCGGCCCCACTCTCGCCCGCCTGCGCGAGCAGCAGCCGGTAGGAGGAAGCGACGATGGCTGAGCCCCGAGCCCACGACGTGCTCTTCGACCCGGTCTTCGAGCGCAATCCCATCCTGCTGCTCATGCTCGGGATCTGCTCGGCCCTCGCAGTGACGACACGCCTCGAAACCGCCCTCGCGATGTCGGTCAGCGTGACCGCGGTGATGGTCGGCGCAAGCGTGACACTGAGTGCAGCCCGAAGGCACGTTCCCGACACGATCCGCATCTTCGTACAGATCAGCATCATCGCGACGCTGGTGATCGTGGTCGATCAGCTCTTGCAGGCCTTCTTCTGGGAGATCTCGAAGCAGCTCTCGATCTTCGTCTCGCTGATCGTCACGAACTGCATCGTGATGGGCCGCACCGAGGGCTTCGCGCTGCGACACCGGCCCGGGCTCAGCGCCCTCGACGCCCTCGGCCACGGCCTCGGCTACAGCGCCGTGCTGATGAGCGTGGCGTTCGTCCGCGAGCTCTTCGGGCGGGGCACGATCTTCGGCCTCGAAGTGTTGCGCCTCGAGAGCGACGGGGGCTGGTACGTGCCGATGGGCCTGATGGGCCGGGCGCCGGTGGCGTTCCTCCTGATCGCCTTCCTGATCTGGGGAATCCGCTCCTGGAAGCGCGATCAGGTCGAAGACCGGGCGGAGGGCTAGCCGGATGGAACGTCACCTCGACCTCCTGGTGAAGGCCGTGTTCATGGAGAACCTGGCGCTCGCCTATTTCCTCGGCATGTGCACCTTCCTCGCCGTGTCGAAGAACGTCCGCACCGCACTCGGCGTCGGCGCGGCCGTCGTGGTGGTCCAGACCATCACGGTCCCGCTCAACAACTTCCTCTACGTGGGGCTTCTCAAACAGGGCAACACGCTGCTGCCGCGGGTCAGCGAGTTCGACCTCACGTTCCTGGGCCTGATCGTCTACATCGGCGTGATCGCCTCGATGGTTCAGATCCTGGAGATGGTGCTGGACCGGTTCTTCCCCGCCCTCTACGAGGCCATGGGGATCTATCTGCCGCTGCTCACGGTGAATTGCGCGATCTTGGGCGGCTCGCTCTTCATGGTCGAGCGCGGCTACGACTTCGGCGAGAGCGTGACCTACGGCTTCGGAACGGGCCTGGGCTTCGCTCTGGCCATCGCGGCGCTGGCGGGAATGCGGGAGCGCATGGCCTACAGCCGACCACCGAGCGGTCTGCGGGGCGCCGGCATGGCCTTCCTGGTCACGGGACTGATGTCGTTGGCCTTCATGGCCTTCACGGGGATCGTCTTGTGAGGCAGCGCGTAGGCGGAACGGAAGCGTCGTGCTGAGCGAGATCGCCGTCGCCGTCATCCTCTACGCCGCCATCGTGATGGCGCTGGTCGCTCTCATGGTGCTGGCCAAAACGACGCTGATTCCCAGCGGCGACGTCCGCATTCGCGTCAACGGGCAGCGGGACGTCGTGGTGGGACAGGGCGGGAAGCTCTTGGGAGCGCTGTCAGGGCACGAGATTCTCCTGCCCTCGGCCTGTGGCGGAGCTGGAACCTGCGGCCAGTGCCGGGTCCGCGTGCTGCGCGGCGGCGGCTCGACCCTGCCGACGGAGCGCGCGCTGATTCCTCCGCGCGAGGTCCGGGCGGGCTGGCGCCTGGCCTGCCAGGTGGCGGTGAAGGGCGACCTGGAGATCGACGTGCCCGGCGAGTTCCTCGAGACGCGCCGCTACGTCTGCCGCGTGCGCTCGACGCGCAACGTCAGCAGCTACATCAAGGAGCTGGTGCTGGAGCTGCCCGAGAGCGAGGCGATGGCCTTCCGAGCCGGCGGCTACGTGCAGACGGAGTGCCCGCCGCACACGCTGCGCTACGAAGACTTCGAGATCGAGCCCGAGTACCGGCCGGACTGGGACGCCGCGCGCATGTGGCGCCACGTCTCCGTCGTCGAGGAACCGGTGACCCGCGCCTACTCGCTGGCCAATTATCCCGGAGAGCATCCCGGAGAGCGTCCGGAAGAGACGAGGATCGTCATGCTCGACGTCCGCATCACGCCCCCGCCGCCGCACGCTCCCGAGGGCACGCAACCGGGCAAGATGAGCTCGTACCTGTTCTCGTTGCGGCCGGGTGACCCGCTCACGCTCGCGGGCCCCTACGGCGAGTTCTTCGCTCGCGAGAGCGAGGCCGAGATGCTCTTCATCGGCGGGGGGGCGGGCATGGCGCCCATGCGCTCGATCATCTTCGATCAG
>JAFDDA010000045.1 GCA_019311105.1 Deltaproteobacteria bacterium
AGCCCGGCGTGACAATCCGATGAGATCACGAGATAGCGGTCCATTTGGATCTGCTCCTTCAATCCGTCTTCGAGTAGAACTGCTTTGCCCACCTACGGAACGCGATCAAGGGCTCGTCCGCCTTGCAGAAGACGGGGTTCTCGAGATGGATCTTGTTCGTCCATACGTCCCAGTCGTCCATCACCCCGGTCATGATGCTCTCGAACCACTCTTCGCCAGCGAAATCGATGGCATTCTTCGTCGCGAAGAGCAGCCAGCGCGAGATGGTGTTGCGATTGTCGATGGGTGTCGTCGACGTGAACATGAAGAGCCCGATGCCCGGGATGCCCGCGCTCTCGACACTCGACGTCCCGAGGCCCCAGGTCTCGCGAATCAGGGAGATGTTGAGGGTGCCCGCCGGCGTCACCTTCTCGATGAAGCTCGTGGCCTTCAGGAAGCGGCCGTCATCGGCGATGGTGAACTCGGTCTTCGGAATCTCATCCATCCCGTGGACGTATCGGAAGTGCACCGGATCCAGATTGTTTTCGGCCATGTCCTGCATGTGGACCGGAACCTCGAGATCCCACGTGCGGGGCTCGGCCCATTCGGGATCCTCGAGATGGGGAAGGACGGGGATCTCCCAATAGGGCGGCTTCTCCTCTGCGTGGTGCCAGACGAAGATCATGCAGTTGCGCTCGACGACATCCCACTTGCGCACACAGGCCCGCTTCGGAATCTCGTCGCAGTACGGGATCACCGTGCACTTCCCGGTATCGCCGTCGAACTGCCAGCCATGCTGGGGGCAGCGAACGGTCTCGCCCATGACCCGCCCGCCCTTGCCCATGTGGATGCCCAGATGGGGGCAGTAGGCGGAGACCACTTTCGGCTGCCCCGAGCGCGCCCGGAAGAGCACGAGCTCGTGCTCGAAGGCGTAGACGCGCTTCACCTGACCCGGATCGAGCTCCTTGCTCCAGGCCACGGCGAACCACCCGTTGGGGATTCCGGGGTCCTTGGCGATCAGCTCGGTTCCGACGCCACCAATTTTTCCGGCCATCGTTCTCACTCCTCCTTCGGCGCTGCCATGGAATCCGCGAGGTATCTCGCGGTTGCGACCGCCCGCTCCTGGATCGGGTAGTCCTCCTGGTTCGCCCAGTTGAAGACCAGCACGTAGAAGGCGCCCATCAGCATCTCGGTCAGCGTTTCCAGGCCGTGTCGATCGGAGAGATCGCCGGATGCCGCGCCTTCGCGGATGATCGATTCGAATGCGTCGTGCAGCTTGCGCGCCTGCTCGAGCTCGTCGCCCGCTTCGTGGATGATGCGCACGATCTCGTTGATCAGCTCGCGGTGCATCGGGCCCGACTGCTCGAGGTTGTGGGCCAGATTCTCGAAGAAGTGTTGGATGCGGCCGCGGGTCGAGGTGGGCTGCTTGCGCGCCTGTTCGATGTTCGCGAGCAGCCCGTTCAGCCCGTGCTGGGCGATCTCGGCCAGCAGGTGCTGCTTGGAAGCGAAGTGGTTGAAGAAGGTCTTGTGGGCGACGTCCGCCCGCTCGCAGACCTCCACGACCTTGGTGGCCTCGAGCCCCTTCTCCTCGATCAGTTCGACGGCGGATTCGAGAATCCGCGTCCGCACCTCGAGCTTGCGGCGCTCGCGGCGGCCAAGTTCCACTCCGGCCGGGCGTTGGTTCTGTCGTGCTTCCTGCATCTCGTACACTCTTACGAGTCTTTACAGTATATTGCAAGATTATACTAGTGTGAACGAATTACTCACCACTGAGACCTCTTGGTCGCGTTGGTCGAACAGATTGATCCTTTATGTTCATAATTGTCACATCAATGAAACAGACTGACGGTCTGCGTCTCTCTACGTATCGTGTGATTCGATGAGTGCGAAAAGCGGAGCGCAAGCAGCCGACTCCGGGAGCGCACCCGGCAGCGGATCCCCGAGGGCGCGCTCGAGGCCGTGGCGAGCCATGGGCTCTCCAAGCTGGAGATGGGCGACGTGAGCGAGTGCGCCGGTCTATCGCCCGGCACGCTCTACCGCTACTTCTCGAACCGCGACGAGCTGCTCGCCGCACTCTCCGTTCGCGCGGCCGACCATGGCAGCGGCCCAGAACCCCGACGGCGATCGGGTCGATCTCTTCGATCCGACCTTCACCGCGAACCCCACCCCGTCTACCGCGAGGTGCATCGGCGCTGCCCCGTCGCGCGCAGCTCCTTGCGGGACAACGCGATCCTGACCCGGCACGAATACGTGCTGTATGCCCTGCGGCACCCCGAGTATTTCTCTTCGGGGACGGAAGCGGCGATCCCCGGCAACGACGAACCGCCGATCCCGCTGCAGATCGATCCGCCCGACCCGATCTTCCCTCTTTCCTGTCCCCGATCGTGATTCCCGTTCACGGTGGCAAAGCACACGATCCCGCGATTCCCGGCTGCCTCTGCGCCCAGGAACTTCAGTCGCATGATCCTCTCGAGGCGTCCAAGGGCGACCGTCGCCTTCCCGGCCCCAGGTGCAAACGCCGCTACCCTGGGCGCGAGTCGATCTCCGCGAGGCCTGCCATGCCCTCCGAACGAGCCTGCGCTCCCCGCTCCCGGCGCTTCGAGATCGAAGGCGTCGACCTGGGCTATCCGACTCGTTTCCGGGACGGCGCCTCCGCGGCCGCGTTGTTCGTCGTCGACGCGCGGGTCGCCCAGCGGCTGATCCACGAGACCGGCTTCGAAGTCGCCGAGGTCGCGCCCGGCCGGGCGCTGCTCGCCTTCACCTGCGTCCACTACACCGACACCGACTGCGGCGTCTACGAGGAGACCGCCCAGGCGTTCTTCGTGCGCCGGACGGATCGGCGCGACGGCTTCCCCGCCCGCATCCCGGGCGTGGGTCGCTACCTCACGACCCTGCACGATGTCCTGGCCGGAGAGATCGCCAGCCATACCTGGCGTCTGCAGGTGACGACCCGGCTCTCGCAGCAGTGCGGCTTGCAGATGTGGGGCTTCCCGAAGGAGATGGGCGAGATCGGCTTCACGCGAGCGGAGGGGCGGGTGGAGTCGACCCTGGCGCTCGATGGGCGCGACGTCTTCCGCTTCAGCGCGCCGGCGGAGGGAACCCGGACGCCCGCGCCGATCACGTCCGCCGTCTATTCGATCCACGAGGGGGCGCCCCACGTGAGCGGGCTGACCCAGCGCTACCGGGAGACCGGCTATGCCGTCCGCGGCGCCGAGCTCGAACTCGGTGATCACCCCCTGGCGGGGGACCTGCGCTCGCTCGGCCTGCCCAAGCGCCCGCTCCTCACCACCTGGAATGGACACCTCGACTTCGAGATGAGCTCGCCGGAGAAGCTCTAGCCGCCCATGCCGTCCGGCTTCCAACCGTCGGTGGAAGCCCAGCCCACTCGCTCCCCAGGTCGTGCGCAGCCGCCGGGCCGAAGACCCTCCCGCCGGCGGGGCCGTCTCCCCTACCCGTCCGAGGCGCCCGACTCGGTTCGGACGAAGTCGGCGGGGGTCTTCCCCGTCCAGCGGCGGAAGGCTTTGGTGAAGGCGCTCGGGTCGGAGAAGCCGAGCAGGAAGGCCACGTCGTCGATCCCGCGCCTCTCCTTCGTCAGGTAGTGGCGCGCCAGTTCGACGCGCACGTCGTCGAAGATCTCCTGGTAGCTCGTGGCCTCATCCCGGAGGCGGCGCCGCAGCGTGCGGTTGCTCATGGAGAACTGGGCAGCCACGGTGTCGGCCGTGACGCTGCCCTGGGGAAGCATGGAGAGGATGCAGGTCCGGACGCGCTGCCCGAACCCGGCGCGGGTGGGGATGCTCGCGAGCTGATCGGCCGCGTAGCGCTCGAGCAGCAACCGCAGAGCCGCGTCGGCGGAGGGGTTCAAGCTGTCCATCATCGAGATCGGTAGCAGGACGCCGTCCTCTCCCGCGTCGAAGCGGACCGGGACGCGAAGGATCCGTTCGTACTCGTCGGCGTGCTCGGGCGCCGGGTAGGAGAACCTCGCCTCGAGCGGGCCGACGCGGGTGGCCCCGAAAGCGCGGCTCATCGTGATCGTGACGCCGATCGCGTACTCGGACGTGAAGCGGCTCGCCCCGGGGTCGGTTCCGGTGCCGCACCGGATGAACGCGAGGTCGCCCTCGCTCTCCAGTTCGCACTCGAAATCCTCCCAGAGGAGCGGAGTCAGGCCCTTCACCAGCTCGAAGGCGGTGCGCCCGGATTCACTCACCGACGCCAGGTAGCCGATGATGCCGAGCGTGTTCGTCTTCACCATGGTGGAGACCCGCAGCGCCACGGCCGGGTCGCCCGAGACCTCGCTCGCGACCCGCCACAGCGCCTCGAGCTGGTCCTTCGGGAAGCGCGCCTTCGTGTCCTCGAGCACGGTCCTCGGGATGCCGACGCGGGCGAGGAGGGCCTTGAGGTCGAACCCCTCGTTCTCGAGGTACTCGAGAAGCGGCAGGATCGCGTCGACCGACCCGCTGGCGCTCGTGTTTGCGGTGGACTCAGCCAAGGATCGACCCGCCGTTGGCCGGAAACGACCAGACCGGGGACCGGACCGGACAAGCCTTGCTGCGGTGCACCTCTATGCTCGACCCCACGGCTGGAACGATAGGGCAGGCCCGCCGCCGCGGCGTGCTGGGCCCTGGGCTTCCGCGCCGAACTGCCATGAGAAAGAGACATGACGACACAAACAGAACCCGCCCGGCCCGATTCCCCCCGCAGCGACCTCCGCTTCCTCATCCTGGGGGCGGGCATGTCGGGGATCCTGACTGCGATCAAGCTGCGCGAGGCGGGCCTCAACGACTTCGCGATCTACGAGAAGGCCGACCGCCTGGGCGGAACCTGGCGGGAGAACGAGTACGCGGGCGTGGCCTGCGACGTCCCGGCCCATATGTACACCTACTCCTTCGCGCCGAACCCGGAGTGGAGTAACCGCTTCGCGGCGGGCGCCGAGATCCAGGAATACTTCGAGGGCGTCGCCCACCGCTACGGGATCGACGAGCTGATCCAGTACGGCAAGGAAGTTCGCCGCTGCGAGTTCGTGGACGGACGCTGGCACGTCGAGCTGTCCGATGGCTCCACCGATGTTGGCGACTTCGTGATCGCGGCGACCGGAGTCCTCCACCACCCCGCCTATCCCGACATCGATGGCGTCGACGACTTCGGAGGGGCGGCCTTCCACAGCGCACGCTGGGACCACGACGTTCCGCTCGAAGGCAAGCGCGTGGGCGTGATCGGCACGGGCTCGACCGCGATCCAGATCGTCTCGGCGCTGGTCGACCGCGTGGCGGAGCTCTCGCTCTTCCAGCGGACGGCGCAGTGGGTGATGCCCATCGAGAACCCCGCCTACAGCGAGGAGGAGAAGGCCGAGTTCCGGCGACGCCCCGAGGCGATGGAGGAGATCCGGGCCGAGGTCACGAAGGTCTTCACCGAGCGCTTCGCCAACATCCTCGGGGACGCCGAGTCGCCCCTGCTCGAGGCGATCCACACCGCCTGCGAGGAGAACCTCGAGAACAGCGTGAAGGACCCGGTGCTCCGCGAGAGGCTCCGCCCCGACTACCGCGCGGCCTGTAAGCGCCTGATCATGTCGGAGGACTTCTACGAGGCCATCCAGCACCCGAATGCGAACCTCGTCACCGAGGAGATCGAACGGATCGAGGCGGGCGGCATTCGGACCCGCGATGGCGAGCTCCACGAGCTCGACGTGCTGATCTTCGCCACCGGGTTCCGCGTCGACCGCTTCATGCGCCCGATGGAGGTCATCGGCCGCGACGGCGTGACCCTCGAGGACGCGTGGCGCGAGAACCCGTCGGCCTACATGGCGATCACCGTTCCCAGCTTCCCGAACCTCTTCATGCTGAACGGCCCCAACGGCCCGGTCGGGAACTTCTCGCTGATCGACGTCGCGGAGCTGCAGTTCTCCTACATCATGCAGCTCATCGAGCAGGTCCGCTCCGGATCGTGCCGGGAGCTCAGCGCGTCCCAGGAGGCGCTGGAGCGTTTCGACAGCGAGCGCAAGGAGGCCGCGAAGCACACGATCTGGGCCAGCGGATGCAAGAGCTGGTACCTGGACTCCGACGGCATCCCAGCCGCCTGGCCGTGGACCTTCGACCGTTTCCGCGAGGAGATGGACAAGCCGCACCTGGACGACTTCGAGACGAGGTGATCGCCCACCGCGCGCCCGTGAGAGCGACCCTGCGATGAACGTCGACTGCAACTTCATCCAGTCGAGCCCTGGACCGGCAACGACATGGCCGCCCGCATGGAGATGCAGGTCGTCTTCGAGGAGGTGCTGCGGCGCCTTCCCGACATGGAGTATTCGCGCGGCGGGCCGGAGCTGCGGCCCTCGTCGCTGGTCCGTTCCTGTACCCACATGTGGGTGCGCTTCACGCCGGAAGCCTGACGCGGCCCCGAGATCAGGGTCCTGGAGGACGCACGCGTGAAGCGACTCTTCGCCGTTGTGCGAGGAAATCTGACGCGGCGCAGGACCACCGCCGCGCGTACATACACGCCCATGCTGGTACGAAACATGCGTGCTAGAACGGGCAGGTCCGCCACCCAAGATTGACTCCGAGGTGAGAACCGAAGATGACCACAGAGGCAAAGCCCGGCCAGAGCAGCACCGAACCCTCGGCCCCGAGCTTCGACCCGGATCGGCTTCGAGAGAAGTACCGCGAGGAACGGGACAGGCGGATGCGCCCCGACGCGAACGATCAGTACCTGCAGGTCAAGGGCGAGTTCGCCCATTTCCTCGAAGACCCCTACGTCGAGCCCGGTTTCGAGCGCGAGGCGCTCACCGACGAGGTCGAGGTGGCGGTCATCGGGGGCGGATTCGGCGGCCTCCTGACCGCCGCGCGGCTGCGTGACGAAGGGGTCGAAGACATCCGCATCATCGACAGTGCCGGCGACTTCGGCGGCACCTGGTACTGGAACCGCTACCCCGGCGTGGCCTGCGACATCGAGTCGTACATCTACCTCCCTCTACTCGAAGAGACCGGGCACATGCCCAAGCAGAAGTACGTCACCGGGGCCGAGATCCTCGAGCACTGCCAGAGGATCGCGAGGAAGTACGACCTCTACCGGGACGCCTGCTTCCAGACCAAGGTGACCGAGCTGCGCTGGGACGAGGACGCCGCCCGCTGGATCATCTCGACCAACCGCGGTGATCGCATGCGAGCTCACTACGTCTGCATGGCGCTCGGGGTGTTGAACCAGCCGAAGCTACCCGGGATCCCCGGGATCGAGAAGTTCCAGGGCCACACGTTCCACGCCAGCCGTTGGGACTATGCCTACACCGGCGGCGACGCCGATGGAAACCTGACCGGACTGGCCGGAAAGCGCGTCGGCATCCTCGGCACCGGCGCGACGGCCGTGCAGTGCGTCCCTCATCTGGGAGAGTCGGCAGAGCATCTGTACGTGTTCCAGCGCACGCCCTCATCGGTCGACGTGAAGAACAACTCCCCGGTCGACCCCGCGTGGGCGAAATCGCTCGAGCCCGGCTGGCACCAGGACCGGATGGACAACTTCCTGATCCTCACCGGCGGCGGCTTCCAGGAAGAGGATCTGGTGAAGGATGGATGGACCGAGATCATCCGCAAGCTCCTGATCATGGCCAAGGATGCGGATGCACCCGACCTGTCGCCCGAGGCGATGATGAAGAACATGGAGATGGCGGACTTCGAAAAGATGGAGCAGATCCGGGCCCGGGTGGACGCCACCGTGAAAGACCCGGCGACGGCTGAAGCGCTGAAGCCCTACTACCGTCAGTTCTGCAAGCGCCCGTGCTTCCACAACGAGTATCTCCCGACCTTCAACCGCGACAACGTCACCCTCGTGGACACCCAGGGCAAGGGTGTGGAGCGCGTGACCGAGAAGGGCATCGTGGTCGATGGAAAGGAATACGAACTCGACTGCCTGATCTACGCCAGCGGCTTCGAGGTCGGGACCGCCTACACCCAGCGAGGCGACTACGAGGTCTACGGGCGCGAGGGGCAGAGCTTGACGGAGAGATGGAGCGACGGCGTGCGAACGCTGCACGGCATGCACGCCCACGGCTTCCCGAACCTCTTCTTCATCATGAGCATCACCCAGTCCGGCTTCACCGTGAACTTCACCCACATGCTTGGCGAGACCGGCAGACACCTCGCGTACATCATCAAGAGCGCGCTGGACAGGGGCGTCTCGTCGCTCGAGGTCTCGGAAGAGGCCGAGGCGGAGTGGGTCGATACGATCCTCGGCCTTGCGACCCTCGGAAGCGGGTTCCAGCAGAGCTGCACGCCGAGCTACTACAACAACGAAGGCAAGCCCGGCGAGATCAGCCGCCAGAACGGGTTCTACTACGGCGAGCCCATGGGGTTCATGAAGATCCTCGAGGACTATCGAGAAGACGGCGGGCTGAAGGGGCTGGAGGTCGTCTAGCCGGCCGGAGAGCCCATGAAGCTCGTGAAGCGCTGGCGGTGGGCGCTTGCTGGCGAGGGAGGACGGGAATGAGCGCTCGCGACCCCAGGATCTGCATCATCGGCGCAGGCATGTCGGGCCTGCTCATGGCCATCCGGCTCAAGGAAGCCGGGATCGAGGACTTCCGGATCTACGAGAAGGCGGCCTCGGTCGGCGGCACCTGGCGCGAGAACACCTACCCGGGCCTCACCTGCGACGTCCCCTCGTTCTTCTACTCCTACAGCTTCGAGCCCAATGCGGACTGGACCCACCGGTTCCCGCCCGGACCGGAGATCCTGACCTATTTCCAGCGCGTGGCCGAGAAGTACGACCTGCTGAAGTACATCTCCTTCGGTCAGGAGGTCGAGAGCGCCCGCTGGGAGGATGGAGCCTGGTCCATCGAGACGGCGAGCGGCGAGAAGACGACGGCGGACGTCCTGATCGCGGCCTGCGGCCCGCTTCACAAAAAGCACTACCCGCAGATCGACGGCATCGAGAGCTTCGAAGGGGAGATCTTCCACTCCGCCGCCTGGGACCACGACGTGGAGCTCGCGGGAAAGCGGATCGGCGTCATCGGGACCGGCTCCTCCGCGGTGCAGATGATGGCGCCGCTCTCGGAGGTCGCGAGCCACCTCACCATGTTCCAGCGCACGGCGCAGTGGATCGTTCCGCTCGGCAACAAGGCGTACTCCAGGCGCTGGCGACGCCTGAACCGTCTCTTTCCCATCCTCGGCAAGCTCACCCGCATGTACTACCAGCGGATGTACGAATCCTTCTCCATCGCGGTCGTCAAAGACGGAGTGCGGCGGAGGACCATCGCGAAGCAGTGCCGCAACAATCTCGCATCGGTCGAGGCCCCGGAGCTGCGTCTCAAGCTGACGCCCGACTACGAGCCCATGTGCAAGCGCCTGGTCATCTCCGCCGACTTCTATCCGACGCTGAAGAAGGAAGGCGTCGATCTCGTGACGGAAGGAATCGACCACGTCGAGGCCCGCGGAATCGCCACGGAGGACGGGAAGCTGCACGAGCTGGACGTCCTGGTCCTGGCCACCGGCTTCGATGCCCACGCGTGGGGCGTCGATCAGGTGGTCGGCGAAGGAGGAATCAGCCTGAAGCAGGCCTGGGCGGAGGGTACGCGGACCTACCGCTCGATCGGCATGCCGGGCTTCCCCAATCTCTTCATGTTGGTCGGGCCGAACAGCCCGGTCGGCAACGTCTCGCTGATCGACGTCTCCGAGGTGCAGACCGGGTACGTCATGCAGTGCATCGATTGGCTACGCGAGGGGAACGCCAGGACGCTCTCGCCGAACGCCGAGGCGACTCGCAAGTTCCACGAAGCGCTGCTCGGCGCCATGGGGAGCACGGTCTGGACGACGGGCTGCAAGAGCTGGTACCTCGACGAGGACGGCGTCCCGATCACCTGGCCCTGGACGGCCAAGCGCTTCCACGACGAGATGCGCAGGCCCGACTTCTCCGACTTCGACCGGGTCGGCGCCTAGCTCGCCGGCCGATTCGGCTCGCCCGAGCGGGTCAGCTGCCCTCGCGGCCGAGCTCGGCCACCAGGGTCTTCTCGAGGAAACGCAGCTCGACCCGCCGCCGCTCCTCGCCGGGGCCCTCGAACCTCTTCATGGCAGCGAGGCCCGACAGGACCGAGATCGTGTAGTACTGGATGGCGATCTCGTTACGGGGCGACAGGCCCGCTTCACCGAAGAACCGGTCCCAGATTCCGCTCCACGCCGCGAGGGTCGCATCGCGCAGGGGGAGTTCGCGCGAGTTCCAGTCGGGGGAAGGCATGTTGAGGAGGATCTCGAAGGTGCAGCGGTAGTCCGGGCTGCCGAAGTGGTCCCAGGCTGCCTCGACGAAAGACGAGACGCGCTCTTCGAGGGAGGCACCCTCGACCGGAATGCGGGCGAGTCGCTCGGCGAACCGGTTGAACGAGTCCACGAGCACGGCGATCAGGATTCCCTCCTTGTCGCCGAAATGGTGCTGCGCCGCCCCCCAGCTCACCCCGGCCCGGCGGCTGATCTCGGCGGCGGTAGCGCGATGGAAGCCCAGCTCGCCGATCGCCTCGACGACGCCCCGCTTGATTCGAGCCTGGGTCTCGGCGGTCCGCTCGGCGTGGCTACGCCGCGTCCGTCGGATCTTCGGGGCCTCGAGCCGCCCGTCCATCTCTCACCTCGCTGTCCGGGGTTATTTCTCATTTACAATGCAAGAAAATTGTATATGCTGCAACCCCTTACCGGGAGGCCCCCATGCCTAGCGAGCCCACTGCCAACGCCGACCCCAGCCGCCACCCCGGAGGCCAGGCTCCGCCGCGCCTCTCGGGCGCGAAGCCCGACGGGGGGCACCTCCACGAGTTCCGCGACGCCCCGATCGAGCTGTTCTGGCGGGTCCGCCGCGAGTGCGGCGAGGTCGGCGAGATCGATCTGGCCGGCACCCACATCACCCTCCTCTACGGCCCCGAGGCCCAGGAGAAGTTCTTCCGCGCACCCGACGAGCAGCTCGACCAGGGCGCCGCCTATCCCTTCATGACGCCGATCTTCGGACCCGGTGTCGTGTTCGATCTCCCGGTGGAACAGCGGAAGAAGGCGATCCGCACGCGCGCCCTTCGCGACGAGTACATGCGCCGTCACGCCGACCTGATCTCCGCCGAGACCGAGCAGATGTGCGAACGCCTGCAGGAGCCCTGCGAGATCGACCTGCTCGAGTTCTTTGGCGAGCTCACGACCTACACCTCTACCGCCACCCTGATCGGGCAGGAGTTCCGTGACGACCTCGCCCAGAAGGGTGGCGAGTTCGCCCAGGCCTTCCAGGATCTCGAGCGTGGGACAGACGCCCTCGCCTACGTCGACCCCTACATGGACATCCCGTCCTTCCGGGCGCGCGACGCGGCTCGCGCCAAGCTGGTCGACCTCATCACCGAGATCCTCGACCGCCGCGAGGCGGAGGGCAGGAGGTGCCAGGACCTCCTCCAGGTGATGGATTCGCTCATCGACGAGAACGGCGACAAGCGGTACAGCCGATCCGAGATCACCGGGATGATCATCGGCATGATGCTGGCCGGGCACCATACCAGCCAGGGCGCAGCCGCCTGGGCGCTCATCGAGCTCCTGCGCAACCCGCAGGTCCTGGCCAGCGTCGTCGAGGAACTCGACGCCATCTACGCCGACGGGCGGCAGGTGAGCTTCCAGTCGCTGCGCGAGATCCCCCAGCTGGAAGGCGTGCTCAAAGAGACGCTGCGCGTGCACCCCCCGCTCATCATCCTGATGCGCAAGGTCATGCGCGACTTCCATTGCGGAGGCTACACCGTCCGGGCGGGCGGCCTCGTGGCCGTGTCGCCAGCGGTCTCGAACCGGGATCCGGACTTCTTCCCCGAGCCGGATCGGTTCGATCCAAATCGCTACAGCGACGAGCGCCGAGAGGATGCTCGGAACCCCTGGTCGTGGATCTCCTTCGGTGGGGGCCGGCACAAGTGCATCGGCTCGGCCTTCGCGTTGATGCAGCTGAAGGGCATCTTCAGCATCCTGCTCCGGCGGTTCGAGTTCGAACTCGATCAGCCCTCCGAGAGCTACGTGGATGACCACTCGAAGATGGTCGTCCACCTGAAGCAACCCTGCCGCGTGCGCTGCCGCCCGCGCAAAGCCGGCGCCGTCAGCGCGGCGAGTGCCCGCCGCGTCCAGGAACGCGAAGAGGAAGAGGCGGCGGCCCGGCCGTTCCGCGTATGCGTGGACCGCAGCCTGTGCCAGGGCCACGCCGTCTGCACGGGCGAGGCCCCCGAGATCTTCGAGCTGGGGCCGGACGAGCGGGTTCAGGTGAAGGACGAAGCCCCTCGCAAGGAGCTGCGCCGGAAGGCCGAGCTGGCCGCCCGCTACTGCCCGAACCACGTCATCCGCATCGAAGATCTGTGAGGCAATTCGCGCCATCCCGCTCGGGCCGGATCTCATGCATTCTCTGACGACGCACGGCCCGTTCGTGTCGGTGCGCGGGCCGAAGCGAACGGGGCGTTGCCCTCGGAGAAGGAAGACGACATGGCAGATTTCTTGAGCGCATACTCGATCCAGCGGTGGCTGGAGTCCTGCCCCCAGGGCTATCTCGAGAACACGGAGTACGGCCACGTTCCCGGCGAGAAGGAGCCGGAGCGCCTCCTGGAGGACGAGTTCTTCAGACAGCGAGCGATCTCCATGACGGTCCAGCTCGTGGCGGGCGAGCGCTGCGCGCTGGCGGCCTCGTCGGGGCTGATCAATGCGGCACCGGATGAGCCGAGCAAGCGGTTCCTCGCCACCCAGACGCTCGACGAAGCTCGACACGTCGAGATATTCACGCAGCGACTCTACGACCTGGGCGTGAAGAAGGACGACCTCGAGAGCGTGATTGCCGAGTTCGCCAACCCGAACCTCGTGAAGTTCGCCGAGACGCTGCTCGAGAAGGTGGACAAAAAGGACTTCGTGGCAGGTGTCGTGGGGCAAAACATCGTCCTCGAAGGCATGGCGTTCAGCGTCTTCGAGATGCTCCACGCTGGCGTAAAGGAGCGGAACCCCCGGTTCGCATCGATCCTCTCGGGCACGATCGCCGACGAGCGGCGCCACGTCGGCTTCGGGGAGAACCGCATCGGCTCCCTGATCCAGCAGCATCCAGAGAAGAAGCCGGAGATCCAGCAGATGCAGAAGCAGATGACCTACTACATGCTCGCGACCTTCGCCGATCGCTTCAGGGCACGAGATGCGGACGAGGAGCGCCGACGCTTCGATGCGATGGGCGACGGCAAGCGGGTCGAGGCGGAATGGAATGGAATGAACCTCGCCGAGGTCCCGGCCGAGGATCTCGAGGGCCTGCTCGCCGATACGGTGCTCAAGGAGTTCAAGACGAGACTCGGGCGGATCGGCATCGAGTACCAGACGCCAGATCGCCCCTAGTCGACCACCCGAGGCGCGTGCGATTTCGTGGCCGTGGACGGGGCCTCGGAACGAAGTCGGAGCCTGGGAGCGGGAGCAAATGAACCGCAAGCACGTGGTGGTGATCGGTGGAAGCGTGGCCGGAATGGCGACGGCCCTCGCCCTGGACGAGCACGGCCACCGCGTGACGGTCCTCGAGAAGGAGGTCCTGCCCCGCTGTCAGACGGCGGTGGAGGCCTTCGAACTCTGGGAACGCAGGGGGGCGCCGCAGTCGCGCCATTCCCACGCCTTTCTCGCTCGGCTCCACAACTCGATTCGCGAGCGAAGGCCGACGCTCTACGCCGAGCTGATGGAGGCCGGCGCGGAGCAGCTCCGCTTCAAGGACATGGTGGACGAGGTCTACGAAGCCCCCGAGTTCATCCCCGAGGACGACGAGATCGTGCTGCTCGCGTGCCGACGCATCACCTTCGACTGGGTGCTGCGCCGCCATCTCGAGAAACACACCGAGATCGAGTATCGCGACGGTGTTGCGGTGGAGGGCCTCGAGGCCTCGCGCGACGAAGGCTCGGGCCTGCCGCACGTGACCGGGGTGCGCCTCGCCGCGAGCGAAGGCGATGGGTGCGCGGCCGAGGTGTTGCGGGCCGATCTGGTCGTGGATGCCTCGGGACGCAACAGCAAGCTGAAGCACTGGCTGGCCGAGATCGGCTCGGCGCCCCTGGAGGAAGAGTCGGAGAGTTGCGGCATCTTCTACTGCTCGCGCTTCTACCGCGTGCGCGATGGCGTCACGCCCCCGAAGATCGAGGGGCCCATCGGAGCCGACCTCGGCTACATGAAGTACGCGATCTTCCCGGGCGACTCGGGGATCTTCTCGATCACCCTTGCAGCCGAACGCCACGACGATGCGATGCGCAAGCTGCGCAACGTCGAGGCCTTCGAGGCCGCCAGCGCGACGCTTCCGGCCACCCGGGCGTGGGTGGACCCCGCCGTCTCGGAACCGGTCACGGACGTCTACACCTACGCCAACCTGAAGAACACGCTGCGCTTCTTCGTCGTGGAGGGCACGCCGCTGGCGCTCGGCTTCTTTCCCATCGGCGACGCGCTGGTGCACGCCAACCCCATCTCGGGCCGCGGCTGTACGCTGTCCTGGCTCGGCTCCTACCTCCTGGCGGATGCCTATGCGGCGCACCCCGACGAGCCCCTCGCCTTCGCGCGAACGCTATTCGCGGGCGTCGAACGCGAGCTGATTCCCTGGTACCTCAACATGCGCGATCAGGATCGAGCGGCAAACGAGCGCGGACGGATGGAGGCGTCTGGGGAGGATCCGTTCGCCTTCGAGCGCGAGGACGGGACCATCGATCCGAAGGCATACATGCATTCGCTCCTGCGCGACGGCTTGCTGCCGGCCCTGACGGAGGATCTATCGGTGTTGCGGGCATTCATGCGCGTCTTCAACATGCTGGACGCACCCGCAGACATCCTGAAGGATTCCGAGCTGCTCATGCGTGTCATGGCCGTATGGCAACGCCGGGGAGAACGCGATCCGATTCGCCTGGGTCCGGCGCGCAGCGAGATGCTGGAACAGCTGAAGCAGACGGCTGCCTGACCCGGCTCGATCGGCCTGCGAGGATCGACGGCTCGAGCGAACTTCCCTGAACCGGCAGCGCGTACGCAAGCCCCGAGGTGCGGCTGCTGGCTAGGGGAAGGTGCTAAATTGCGACCGATGCTGCGCTCGGGCCTTTGCTCTTCGGTCTTGCTCGTGGCGCTGGCCCTTTCCGGAGATGCGAGCGCGGTCTGGGCACCCGACGGTGTCGATCTCTCCCGGCCCCGCCTGCTCTTCCGCGCGAACGAACTCGCCGCGATCCAGGCCAAGATGGACATCGCGCCGACGCCCCCCTGGCTCGACGCGGTCCTCGACCACATGGAAGCCATGATCGCCCAAGGCGCCGCCGCTGCGGCCGACCCGGGCCTCGATCAACGAACCAAGGAGGCCCAGCGCTTCAAGGGGCGGGCCGCGCGCAATCTCGCCTTCCTCTACGCCGTCGATCGGACGCGGGTCGGGGGTTCGGTCGTCTCTTTCCCGACGCCGGCAGACCGCGAGAACGTGGGCGACCAGGTGCGCGACTACCTGCTTGGCCTGTACCCCGTCAGTCGCCTCGGGCCGCAGCCGCCGCTCGGCGGTTGGGACCGTGATATCTCGACCTCCGAGGAGATCCTGAACTGGGCCACGGCCTACGACGCCTTGAAGGGCGCCGGCTACGACTTCGGCGCGGACGAAGAGACCATCGTCGGCTTGATCGCCGACCTCGCCTCCCACCTCTATCTCCACTACACGCAGCCGGGGACCGCCCTGAACTTCGCGCTCTTCCACCAGAACAATCACCGCTCGAAGACGGGCGCCTCCCTCGCGATGGCCGGGATCGCCCTGGCCGAGTACATCGCACCCGCGGGAGCGTCGCGGCCGACCGCCCGCGACCCCGCCGACTGGGTGGAGTACGGCCTCGACCAGTTCGACGACATCGTCCGCGTCGGTCTGAACACGGGGGACGGGGGCTATGCCGAGGGCCCGTTCTACTTCCAGTTCACCAGCCTGAACGGCATCCCCTTTGCCCGGGCTTGGGATCGCCTGCTCGGCGGCGCCGCCTACCCCGCCTTCGGGAATCTCCTGCCGAGCTGGTGGCGACACCCACTCTACGAACGCTCCCTGCGCTGGATGCTCGACATGACGCTCCCCGACGGCTCGATGGTCCACATCGACGACGGCAATCCGGGCCGTTCGCACTTCTTCGGCCTCGTGCCGCCGGACTGGCCCGAGGCACCGGCCTACTACTGGCGCTGGGCGAACGCGCCGCGCGCCTATCAGACCGACGGCAACCTGGATCTCGGCCCCGACGCCATCGTCCTCTACGACCCGGCCGTGGTGCCCGCCCCGCCCGAGGGCTCCCCCACGGCCTTCTATCCGGAAGCGGGGAACGCGATCTTCCGGCGCGACTGGGCGAGCGACTCGATCGTGGCGGTGGCCCTCGGCGAGTACGACACGGCGTCGCTCTTCGGACGCCGGCGGGACGGCTTCCCGCTGACGCCACAGGGCCACGAGCACCCGGACGCAGGCACCTTCCTGCTCCACGCCTACGGCGAGCGCATGGCCCTCGACCCCGGCTACTTCAACTTCACCAACGGCCGCGAGAAAGTGGCCCGGGCGGAGCACCACAACGGGATCCTGGTGGACGGCGCTGGGCCCTTCGACCCGCTCCAGGCTTCGCTCCTGTGGACCGACCCGGACCAGCGGCCTCCGGCCGACGGCCACGCCCGGATCACGGACACCGTGGACACGGCCTTCCTCGACGCCGCGCGCATCACCACGAGCTACGGCTTCCTGCCCGGAGGCCGAGCCGACGAGGCCCCGCGAATCGAAAGGCGCTTCGTGTTCGCGGACCACCGCTACCTCGCGATCGCCGACCGCGTCGAGAGCCGCGACGGCGCCGCCCACGACTTCAGCTGGCTCCTCCACGGCCATGGAGGAGGTGTGGACCCCGGTGGAGCAGCCGGCGGGACCTTCGAGAGCACCGCGGCCGGCGGTCGCTGGCAGCGCGCCGCTGCCCGGCTCGACTCGGGCTTCGCCCTCGATACCGGCGCGCCGACCTTCACCAGCGAGCTTGGCATCCACGAGTCCGTGATCACCAAGGACGAGGACGCGACCCACGTCGTGCTCCAAGCGGACGGCACGGGCACCGAACTCGCGAGTCTGATGCTCGTCTATCCGAGCCCGGCCGCCCAGGCAGCCCCGACCCTGAACTCGCTCGCGACACCGGGGGTGGCGAGTGTGGTCCTCGACGATCCCGAGGGCGACCGGCGCGTCCTGGCGTGGCACCGGGCCGCAGCGGGAACCCCCCTGGCCTTCGCCGCCGCCCAGACCGGACTCGCCGAGGCCGCGAGCGACGGGCACCTGGCGCTGTTCGACGCCGCGCTCGATGGGACACTCCGACTGGCCCATGCCGAAGGCGCGACCCGGATCGTCTACGACGGAACGACCTGGGTCGAGGCGTCGCGTCGCGCCACGCTGTCGGTCGCTCCGGCGCCGGGCGAGGTGCACTACCGCATCGCCGACCGGGCCCCGACGGTCGAGCTGCCCAGCGTGCCCTTCGCCCCCGCACGCGCGGACGGAGCCTGTGGCTTCGCGAACCATCCGGACGGAAGCGTCACGGTCACCCTGAACCGTGAGCGACGCTTCACCCTGGCCGCCGCTGCCGGCAACGCGCGCCCTGCGGCGGACCCGGGGCCCGACTGGCGGATCCCCCTCGGGACGACGCTCCCCCTCGACGGCAGTGCGTCGTGCGACGCGGACGGCGACGCCCTCGAACCACGCTGGCGGCTCGTTTCGGCGCCCACCCAGCACCGTTGGACGATCGAGGGGGCGAACACCTGGACACCGGAGTTGGTGGTCGATCGACCCGGGCCCTACCGGCTCGAGCTCGTCGTGACCGACGTCCACGGGCTCGAGAGCCTGCCGCAACAAGTCCTGATCCTTGGCGGCGCCCCGTGTCAGGACGGAGTGGACGACGACCTCGACGGCCTGATCGACAGCGACGACCCGTCCTGTGGGAACGCCGAAATCCACTACCCCTGGGGCGAAGGCTGCGGCCTCGGCCCCGAACTGGCACCGATCCTCGCCGCCCTTGCGATCGGCCGGCGTCGAAGACGGCCGGCTCGAACACGCCGGACGCGGGCCGAGTAAGGGATCGGACGAGTAGCGCTGCACTCGACCCCCAGGTTCGAAGCCGGGTGCTCTATGCAGCTGAGCTAGCGGCGCCTGCCGGCGGGAGTTCCGCCCGGCGTGGCCCGTGATGCCAGCCGCGGGCGGGCGGGTCGGCGCCGCACTGCCAGGATCGCCGGGAGCAGCAGAGAGAGCTCGGCACCGAGGCCGCACGCGCGGGCTGCCGCTGCCTCGCGGTTCGAGGCGGGCTTGCCCACGCACTCCGGGTCGGGCTCGCCGAGCGGCACGCCGCCATTCGCGGAGGCACCGCCGTCGAAGTCGATCCCGGGCCTTCCGTCGTTGTCGAGGCCGTCCTGGCACTGCGGGTCCTCGAGGGGCCAGGCGGGGTCGAGGCAGCCCGGGTCGCCCGTGCCCTGGCTCGGGTCGGCGGCGGTCAGGGGGTCGTAGTCGATGCCGCCGTCGCCGTCGTCGTCGCTGCCGTTGTCGCACGCGAGGCCGGGCTCGGTCTCCGAGGGGTCCGCGGCCGAGGTGCAGCCCGGGTCGAGCCCGGCGAAGTCCACCCGTCCGTCGCCGTCGTCGTCGAGGCCGTTGCCGCATGCGGATGCGGCCCGGCGGATCGTGAACTCGTCTGCGAAGAGCAGGACTTGCTGGAAATCCTTGCCGCGCAACTCGCGGAGCTCCACGCTCGCGAAGCCCGCTGCGTCGATCACGCCGACGAAGGCCCACTGGTCGGCCGGGTCGCCCTCGCGCTGCCAGTTGTCGATGTTGTCCGTGTCGTTTCCGTTGATGTCGATACCGTCGAGCAGGAACGTGACCTTGCCGCCGTTCGCCGTGTCGATCCGTCCGCCGAAGGCGTAGAGCGTGGCGCCGCTCTCGCCCACCACCGTCAGCCCGTCGTCCTGGAAGCACTCGATCGGAATGTCCGGGTCTTCAGCCGAGTCGCAGTAGAGGCCCGAGTCGGTCGTGAGCCCGTGCGGGAGGGAGTAGATCGCGAAGGCACCGCCCGGAGCGCTACCGCCGACCGTTCCCGTGGCGAGCTCATTGCCGGGGTGGTTCGACGTCCACACCAAGCCCTGGCTCGCCACGGACGGGGTGCGGCCGGGTGCCACGATGGAGTTGCGCGAAGCGGCCCACGTGGCGTCGTCCTCGAAACTCTCGACGACGGTCGAGCCGGCGAGGGCTACGAGGTCGGCGACGAACGTCGTCTCGTCGGTGTAGAGGGCGGGCTCGGCACGCACAGCCTGGCCGAGGGCCAGCCCGACGACGACGGCGCAGAAGATTCGGTTCATGGGAGAGGCCTCCGAGTTCCTCTCCCGAGTTTAGGCGCGCGAGATGAAGGGCTCGTGAAGCACGCAGGTATGGCACCTGATGTCTCGCCGGTCCGGCACCGGGGTAGATGTGTCGGTTCGCAGCACTCTTCGCCTCGAGCCAGCGCGGGAAGCGTGGAACGACCGCCGGCTCACCCGGAGGAGTCTGCATCGCTGAAAGGCGAAGTGGCACGCCGGGAGGGATTCGAACCCCCGACCCCCAGGTTCGAAGAATCACAAGGCCCCTAGGGATGTCGTGGACTTGCGAAAGCGACGCGGCAAGTAGCGGCATAGCGCGGCACTACGCGGCATCCAGTACGGCCCCACGGCCCTATACGGCCCCTACCCCGGGGAGCCCCCCCACCCTTCGAGGTCGGGGACTGTGCCTCCCGCCCAAGGAGCTGAGGGAAAAAGGCGGATGGGTGCACCCCCCACCCGGGGGTACCAAGCGATGCGCACGTGTGTACGTGGGCCGGTTTCTGGACCTCGATCGCGGGCCGCCCCGCCCGAGGCCCAGCACTCCGAGGCCGAGGAGGTCGCAGGGGAGACGAAGGCCTGCATGGAAGCCGCGGCTGGAGCTGAAGAGGAAGGCGAACGGCTCTCCGGCTAGGCTCCTCGCATGGACTCCGACGACCAAGCCCGCGCCGAGGTTCGGCTCTGTACCGTGCCTCGCCGCCAGCGTGCCGACGAGTACGCCATGGTCCTCCTGGCCGAAGGCCTCACACCGCGGATCGCGGCGCTGCAGCGCAGCTTCGTGCTCACCGTACCGGAAGCCGAAGCGGAGCGGGCTCGGAGTGTGCTCGGCGAGTGGACGGCCGAACGTCGGAGCGAGCGGCTGGCTCGGGACGAAGACCCGCCGCCGCCTCTGGATCTCCAGCCCGGGATCATTGTCTCCATCGCCCTGCTCGCCGTCTTCCTAGTCTCCGGTTCGCGGCAGGCGGGCGGACCCTGGTTCGAGTACGGCAGCGCCGACGCCGCCCGCATCCTGGCCGGCGAGGGCTTCCGGACGGTGACGGCCCTGACCCTCCACGCGGATCTCCTGCACCTGCTCTCGAACGTAGTGGCCGGGACGCTGTTCCTGGGTGCGGTCTGCGGGATCCTGGGAGCCGGGGTGGGATCGCTGCTGGTTCTGCTGGCGGGCGCCGCAGGGAACCTCGCCAACGCCATGCTTTACGGCTCGAGCCACGTCTCGGTGGGCGCGTCCACGGCGGTCTTCGCGGCCGTGGGAATCCTGGGCGGTGTGGGTGTGGTCCGACGGAGGCGGCAGGGCGTCGCGGGGCGCCGCGCCTGGCTGCCCTTCGCCGCGGCCTTCGGCCTGCTCGCAATGATGGGCATGAGCGAACGCACGGACGTCTCGGCCCACTTCTTCGGCTTCGTGGCCGGCTGCCTGGCCGGGCCCGTGGCTGGGTGGGCGCTGCCCGAGCCTCCGCCGCGCGGGATCCAGTGGCTGGCCGGCACGGCGGGCGCGGGCCTCGTCGTTTCGTGCTGGGGCGTCGCTTTCGGGGGCTAGTGGACGACCCGACGGACGCCGGCCTGACCCAATACGACGGCCCCGAGCGAAGTGCCCGAGATCGGCTCTGTCGGCGCCAGGGCGAATCACTGCGTGAAGAGCACGAGGATCACGGCCTGCACCGACCAGCCGATCAGGCAGACGCCGACGGCCCGCAGCGTACTGGTGTAGTCGAGCGCCTGCCGGACAGCGATCACCATGGCGACGAGCATCCACACTCCGGCAACCAAGAAGACGAAGGCGCCGAGGCCCGGAATGATCCCGAGGACCCGAATCAGACCGGGCGCACTGGAAAAGCCGAGGGTGCGCAGCAGCTCGCCGTAGTCTGCCTTCGTCTGTGGCTCGGGCAGTAGTCGCGTCCCGATGACGTACGTGAGGAAGGCCCAGACGAACCAGCCTACGAGCGCCGCGATGGTGACGCCCACGATTCCGAGCAGACCTCCGTTTCCCAGTCCGATTCCAGCCGCGACCGCCGACAGGGCGACTACCGCCATGGCCTGCCCCGTTGCGTCGCGATCGGCCTCCACCTCCTCGTACAACTCGGTGTCCAGCTTGGCAGCGCGGATCATGCGGTCTTGAATCGTCGCCATGGTTCCCTTCTTCGGATCAACTATAGAGGGGCTTCGGCTCGAACGAACCGCCGCCGACTTCTGGCCGATCCCGTCCGCGCTCCTCCGCCGCGACCTCGAGGGCGCCGACAGATCGGGCAGACGAACAGGACCTCTCGTTTGCGGAGTTTGGCGGCTCTATCCGGCGCCGGCTTCAGAAGGTGAAACCGCCGAGGACGGTAACCCCCCGAGTTTATTGGTGGGCCGTGGGGGGCTCGAACCCCCGACCCTCGGATTAAAAGAAGGTCGTGACCCTCAGCAGTGGCGGGAGCTTACGCTGAGTCCGCGGAATCACGCGGCATCCAGCACGGCCCCACGGCCCCTTACCCGGGGGAGGGCCCCCGCCCCCCTTCGAGGTCGGCGACTGTGCCGCCCGCACAATGTTCTGAGGGAAAAGGAGGATGGGCGCCCCCCCCCCCCACCCGGGGCCTCGTTGTGACTCCTCCCCCCCCACAGGCCGCAGTAGACAAGACGCGCCAGCGGAGTTGAGGACGCCCCCGGCCAAGGCCTCTCCAGGCGCCGACGTGTTACTACAGGGTGGCTACGGCCCGGGGCAGCTCTACCCCCGGGAACTACACCAGGGAGATCGCCCGCTCTTGAGCCGCCTCGCACCGCTCGACAAGGCGCTGGTCCTGATCCTAGTGCCGCTCTGGATCGTGATCTTCGGCTTCGCAGTGGGGTTGCAGGTCCAGGGTCGCGGAACCGCGCTCCTGGGTCTGTCGGTCGAGGACTCCCAAAGCTACCCGGTGCTCACGGGCCAGGTCTCGGCCCAGTATTCGTGGGACCCGCTCGACCGCGCGGGACTCCAGCCGGGTGATCTGCTTCTACGCGCAGGCAACGCCGACCTCCGCGGCGTAGGGACCCTCGGCTTCTTCATTCTCGTCCCACAAGAAGCGGGTCGGGACCCCGCGGTGCCGCTCGTCTTCGAGAGAGAGGGCGCGCGCCGCACGACCTCGCTCGACGTGATTCCCGTCTCCAAGACGCGCCCCATACTGGTGACCGCCTTCGCGCTTGGACTGTCGGCCCTCCTCCTGCTCCTCCGCGCTCGGCCCACACCCTCGGTGCGGGCCTACTTCCACATGGGGATCTGCTTCGCCCTCGGTGGGACTGCGCAGAACCCGTCGGCGGCAATCTTCCTGCCCACAGGCAACCTGGGGCTCTACGCGGCGGCCGCGATCACCGTCGTCACATGGGCGTCGTTCATTCCGCTGTTGATGCGATTCCTGTTCCTGTTTCCGGATGACCGTCCACCGGAAGGCCGCTGGCATCGCATCTGGCCCTGGTTCTTCGCCCCGCCGCTGGTTCTGTTCATCGCACTCGCCCATACCGGCTGGATCGCCATCGGGGACCTGGGACTCTTCGTGACCGCAGCCGCGGCCGTCGCAGCGGCTCTCGGCGTCGCGACGTACAAGTACCGCCGAGCCGACCCGGTCGCTCGCCGACAGATGAAGTGGGCCGTGTTCGGGATCTACTGTTCGTTGCTTCCGATCGGCGCTGCGGTCGTGCTCGCCGCGTTCCAGCCTCGGCTGACCTGGCTCGCCTATGTGAGCTTCGGGGCTCTTGCGCTCTTTCCCGTCTTCCTTCTCGTTTCGGTTTCGCGCTTCAACCTCTTCGATATCGACCGCATCCTCTCTGCCACCGCCTCGTACAACATTCTCGCCGTGTTCGTGGGCACCGGCGCGCTGATCCTGGTTCCACGCGTCGCCCAGGCCATGTCGAGCGTTGCCGGAGTGGACGCGGAGGCGGGCCAGGTCGTGTTCTCGCTGGCGCTGGCAACGGTCGTGATCCCGGCCCACCGCCGTCTGCGCCCGCAGATCGACCGCGTGTTCTTCAAGGATCGCTATGCCCTCGACCACGGCGTCGCCGAGCTGCTGCCGGCCCTCTCCCAGTGCACGGATGCGCGGGCGCTGACGGAGCGACTCGGGGAGGGGTTGCACGGCCTGCTCCGACCCGAGGTCTGCGTCGTCTACGCACTCGTGGAAGAGAGCTACGCCCCCGTCTTCGCCGAGGGCCGAGCGGTCCCCCCGGCTTTCGAGGCGAACAGCGTCCTCGTCGGGACGCTGCGCGAGCGCCGCGCACCGCTCTCCCTCAGCAACGCGGGCCGGCATGCCGACGCAGCTCCCCTCGGCCCCTTCGACCGCGCCGCCCTGGAGACACTGGGGGCCGAGGTGGTGGTGCCGGTGCGACGGGAAGAGGTCCTCGCGGCCTTCATCTGCCTGGGCCCGAAGCGCTCCGGGGACGTCTACACCCCGACAGACCTCTCGCAGCTCGCGTCGGTCGCCGAGACGGTGTCCCTCCAGCTCCGCCGATTCGATCAGGACGAGGTGATCCGCGAGGGTCGCGAGATGCAGGAGTCGCTGCGCCGCTACGTGCCGGGCGCGATCGCCGAGGAGCTCTCGGCCGGGGAGGAGCTGACCTCGGGCGAACGCGAGGTCTCGGTGCTGTTCGTGGACATCCGCGGCTACACCAGCTTCTCCGAGAGCCGCCGCGCCGAGGAGATCTTCTCCACCGTGAGCCGCTACACGGAGACGGTCTCCGAGATCGTGCGCAAGTACGGGGGCTCGGTGGTCGAGTTCAACGGCGACGGCATGATGACGGTCTTCGGCGCGCCCCGGGAGCTGGCCCACAAGGAACGCGCCGCCGTGGAGGCCGGGTGCGAGATCGTCGAAGCGGTGGGATCGATGCCCATCGAAGACACCCGGGGAGGTCCGACGAAGCTCTCGGTCGGCGTCGGTATCGCCAGCGGCGAAGCCTTCGTCGGCAACATCCAAGCCGTGGACCGCATGATCTGGAGCGCCATCGGGAACACCACCAACCTGGCAGCGCGGCTCCAGAGCCTCACCCGAGAGCTGGGTGCCTCGGTGGTGATCGACGCCGGGACGTGGGAAAACGCCCAAGCCGCCGCTGCGGGCTTCGACAAGCGGCCCGACGTGACGATCCGTGGCCGCCGTGAAGCGCAGGACGTGTATGTGATGCCGATGCGGCCGGGGTCATAGGAGTCGGCTCACCATCACTGGGACTGCTTCACTCCCCCTACTGGGGAGGCCCCCCACCCCCTTCGTAGGCTCTGACTGTGCCGCCCGCACGATGAGCCGCGCAAAAAGGCGGATGGGCACACCCCCACCCGGGGTCAGCAGTAGGAATCCTGTGGCTGCCACGCCCAAAGAAACAAAGGGCTTTTTTGCGGGCCGTGGCATCATGAGGCTCTCATTCGGGCTTGTTGCGGTCAGGTCGGCGGCCGCTGAGCCCCGTGTGTTAGGTGGCGGGAGCGATGGTGCTTGAGGATCTCGGCAACCTGGGCGATTTCGTGGGCGGCCTGGCGGTGATCGTGACGCTGCTCTACTTGGCCGCACAGATCCGGCGAAGCAATCTGCTCGCCACGGCCGAAGCGAACCGCTTCGCGGTCAACGCTCCGACGCCGACGATCCTCGCGATTGCTCAGGACTCGGATTTGGCGAGAGTCTTTCGAGAGGGACTTCGCGATCGCGACTCGCTGCAAGAGGACGACAAGGTCCGATTCGACATGCTGATGGGGAGCTTCATTGGAGCGTTCTCCGGGAGTATCGCGGACCAAGCTCTTTTGGGTTACCGAGACGACCATGGAGCAGGAGGTCACCGGGAAAACCTCCGTGCGTTCCTTGGCGCACCTGGGGGAGCGGCTTGGTGGGCTGCGTACAAGGAGCGACAGGCCCCCGCGATTCGTGTGGCGGTTGAGGAGATCCTCCGACCTTCCGACCCACCCGCCGCCTAACAATGGGTTGCAGCGGACGGCCTAACGCGGAGATCAACCAACTTCTTGTGGCATCATGCAACTTCTACACGGGCCAACAGCTTGCCGCCATGTCGGCCGCAGCTGAGCCCCTAGTCCGTTAGGCGGCGGGAAGTGACAATCCAGGACCTCGGCAGCCTTGGCGAGTTGGTCGCGGCGATTGCCACGGTGGTAACTCTTGCCTACCTCGCTGTTCAGATCCGTGCGAACACGAATGCAATCCGCTCAGAGTCTCGCGGACGTATATCGGCTCAGACGCAGAGTTACTCAGCTGTAATCGGGGGGAACAGGGAGACGGCATCCCTTTTTACGCGCGGGCTGGTCGATCTTGATTCGTTGGAAGTCGATGAGCAGACCCAATTCGCCTTCCTGTTCTCCATGCTTGTCAATCAGGCCAACGACTCTCACCATGAGTACCGCCTGGGTATCACCGACCGCGAGACATTCATGGCCAACGGCGTCTCGGTCCTTCGCTTGCTCCGGGCACCCGGCGGGCGTGAGTATTGGCGTCGCCACTCCTCGGATTTCTCACCACCGTTTCAAGAGTTCATTGGCTCTGAGCTAAAGGAAGGTCCGAAGGACTGAGTGGCTCGCCACCACGGCCCTATGCGGCGCCTACCCCAAGGGGTCCCACCCGCTCGAGGTCGCCGACTGTGCTGCCCGCACAATGAGCTGAGGGAAAAGGGAAGGGCTCACCCCCTTGGGCACCCTTCGTATGAGGGGTCCATGGCAGGGGTTCCCGAGGACAAAAAGGGCCTGGGCCGAGGGACAGGAGCGGGCGCACGCCGGTCGTAGGTGCGGCGAGTGACAAGGAGCAGCGCGCAGGCCAGGAGGAGTGCGGTGGTGG
>JAFDDA010000125.1 GCA_019311105.1 Deltaproteobacteria bacterium
GCGGGGCGTGCAAGTGCCCCGCTTCTCCTTTACGGGCTACTCAGCTGCCTTGGCTACACCGCCATCGGCTTCATCCGATTGTTGTTCATTCGACCTAGCTCGCAGTAACGCCGCTTAGCTTAGCTTCACAAGGGGTTGCAGCGGACCGCCTATCGCGGGGCTAACCAACTTCTTGTGGCATCATGCAACTTCTACTCGGGCCAACAGCTTGCCGTCACGTCGGCGGCCACTGAGCCCCTAGAACCCGTTTCACAACCTGCCCTATGCTCGGCTGCGATGAAGCCCAGTGGTGTCGAAGCGGTCTGGCAAGCGAAGGTGGCGGATTCCGGCACCGCGTTGCTGAGCGGGTTGGCGGCGCTCGAGGTCGCGTTCCGCCGGCTCCATCCCCCGGAGATCGACGGCCTGCGCGAGCAGATCGCACCGCGGCTCGCGGCCCTTGCCGAATCACGCGACACACTCGCGGCGATCGAACCGCCGCCGGATCTCGCCGATCTCCATCGCCACTGGTCTCACGTCGTCACGATGGCCGGGCGCGCACTGGAGGCCTTCGCCGAACCCGCACCGCCCCAGGCCGCCGCACCGCGCATCCTCCAGGCGATGCAGCTGCACGCTCGCGCGCAGGAGGCGCTCTTTCCGTTCCGCCGGGTCTTCCCGCCAATCTCCGATTTCTTCTTCGAAACGGCAGCGCGGCCGCGCGCCGCCGAGCTGGCGCCGGAGCCGGCGCCCGAGAAGGCGGGCCTGCAAGTCGCGGGGGACCCCGAGGGCCGCGGCGGTTTCCACCTCTATGTCCCCGACTCCTACGACGAGGCCGAACCGCTTCCGTTGGTGGTGGCGCTGCACGGGGGCTTCGGCCACGGGCGCGACTTCTTGTGGACGTGGTTGCGCGAGGCGCGCAGCCGCCGCTTCCTGCTCCTCTCCCCGACATCACGCGATACGACCTGGGCGCTCAACGGAGCAGACCTCGATGGGCCGGCGCTGCGCTCGATGATCGACTGGGTGGCCGAGAGTTGGAGCCTCGACCGCGAGCGGATCCTGCTGACCGGGCTCTCGGACGGCGCGACCTTCACCCTGCTCGCAGGGCTCGCGGAGGACGCACCCTACACGGCACTCGCGCCGGTGTCGGGGGTGTTGCATCCGGCGAACATCAGCAATGGAAATCTTGCTCGCGCCCGTGGCAAACGCATCTACCTCGTGCACGGAACGCTCGACTGGATGTTCCCCGTGGCCCTGGCGCGCGAGGCGCGCGATCTGCTCGTGAAGAACGGGGCCGACGTGCTCTTCCGCGAAGTGGCGGACCTTTCTCACACCTATCCGCGTGAAGAGAACGGTCGCATCCTGGAGTGGTTCGATCCGAGGCTCGCTCTCTCCTGAGGGAGAGGCCTGCCTAGATTCCGCTGTGAACGCCGCCGCAGGTACAGGGCGGCTGGCCGCGCATGGCGCGCCGCACGAAATCGGCTTCGGTGACGATGCCGACGACGCGGAGCTTGCGGTCGACGACCGGCAGCGACCCGCGCTTGGTGCGCAGCATGTGTCGCGCGGCCTCCGCGGCACAGCACTCGGACGAAACCGTGTCGACGGCTTCGTTCATCACCCCGGCGGCGGTCGCCCCGTCCCAATCGCTCTGCGTGGGATGGACTCCGGCGCCCGCGTGCCCGAGAAGATCCCGCTGCGAGACGATCCCCTGCAGCTCGCCCTCGTCGTCCACCACCGGGATGTGGCGGATCCGACGCTCGTCCATCAGCTCGAACACCTCGCCCACCGGCGTCTCCGGCGAAACCGTGACTGGCTTGGGTGTCATCAGCTCCGACACGCGATCCGCCTGTTGGCAAGGCTGCAAGGCTTCCATGACGTTCTCATCGAACGAATGCCCGGCGAGGTTTAACCATTGTGTGTGGGGGTAGGCCCGAGAGCTTCGGGCCGCCGAGCCGGTCGGGGATTTACCCCAGCCAGGGCTCGAAGCCGAGCCGGTAGGCCACGTAGAGAGCCCCATAGGCCGCTGCGACCAGCGTGAAGAAGCCTGCCAGGGACGCTGTGCCGCGACCGGCACATTCGTTGGGGGGGACCTCGTAGGACCGCAGGAAGACGGCATGGACGCCGAGCGCCAGGGCCACGCCGGCGGCGGCGTCGACCCAGAAGTGCTGCTTCACCGTGCAGACGGACACCGCCACGGCGGAGACCGCGACCCACCCGATCACTCCGTAGGCGCGCCGAGCCTTGCCCGCGGCGAGGGCGGCGATGGTCGCCCCCGCGAGGTGGAGCGAGGGGAAGAGGTTCATGGGCGGATCGAGGGCATAGTTCATCCGCAGGCCCCAGAGAACGAACTCGCTGGCTTCGACGCCCTCGATCGCGGGCCGCAACTCCGCACCCGACACGGGAAAGAAGCGGAAGCAGACGAGGCAGACGGCGACCATCGTCGCGTAGGCGAGGGCCATGCGACGGAAGAGCGCCGGGCTGTCGACCACGAACATGGGCAGCGTGATCAGGACGTAGGCGAGGGCGTAGACGTAGAGCGATTCGGGGATGAACGGGATCCACGCGTCGATGGGCGTGGCGAGGCTCGCGGCCGCGGCGGGGTCGGTGCTCGTACCGATCCAGAAGTAGCCGCCGAATGCGAACGACAACAGCGCGACGGCGATGACGAGCCGCTCGACGTGGACCACAGCGGCTAGCGGCTTCGCTTCCTGCGGGTCGCGGTCGAGTTCGATCGCCGGCCGCTCTTCGCGGTGGCCCGGACGAGCGGCGCGAGGTGGCGCCCGGTGTGGGATGCCTTGACGCGCGCCACCTGCTCGGGAGTTCCCTGGGCCACGAGGGCCCCGCCCGCAGGCCCGCCCTCGGGGCCGAGGTCGATCACCCAGTCGGCGGTCTTGATGACGTCGAGGTTGTGCTCGATGACGGTGACGGTGTTGCCCGCATCCACCAGGCGCTGCAACACGCCGAGGAGCTTTCGCACGTCTTCGAAGTGGAGCCCGGTTGTCGGCTCGTCGAGGATGTAGAGCGTCCGGCCCGTGGCACGTCGCGACAGCTCGCGAGCGAGCTTGATGCGCTGGGCCTCGCCCCCCGAGAGCGTCGGCGAGGGCTGCCCGAGCTGCAGGTAGTCGAGCCCGACGTCGATCAACAGCTCGAGGGGCGCGCGCACCTTCGGATGGGCGGCGAAGTGCTCGGCGGCTTCGGCCACGGTCAGCTCGAGCACGTCGGCAATGGACTTGCCCTTGAAGCGGACCTCGAGGGTCGCGTCGTTGAAGCGGTGCCCGTTGCAGGCTTCGCAGCGGACGTACACGTCCGAGAGGAAGTGCATCTCGATCTTGCGTACGCCGTCGCCCTGGCAGGCTTCGCAACGGCCGCCCTTCACGTTGAACGAGAAGCGCCCGGGCTTGTAGCCGCGCACGCGCGCACCCGGGAGTTGCGCGAAGAACGAACGGATCGCGTCGAAGACCTTGATGTAGGTGGCGGGGTTGCTGCGCGGCGTGCGACCGATCGGCCGCTGGTCGATGCCGACGACCTTGTCGAGTTGTGAGACCCCCGACACCCCAGCGTGTCGTCCGGCGCGTCGCGTGCTGCCGTGGAGCTGCCGAGAGAGGGTGGGGTAGAGGATGTCGTTGACGAGCGTCGACTTGCCCGCGCCCGAGACGCCGGTCACCGCCGTGAGGACACCCAAGGGGAACTCGACGTCGAGCTCGCGCAGGTTGTTCTCGCGGGCGCCCAGGACCTTCACCCAGCCGGTCGGCTCACGCCGCGTCTCGCGCAGCGGGATCTTCTTCCGCCCGGAGAGGTAGGCCCCCGTGATCGACTTCTTGCTCTTCTCGAGGCTCGCGG
This sequence comes from Deltaproteobacteria bacterium, assembly GCA_019311105.1. Lineage (GTDB taxonomy): Bacteria > Myxococcota_A > UBA9160 > UBA9160 > JAFDDA01 > JAFDDA01. The sequence goes on from JAFDDA010000125.1 coordinate 3,814, forward strand.
GCGTCCCGGCATGCACCACGTGGCCACCCGCCACGCCGGCACCCGGCCCGAAGTCGATGACGTGGTCGGCGGTGCGGATCGTCTCTTCGTCGTGCTCGACGACGACCACCGTGTTCCCGATGTCGCGCATGCGGCACAGCGTGTCGAGGAGCCTGCGGTTGTCGCGCTGATGCAGCCCGATCGAGGGCTCATCGAGGATGTAGATCACGCCGGTCAGTTCCGAGCCGACCTGGCTGGCGAGCCGGATTCGCTGGGCCTCGCCGCCGGAGAGCGACGGGCCTGGCCGATCGAGCGAGAGATAGGAGAGCCCCACCGAGATCAGGAAGTCGAGGCGCGCCACGATCTCTTTGCGCAGCTCGACCGCGATCTTGCGCGCCGCACCGTCGAGCTTCATGTCCTTCAGGAAGGCGTGGGCATCGTCGACGGTCATCTGTGTGACGTCGATCAAAGTCGTGTCGGCGACGCGCACGGCCGCACTCTCCGAGCGCAGGCGGGTGCCGTTGCACGTCCCGCAGGGCGTCGTGGCGAGGAACTGCTGATACCAGCGCTTCATCCGATCCGAGCGCGTGCTGCGGAAGACACGCATGAGGCGCGGGATCACGCCCTCGAAGCGGACGCGCATCTCGCCGTTCTCCCATTGGATGGGGTAGCGACGCTCGCCCGTCCCCTGGCAGATCTGCTCGCGTTGCTTCTTGGTGAGTCGCCGCCAGGGCTTGTCGAGCGGGATCTTCAGGTTCTTGCAGACGCGCAGACGCAGGCGACTCGACCAACCCGTGCGGTGCGCGCCGAGTTCGCCCCAGGGTTTGACGGCGCCCTCGGCAATGGTGAGCGTCTCGTCGGGGATGACGAGCGCCGGATCGATGGCCACGATCGTTCCGAGCCCGTTGCACTCGACGCACATGCCCTGGGGGCTGTTGAACGAGAAGGCCTGGGGCGTGAGTTCGGGGAAGGAGATCCCGCAACGCGCGCAGGCGAGGTGCTCCGAGAAGACTTCGTCGCCGCCCTCGTCGGTCCAGGCGATGAGGGTGCCCTTGCCCACGCGCAAGGCGCTTTCTACCGAGTCGACGAGGCGCGCGAGCACGCCCTTCTTCACGACCACGCGATCGACCACGGCTTCGACCGTGTGCTTGCGGCGTTTGTCGAGGGCCTCTGTCGCCTCGCTCTCGACGAACTCGCCGTCCACCCGCAGGCGCGTGAAGCCCTGGGCGCGCGCGTCGGCCAACAGCTCGCGGTGCTCGCCCTTGCGGTTCACGAGCAGCGAAGCCAGCAGCCAGAGCCGCGTGCCCGACGCTCGGCCCGCGAGTTCCTGGGCGATGGCCTGGGCCGTCTGCCCGGCGACGGGCCGCCCGCACTGGTGACAGTGCTGCACACCGATCCGCGCATAGAGCACGCGCAGGTAGTCGGCGATCTCGGTGATCGTGCCCACCGTCGAGCGCGGGTTCGTCCCCGTGGTCTTCTGTTCGATCGAGATCGTCGGCGAGAGCCCGCGGATGTGGTCGTAGCGCGGCTTCTCCATCTGCCCGAGGAACTGGCGCGCGTAGGCCGACAGGCTCTCGACGTACCGCCGCTGGCCTTCTGCATAGAGGGTGTCGAACGCGAGCGACGACTTCCCGGACCCCGACACGCCCGTGAGCACCACGAGCTTCTTCTTGGGGATCCGGATCGAGACCGACTTGAGGTTGTGTTCGCGCGCGCCCTGGATGTGGACGTGATCGAGCTCCATCGGCACCCAGGATACTCGATCCTACTGACGCCGTGCTGTCAGCAGAGCGACTCAAACGTCGTCGCGAAAGGGTTTCGTGTCAGCGGGCGGCCCCGGCATCGAGGTCGTAGAGGCGCTGGACCTGGAGCTCCATCACCGCCGGGAGGCTGAGGACCGCCCCGAGGTAATCGTGCCAGCCCTCGAGCTTCAGCCGAGCCGCGGCGGCCTTCGCGTCGTGGCCCTCGGCGCGCAACCCGCGCACCTCCGCCGTGAACTCGAGGAGGAAACGTTTCGCCGTTTCGATTACGGCTCGATCCTGGAAGGGCTCGCCGTGGCCAGGGAGGACCCAGTCGAATGGCAGCGCGGCGACGGCGCCGAGTGTCAGCACCCATTCGTCAGGATAGCCGTCGCCCAGGAAGGGCGCGCCGGGTTGGAGGAGGTCACCGGTGAAGAGGATCTTCTCGGCCGGCAGGTACACCACCACATCGCCGCCGGTATGCCCGCGGCCGAGGAAAAGGAGTTGGATCTCCCGCCCGCCTTCCCGCAGGGTGAGGCGTCGGTCGAAGGTCAAGTCCGGCGGACGGATGGAGAGAGCCTTCACCGCCGAGTGATGGCGCTTCAGCGTCGCGAGCTGCCGCGCGGCGGCCGGCCGCTCGGCCTCGGGTGCCTTCTCGAGCGCGACCTCGGCCTCCGCCACCTGGAACGCGACACTCTCCGCGCTTCCGGCCACCTGGAAGATCGGCTCCTTCGTCACGTCCTGGCGGAGCCGCTCCCCCGTGATCTCGTGCCCCAGCACCTTCACCTCTGCCGGGAAGCCCGCGTTGCCGTGGGCGTGATCGAAGTGGAAGTGGGTGTTCACGAGATAGCGGATGGGCTTGTCGGTGAGCGTCGCGATGGAGTCGGCCAGGGCGCGGCCCGCGTCGGGTGTGACGTGAGAGTCCACGACGACCACGTGGTCTTCGTTCACGACGACCATGGCGTTGCTGAAGACGGTCACCGTTCCAGTCCCGGATGCGAAGTAGACCCCGGGCGCCATCTCGCGGAAGCGATGGCTCGGTTCGACATCGGCGCAGACAGCACCGGGCGCGAACGCCGCGAGAGCGAGCAGCAGGATCGAAAGTGCGCGGTTCATGGAACCTCCCGCCCCGTTCTATCAGGCAGGAGGCCGGGAGGGAAGCGTCGGAAGCTACGCCGCCGTGCGCTCGGGCAGCACGCCACGGCCCTCGGCCAGCACGGCTTCGGGCGGCTTCCGCAGAGCCCAGACGAGACCGAACTTTTCGAGGCCGAGCAGCACGTAGTATGTGATGTCGACCTCCCACCAATAGAAGCCGTTGCGCGCCGAGGCCTGATAGCGGTGATGGTTGTTGTGCCAGCCCTCACCGAGGGTCAGCAGGGCGAGGAACCCGTTGTTGCGGCTGTCGTCGCCCGTGTCATAGCGCGCGCTGCCCCAACGGTGGGAGAGCGAGTTGATGGTGTAGGTCGAGTGCCAGAGCATCGTGGTGGCGAGGCAGAAGCCCCAGAGGAAGCCCGAGAAGCCCCCGACCGCCACACAGAGTGTGATCAGCGCGGCCGGGCCGAGCACGTGCCACTTGTTCAGGAACTGGAGCTCGGGGTACTTGCCGAAGTCGGGGATGTATTCGAGGCGCGTCGCCTGCCACGCGGGGTCTTCGATCCAGCCCTGGTGCGCATACCAGAAGCCCTTCTGGCGCGGCGAGTGGACGTCTTCGGGTTGATCCGAGAACCGATGGTGATGGCGGTGCATCGATGCCCACCAGAGCGGCCCCTTCTGCACGCAGGTCGTCCCCATGAAGGCGAGGAAGAACTGGAAGGCTCGGCTCGTCTTGTAGCTCTTGTGCGAGAAGTAGCGGTGGTAGCCGCCGGTGATGAAGAACAGCCGGACCCAGAACGCGCCGGCCAGCAACATCAGGTCCGTTGCGGAGGGTCCGACGAGCAGGACACCGAGGGCCAGCACGTGGATGCCCCAATAGACGGTGGTGGGGACCCAGTCGAGCTCGTTCCACTGGCCATCGGCCTGGGAGTGGGTGTCGAACACGGCGGGGGTTTCGGTCTGGATCGGTTCCGCCGACACGGAGGCTCCTTCTCGCGAGAGGCGGCAAGGCAAGGGACCGCTTCGCGCCTGCGAGAGGCGGCAAGATAAGGAGTCGCTCGATGTCTCGGGGCGTGAGCGTGTGAAACTTCGGTAAAAGGCCTGGAAGTCGCGAACAACGCGCGAAATCGGAGGGTTATCCCTCGGAGGGAGCACCGCTCCCGGGCCCGCTGGGCGCGGCTTCCTGCCGAATCCGTTCGAGCGCCACGGCCGCGACGGCGGCCTGCAGGTTGTAACAGGGGACGAAGCCTCGCATCGGCAAGCGCACGACCGCGTCGCAGGCGGCGAGCCGCTCGGGCGACAGACTCCGATCCTCGCCGCCCACCACGAAGAGCGCCGGCCCGCGCAGGTCGACCTCCCACGGCGCGCGGTCGCCGACGTCCTCGACGCCAACGATCGTGTGCCCGGCCGCCCGGGCCTGCGCGACCACCGGGTCGGCGCCCTCCCAGAAGATCGGCATGAACCGTTCTGCATTCATGGAGGTGCGCAGCGCGGCACGCCTCCCGGCGCGATCGAGCTCGGCATCGACGAACGCGCCCGCGGCCCCCGCGACCTCCATGGTGCGCAAGGCCGCTCCGACGTTTCCCGGGTAGGCGGCCCCCACGAGCAGCCACTTGGCGCCGGGCAGTCCGAAGACGTCTTCGGCGCTCGCCCCGGCGTCGCGGCCGACGAGCGCGAGGATCGGTGCGGGAGGGCCGAGGGAGAGACGGCGCAGGTCGCCGCTGCTGGCGGGCTCGACCGGGATGCCGAGCCCACGTGCCCTCGCTACGAGCCGCGAGACCTCGCCCTTGGCATCGCGCTCCACGAGGATGCGACCAATCGCTTCGCCTGCGTCGAGTGCCGCCGTGACCTCGGCCACGCCGGTGCGTTGCGACGTGGGCGGCTGCGAGTTGGAACCCATCCCTGTTTGCTATCAAGCCACCGTGGCAGAGCGCAAGCACTACATCACGCCCGAGGGCTACGCGAAGCTCGAGGCCGAGGCCGACCACCTCTGGCGGGTCGAGCGCCCGCGGGTCACGCGCGAGGTCTCCGATGCGGCGGCCCAGGGCGACCGCTCCGAGAACGCCGAGTACATCTACGGGAAAAAGCGGCTGCGAGAGATCGACTCACGCGTGCGTTTCCTCACGAAGCGCCTCGAGGCGCTGACCGTGGTCGGGGAGCCCCCCGACGACCGCGAACGCATCTTCTTCGGCGCCTGGGTCACGCTCGAGGACGAGGACGGCGAGACGCAGCGCTACCGCCTGGTCGGCCCCGACGAGTCCGACGCCAGTGAGCAGCGCATCAGCATGGAGTCACCCATGGGCCGCGCCTTGATGGGCAAGCGCCTCGACGACGAGGTCAGCGTCCGGCGGCCGAAGGGCGACGCGAGCTTCGTGGTGATCGAGATCGAGTACGAGGGCTGAGTCCCGCTAGGACCCCTCTCATAGATCCCGACCGAGGGGTCTATGAGATGGGTTCTAGAGATGCATCAGGAGGTCGGCCAGCCGTGTGACCGTGAGGGTTGGCGGGTGTTCCGCCTCGGGGTACGGCTCGGTGTGTCGGCTGATCCAAACCGTGCGGAAGCCGAGCTGGCCGGCACCCCACGCGTCGGCGCGCGCCTGGTCCCCCACATGCACGCAATCGGCGGGCTCGAGGCCGAAGTGCTCGAGGGCTTCGTGGAAGATCCGCGAATCGGGCTTCCGCACCCCCACCGCCTCGGAGATCACACGCTTTTCGATCAGGTCGGCGAGCCCCGTACCTTCGAGGATCCAGTCGGCGGCGGGCGTGTGATCGAAGTTCGAGATCAAGGCGAGGTCGACGCCGCGCTCGATGACGCGTTCGAGGACCTCGCGCGCCTGTTCCACCGGGACCGCGGCTGCCGCCAGCGCGCGTGCGTGGGATTCGGCCAGGCCGGCCGCGAGCGCCTCGCCCTCGCTGCCCTCGGCGACTTCGAGGCGCGCCACCACGCGCCGCCAGCGCTCCACCGCGGGCACCTCGTCGAGGCTCGCGCGCTTCTCGCGGGAGATCTCTCTGGCGGTCTCGCGGAGGGCGGCGACGAAGTCTTCGGTGGAGACGTCGCGTTCGGCCAGGTGCTGCTCGTGTACGAGCGGCACGGTGGTGTAGATCCGGCGTCCATCCACCCGATGGCCGGGCAGTCGGGATTCGTCGATCCGGATCAGGGTGTCGAACAGGTCGAAGAAGATCGCCCGCTTGCCGTCCAGTAGCTGCATCGTCCGCTCCGCTCGAACCGTTCGAAGAACTCGTTCTGACCCATCAAGCGGAGCGCTGAGCTGCGCCTAGGGAATCCCTGCAGAGGTATCCCTAGGCGGAGAAGTCGCGGTCCTTGACGGTCTTGCGGCCGTCACTGCGAGCGCTCTCGATCGCCTCGTCGCAGAGCCCGCGGATGCGGTCCGAGAGCGCCGTCAGCACCGA
>JAFDDA010000213.1 GCA_019311105.1 Deltaproteobacteria bacterium
CCATGCGATTCAGCCTGCTCCACCCCTCGCGCCGGCGCCTCACCCTGGCGGCCCGTGCCATCGACGAGTGGCGGGAGAAGGCGAGCGGCCAGCACGCGCTCGAATACCTGCTCAGCGTCGACGCCGACGACCCCGACCTCGAGGGCTATCGCAAGCTCGCAGAGAATCGGGACGTGCGGTTGCTCGTCGGCGAGAACCGCTCGATCGTCGACGCCACGAACCGCGCTGCGCGCGCCTCGAGCGGCGACGTACTGGTGGTGGTCTCCGACGACTTCGGCTGCCCCGAAGCCTGGGACGAAACGATCGCCGACCTCCTCGGCGAAGACCTCGACCGCGCCGTCTGGGTCGCCGACGGGATCGACAACGCGCTCATGACCCTTCCGATCCTCGGCCGCCGCTTCTATGAGTCGCTCGGCTACGTCTACCACCCCGACTATCTCTCCATGTACGCAGACGACGAGCTAACCGAGGTCGCCCGATCGCGTCGAAAGGTGATCGATGCGCGACACGTCCAGTTCGAGCATCGCCACTATTCGAAGCTCGGAACGCGAGCCGACTCGACGTACCGCCGCCAGAACTCCGAACGCGCCTACCTACACGGCTGGCGGGTCTTCGAGCGCCATCGGGCCAAGGGGTTTTCCGACGAGCCGAAACCCGCGGCCTGGCCGCGGATCGCGCGCGTCGAAGCGCTCTACTGGGCGCGGCGGATCGCGGCCGGGGCCGGGCTGTCGGGCCGCGGCGAACGCAACCCCGGCTGACACGGACTCCAGACTCGTGCTTCTCGAACCTGAAGCTGCGGGTTTAGCGCTCGGGCCGGGGGCGCGGCGAGGCCAAGCGCAGCGTCTCGTCCAGCAGCTCCACGGTGCTCTCCCACCAGTCGGGCCAACGGAAGGTCTCGGCGGGTTTGACGTGGTCGGGCAGACCCCGCGCCTCGAAGTCCGTGAGCGCGCGAAGAAGGCTCGAGGGGCTGCGGTGATCGAAGTAGACGCAGTGCTTCCCGCCCACCTCTAGATGGGAGGGGATGTTGCTCGCGAACACCGGCACACCCCGAGTCAGCGCCTCGACCACGGGCAGACCGAACCCCTCGGCGAAGGAGGCGCACACCACCGCGGTCGCTCTCTCGTAGAGCCGGGCGAGTTCGGCGTCGCTCAGATCCTCGAACACGAACAGGCGCCGGCCGCGCTCGGGATGGGCCTGGATGCGGTCGCGCAGATACTCCCAGCCCCAGCCCGCGCGACCCACCAGCACCAGCCGGGCGTCGCTGCCTTCCGCCCAGAGACCCTCGAAGGCATCGAGGAGCAGTCGGTGATTCTTTCTCGGCTCGAGCGTCCCGACCGAGAGGTAGAGCGGCGACTCGGAGTCGAGCACCTGCCCCAGGGCGAGCCGCACCCCTCCGCCCTGGCCGGCGAGGTCGAGCTCGGCGCCGAGGCGGAAGACACCGGTCGGCAGATCGGCCGGACGCCGGCCCTGCTCTTCCCAATGTCGGAGCAGCCGGGCCCGCGTCGCATCCGACACGCTCACCACGAAGTCCGCCGACTCGAGGGCTGCGTCCAGCCAGGTTCCGAAGCTGCGCGTGGAGAAGGAGCAGACCGCGGGATGGTCGATCGGGATGAGGTCGTGCACCACCAGCCCGACGCGCGCACCCCGCGCACGCGCCCGGGCGATCATGCGTTCCATCCCGGCGATCCCCCAGCCCGCATCGAGCAGCAGCAGCAGATCACCGGGCCCGAGGTCGACGGTCCGGCGTCCGAGGAACTCGAAGGGGAACGCGGCGACCCCGGCCAGGTGATGGATCGCGGGGCGGAGCCAGTCGAGCAGCCAGGTGCGAAACCGTCTCAGGCGGCCGCGGCCTTCGGCGAGGCCGCTCAGCCATCCCCAGAGCCGGAGCGGCACCACCCGCTTGGCCGCACCCCCGACCGCGCCGAGCGCGGCCATCAGGACGTCGCGAACCTCCGAGACCCAGTGGCCCCGGACCCGAAGAGCGCGGTGCGGCCGCACGGCGCCGAAGCCCGCCCACACGAGCGGCTGGCAGGCGACCCCGCGGCGGGGCCCGGCGTCGACGGATTCGCGGACCACGTTCCGGACGACCCGCTGGATGCCGGTGTTGCCCCCTCGGAAGTAGGTGCGGGTGCACTCGATCCAGATCCGACGCACGGGTTCGCGAGCCCCGGCGGCGCCGCTTCCCTCCGGACCCGCCCTTCCCGCTTCTAACGTCACGGCCCCTCCGACTGCGCGAACGCACCATCCCCGATACCGCTTGGGGAATCAACCCAGGCCTGGCCGCCCAGGATCTTCATGACATGCAGGTTAGCCGTCCGATAAGGTTGTGTTGGTTGCGAGCGAGATCGTCCGAAGCTCTCTCGCGACCGTGGTCACACGGAGGTCGTCGAGCGCGAGGCCGCTCCCTCAGTTTCTGTGGCAACACATCTCTGGGATCCTTCTGATGAAAAACGTGCTGTCGTTCTCACTCTGGAGTGACAACCCGAAATATACCGTCGGCGCCATCCGAAATGCCGAGCTCGCTCAGACCCTCTATGAAGGGTGGGTCTGCAGATTTTACGTGGGCACTTCCACACCCGAGCACATCGTCCGCACGCTTGCTGCGTTCCCCAACGTCGAGATGGTTCGAATGCAAGAACCGGGCGATTGGAGATCTCTCTTCTGGCGCTTCCAGCCCTGTAGCGACCCGGACGTGCAGGTAATGGTTTCCAGGGACACCGACTCTCGGCTTTCGAGAAGGGAGAAGGAGGCCGTCAACGAGTGGCTCGAGTCACGCCACGGCGTCCACATCATGCGCGACCACCCCTGGCATGGTGCTCCCATCCTGGGCGGGATGTGGGGTTACAAGCAGGGCGTTCTACCCGACATGTCCGAACTCATCGAGGCCTACTCCACGGATGGTGTCTCCATGAAAGACCTCTATCAGGTGGACCAGTTCTTTCTTCGGGACGTGATCTACCGCAGGGTCCGGCGCAACGCGGCCGTCCATGACGAGTTCTTCGATCGATGTCCTTTCCCGACGAAGCGCCGAGGCCTCGAGTTCGTGGGAGAGGTGTTCGACCAAGACGAGAACGGTGTGCAAGAACATCGCAGGGTGCTGCAAGAGTTTCTACGGGTGCCCACGAAAATGGAGCCCTTCCTGCCTCATCGGAAGAGCTGGACCCATCGATTCATCACCAGGATGAGCCGCCGCGAGCGTACCTGACCCGATTGCCGTGATCGGCCGCACAGGGTGCAACGGACGGTTCGACCGAACCA